>CANJKM010000071.1 GCA_947474805.1 Caulobacterales bacterium | reverse complement strand
CCGCTCGGTCGCGACCTCCAGCCCCATGGCCTTGGCCTGCTGGCGGATCGACTCCAGCGCGGTGACGTCGATGTCGACCGCGTGCGCCTTCACCCCCAGCCGCGCCAGGGTCAGCAGCAGCTGGCCCGACCCCGGCCCATACTCCAGCACCGACTGAGCCGCGCCGGGCGTCAGCTCCAGGCGCCGGATCATATGGCCCCAGCAATGCAGGAACTCGGCCGCGAGGTTGGGGTCCTGGAACCCCCAGGGCGAGGGGCCGCGGAACAGATCCTTGGCCAGGGGCTCGGTATTGGCCTCGTCGCGGACCGCGTCATAGCCGTCCGAGCGGCCGCGCAGGTCGTAATAGAGACCGACCGCCGCCTCGCGGTACTCGGGCGAAAACGGGTCCATGCCGGCCAGCGACTGGGCAACGGGATCATCCATCACGAGGTCGGACAGCATCCGATACTGGGCGGCGTCAGGGCGCTCGCCGACCTCGTCCATCAGTCTGAGCAGCTCGGCGCGGGAGATGGTCTTGGTCATCGGAAGGCCAATACCTCTTTGCGGTAGGTTTCGACCACTATGCTGAAGGGCCGGCCGTCCGGGGTTTCGAGTACAGCCCGGTGCTGCAGCAGATCGGGACCCAGGCGCAGCGGGCCGCGGCGGGGCGGCGGAGGCGGCTTCATCTCCCAGCCCTCGGCCAGCGGCGGATCGATCAGCCGGGTCGACAGCGTGCGGCGGTGGAACCCGAGGGCGGCGACAGCACGGCCGAACGGCGTGTCGGTCGTCTCGAGGGCGGTGTTCATTTCGGACGTCAGCCGGGCGGGCAGATACCAGTTGTCGGCTTGCGACAGCACCTTGTCCCCGCAGGCGAGATCCACGCGGCGGTAGCGGACCGGCTCATCAGGGCCGACGCCGAGCGCGGCGCGCACCTGCGCGTCGGCGGGCTTGTCGATCCTCACCCGCCGGGCGACCACGCGCGGGACCGGCGCCAACCGGTGGACGGCGCACCAGGATTCCAGCGTCGCGGTGGCGCTGTCGTGGGTCAGAAGCTCGACATTGAGGCTTTGAATCGCGGCGAAAGCCTCGGCTCGCCCCTGGGCGGTGTCCGGCCAACCCTGGAGGGTGAGCGCGGCGGCGAGGAGCAAGGCGGTCATCGGATTGATTTCTACCCTTCCCCCGCCGAAACGGAACCGCCATCTTTCAGCCCGAGCCAGGCGGCAGCCTGGCGGAAAGACCAGGGAGCGCTAACATCACCACCCATCCTTCGACCGCCGCCGGGCGCGGCGCGGCCGCCTGGTGCTACGCCGTCGCCACCTGGTCGGGCTTTTTCGTCATGCTGGTCGAGCTTCTCGGCGGCCGGCTGATCTCGCCCTTCTTCGGCTCCTCCATCTATGTGTGGGGCTCGGTGATCTTCGTCTTCATGCTCGGGCTGGCGCTCGGCTATCTGGCCGGCGGCTTCTATTCTCGCAGCGGGGCGAGCGTGCCGAGGCTGTCGCTTCTGGTCGCCTTGGCCGCCGTCTCGGCCCTGCCGATGGTCTTCCTGGCCGACCCGATGCTGAACTATCTGTTCGACCATGTGCAGGATCCGCGCACGGGCTCTCTGGTTTCGTGTCTCGCCCTCTATCTGATCCCGTCCTTCTTCTCGGGCATGGTCTCGCCGGTCGCGGTGAAGATCCTGGTGGGCGACGGCGGCGCCCAGAGCGGCCAGAGCGCCGGCTTCCTCTATTTCGCCTCGACCGTCGGCTCGTCCGCCGGGACGCTGATGACCAGCTTCTATCTGGTGCTGTGGTGGGACGTGAACGCCATCCTCCTGGGCGGCATCGCCATCTCCTGCACGCTCGGGGCGCTCGCCGCCGTGTTCAATCTCAAAAGCCCGAAGGCCCTCGCCGCATGAAACGCTGGCTCCTCACCGCCCTGACCGCCGCCGCCGCGATGAGCGTGGGCGCTTCATCCACCCAGGCGGGCATCTTCGGATCGCCCAATGTCAGCGCAAGAACCGGTGTGCTGCACGAGGAACGGTCGCTCTACCGCAACCTGTTCGTCCGCCAGGACGGCGACGAGCGGTGCCTGCTGTTCCGCGCCCGCCGCAACGTCGGCCGCGAGTCCTGCAAGCTGATGTCCAACCCCGATCACCTGATCTTCGACTACACCCACATGATGCTGGCGTCCCTCTATGTGGACCCGGCCCCCAAGAAGATCCTGATCATCGGCCTGGGCGGCGCCACCATCCCCGACGCCCTCCAGAAGATGCTGCCCGGCGTGCAGCTCGACATCGTCGAGATCGACCCCGCCGTCGATCGGGTCGCGCGCAAGTATTTCGACTTCAAGCCGGCCGCCAAGACCCGCGTCTTCGTCGAGGACGGCCGGGTGTTCGTGAAGCGGGCCGCGCGCAGCAAGCCAAACTACGACATCGTCATGCTCGACGCCTTCGCCGAGGACTACATCCCCGAGCACATGCTGACCCGGGAGTTCCTGCAGGAGGTCAAGTCGATCATGGCCCCGAGGGGCGTGCTCGCCGCCAACACCTGGTCGACCAGCGAGCTCTACGACTATGAGTCGGCGACCTACGCCGACGTCTTCGGCCCCTTCTACAATCTGAAGAGCGGGAACCGCATTATCCTGACCCGGCTCGGCGGCCTGCCCGCCCCCGAGGAGCTGCGCGCCAACGCGGCCAAATGGGACCCGCAGCTCTTGCGGCGCGGCGTCGAGCGCGGGGAGCTGATGGGGATGATCAACACGCGGGTCGACTGGGACACCAAGGTCCGGGTGCTCACCGACCAGTTCTCACCCTCGAACGTCCTGAACGCGAGGAAGCGCGGGGGCGGCTGAGCCCCCTCGCCCCAAACCCTCTCCCCAGTGGGGAGAGGGAGGGGCCCCGCGAAGCGGAGAGGGTGAGGGGGGCCTCGCCTAGTTCGGCGCGAAGCAGAAGAACAGACCATTCCCGCCGGTGGCGATCAGCTTGGCCTGGCTGCAGCCCGAGGACGGGTGGGCGAAGTTCCAGGAGGTCGGGTTCACCCCGCCGCCCTGACGGTCGAAGTGGCCGACGTGGGCCGAACCGTCTTCCGCGCTCGAGGTCCAGTTGGAGCAGGTGTTGGCCGAGGCCGTGCCGTCCATGTTCGAGCCGGTCAGGATGTCGTGCATGTTGGGGGTGTCGCCCCGGCCGTTGACCACCGTGCCCTTCTCGGTGAGCTCGGTCTGCTTTTGCATATTGGGCGCCGCGCCGTGCAGCTCGGCCACGTCCTTGGCCACCTCGACGCCGTTGACGTTGTACCAGGGGCCCTTGCCGATCCGGTCCTTGGCGTTCACGCCGCCCGCGCCGGTGGTCGACAGATAGGCCTTCCAGTTGGTCTTGGTCGAGCCGGCCGCCTTGGCCAGCGCGTTGCAGTGCGCGTCGGCGCCCGCGAGACCGCCAAGGTCGGCGCCCTTGCCCGAGCCGGCGCTGGTGATGAAGAAGCTGAACTTAGGATCGGGCTTGGCGGTCGCCGCCAGGCTCGCGCCCCCGACGAACAGGCCGATAGCCGCGGCCGACAGCACGGCCGCCTTGATTGAATTGCGCATGTTTCCCACTCCGGTTGTTTGGACGTTCGCCCCACGACGGCCGGCATTGTTAGCGCGGTCCACGTCAGCGGCAATGCAGCCCGGCAGGTTTCTGCTTCAACGGATTTCGTCGGTGATCACTTCGAACTTGGCGAGGAAGGCGGTCCCGAAGGCGGTGGTGATGGCGCAGTCGGTGGCGTCGCGGCCGCGGGCGATGACGATCCGGCCGATGCGCGGCGTGTTGTGACGGGCGTCGAACGTATGCCAGTCGCCGCCGAGATAGACCTCGAACCAGGCCGAGAAATCCATCGGGGCGGGACTGCAGGGCACGCCGATGTCGCCCAGATAGCCGGTGCAGTAGCGGGCCGGGATGTTCATGCAGCGGCTCAGGGTCACCGCCAGATGGGCGAAGTCGCGGCAGACCCCTCGCCGCTCCTCGTGCGCCTCAAAGGCGGTCTTGGTGGCGCGGGCGTGGTGATAGCCGAAATCGATCCGCTGGTGCGCGTAGTCGACGATGGCCTGCACCCGGGCCCAGCCGGGCGGGGTGTTTCCGAACAGCGACCAGGCCAGATTGGTCATCCGGTCGGTCTCGCAATAGCGGCTGCCCAGAAGGAAAATCAGCGTCTCGTCCGGCAGGTCCTCGACCGTATGCTGGACCGCGTCCCAGGAGACGGGATCGGGCAGACCCGAATCCTGCACGATGAACTCCGACCTCAAGGTGATCCGCCCGGCCGGGGCCAGCACGCGGGTCGCCAAGTTGCCGAATCCGTCGAAATGCTGGGTCAGCGGCACGTTCGGCTCGACATAGATGGTGTCGTGCGTGATCAGATCCCGCCGCCGCGACGGATGCACGTTCAGCAGCAACAGCAGCGGCGTCGGCGCCGGACAGTCGTAGGCGATCTCGTAACCGGCCCGGATGCGCATGGCGCCGCCTGTGGTTTGGCGCGACGGGGCGCGCGGGGTTTGCTCAGGCCGCCAAGGCCTACGGGTCTCGCTCAGTTCCAGCATGGACATCCACCTTCGAAGTCCACGCCAACGTCGGCCAAGGCCGAACCGTTCCATGCGCCGCGCGGGGGCGAGTCGCTGTAATGATGGTCCGCGGCGGCCTGGGCGGCCAGGATGGGCGCCGTAGAGAAAGCCTAGGAAGGTCAAAGTTCAAGTGTCGAGGCGACTGTTCGAGCCGGGCGACCCCTCCCCCGCCGTTGTGTTGAACGCGGCCGCCGAGTCCCCCTTCCTGATCATCTGCGATCACGCCGGGCGAGCCGTGCCCGGAGGCCTGGGCGACCTGGGCCTATCGCCCGAGGCGTTCGAGCGCCACATCGCCTGGGACATCGGCGCCGCGGGCGTGGCCGGGAAACTGGCCGAGCTGCTGCAGGCGCCCTGCATCCTGCAGCGCTATTCGCGGCTGGTGATCGACTGCAACCGCGCGTCGGGCCAGCCCGACTCCATCGCCGAGGTCAGCGACGGGACCACCATCCCCGCCAACCTCGATCTCTCGCTCGAGGACCGGGCCGAGCGGCTGGCGCTGATCCACGCCCCCTATCACGCCGCCATCGCCGCCGAGCTCGACGCCCGCGCGGCGCGGGGCCTCTCGACCGCCATGGTGGCGATCCACAGCTTCACGCCGGTGATGCGCGATGTGGCGCGGCCCTGGCTGATGGGCGTCCTGCACCTGCACGACAGCCGCTTCTCCGACGCGGTGCTGGCCGAACTCCGACGCGAAGAGCGGCTCAACTGCGGCGACAACGAGCCCTACAAGATGGACGGCACCGACTACACCATCCCGCTGCACGCCATCGGCCGGGGCCTGCCCTATGTCGAGCTTGAGATCCGCCAGGACCTGATCGCGGCCGAGGACGGCCAGGCCGAGTACGCGGCCCTTTTGGCGCGGGTGCTGCCGGCGGCGTTGGGGAGCGCCGGCTAAAAAATCCAGACGGGCTGCATCCGTCCAGCCTCCTCGCCGCCTCTAGGTCTGTCAGACCGGAGGGGACGATGACCGACCGCAATCCGCTTGAAGCCTTCAAGGCGCCCACGCAACTCAAGCTCACGGCGCTCTGGGTCGCCACTATGTTCTGCTACGTCTACGGCGACTATTTCGCCCTCTACCGCCCCGGCCGGATGGAGGCGATGAACAAGGGGATGATGGGGCCGCTGGGCGAGGCGACCCCGACGGTGCTGCTCGCGGTATCGGCCTCGATGATCGTCCCGAGCCTGATGGTGATGCTGTCGTTGGCGCTGAAGCCGGTGGTTGGCCGCTGGCTCAATGTGGCGGTGGGCCTCGCCTATACGGCCATCGTCATCCTGACGATGAAGAACGCCCAGCCCTACTACCTCCTGTTCGGGACGGTCGACGCCGCCCTGACGCTGGCGGTGGTCTGGACAGCGCTGCGCTGGCCAAGAACGGCTCTGGCCTAGGCCTTCTCGTCCAGCTCCACCCCGCTCGGAGACCCTTCCTTCAGCTCGCGGGTCAGGGTCTCCATGTCGAGCTCGCCCTCCCACTTGGCCACCACCAGGGTCGCCACGCCGTTGCCGCAGAGGTTGGTCAGGGAGCGGCACTCCGACATGAAGCGGTCGATGCCCAGCAGGATGCCCAGGGCCTCGATCGGGATGGCCGGAACAATGGCCAGGGTCGCCGCCAGGGTGACGAAGCCGGCCCCGGTGACGCCCGAGGCGCCCTTGGAGGTCAGCATGGCGACGCCCAGCAGACCGAGCTCCTGGCCGAGGGTCAGGTGCGCGCCCGTGGCCTGGGCCAGGAACAGGGCGGCCAGGGTCATGTAGATGTTGGTGCCGTCGAGGTTGAAGCTGTAGCCGGTCGGGATGACGAGACCGACAACCGGTTCGGACGCCCCGAGGTTCTTCAGCTTGCGCAGCATCCCCGGCAGAGCCGGCTCGGATGACGAGGTGCCGAGCACGATCAGCAGCTCCTCGCGGATGTAGACGAGGAAGCGGAAGATGTTGAAGCCCGTCAGCGCGGCGATGGTCCCCAGCACCCCGAAGACGAAGATCAGGGCGGTGGCGTAGAAGGTCAGGACGAGCTGGCCGAGCTTGATCAGGCTGTCGGCCCCGTACTGGCCGACGGTGAAGGCCATGGCCCCGAACGCGCCGATGGGGGCCAGGTGGACGATCATGCCGATGATCTTGAAGAAGACCTTGGAGATCAGTTCGATCCCACCGACGATCTTCTCCCCGGTCTCGCCCAGCTTGGCCACGGCCACCCCGAACAGGATGGCCACGAGCAGCACCTGCAACAGGTCGCCCTTGGCGAAGGCGTCGAAGAAGGTGGTGGGGATGACGGCCATCAGGTGGGGCACGATCCCCTCGCCCTCGGCCCGCTTGACGTAGCCGGCCACCGCATCGTTGGAGAGGGTCGCCGGATCGATGTTGAAGCCGACGCCGGGCTGGATCAGGTGGGCGGCGGCCATGCCCAGGGCGAGAGCGAAGGTCGAGACCACCTCGAAATACAGAATCGCCTTCAGCCCGATGCGCCCGAGCCGCGCCATGTCGCGCATCGAGGCCACGCCGTGCACCACGGTGCAGAACACCACCGGCGCGATCATCATCTTGATCAGGGCGATGAATCCGTCGCCCAAGGGCTTCATCGAGGCCCCGAGCTTGGGGAAGAAGGCGCCCAGCAGCGCCCCGATCACGATGGCCGTGATCACCTGGACATAGAGCATCCGCCACCAGGGCTTGCCCGTCTCTATCGCCACGCCGTCTCCCCCAACTTTTACGTCATAGGCTACGGGAGGGGTGGCGGCGTCAACGGGGAGGGCTAATCTCCCCCCCGCCCTGTTCGGAGACCTCGCATGATGCCCGCGCTGATCGCCTCCGCCTTACTGGCCGTGGCCGCCGCCCCCGCGGCCGTCCCGGCCCCGCCGCCCCCCATCGCCGACTGGCGCGCGGTCGATCCGGCAAACACCCTGATCATCGACACCTCCAAGGGGCGGATCGTGGTCGAGCTGCATCCGGAGATCGCCCGCCAGCATGTCGCCCGGATGAAGGCCCTGGCCCGCCAGGGCAAGATGACGAACATGCCTTTCTACCGGGTGCTTAAGGGCTTCATGGCCCAAGGCGGGAATATGAAGGCCCCCTCGGGCCTGCCCAACCTCAAGCGCGAGTTCGAGTTCGGCAGGGCCGCCGTCCCCCTCTATGTCGCGGTCGGCCCCGGCCCGGCCGACAGCGAGTTCGGCTATGTCGGCGCCCTGCCGGTGAAGCTCGACCCCGGCGGCCAGAAGGGGCACGCCCTCTTCTGCCCCGGCGTCGCCGCCCTGGCCCACCAGGCCGACAACCCCGACAGCGCCAACGCCCAGTACTTCTTCATGCGCGGCCGCGCCTCCAACCTGGAGGGGACCTTCACCGCCTGGGGCCGGGTGATCGTTGGGCAGGATGTGGTGGGCGCCATCGAGGACGGCTCGCCCCCGCCCAAGCCCGACACCATCGTCCGCGCCCGGATCATGGCCGACATCCCCGCCGCCCAGCGCCCGATCATCGAGGTGATGGACACGCGCGGCCCGGCCTTCGCCCCCGTCCTGGAGGCCGTGAAGAAGGAGCGCCGCGAGGTCTTCAGCCCCTGCGACATCGACCTCCCCGCCCGCGTCGTGAGCCCCGGCGCATGAGCGCCCCCGAAGTCATCCGCCGCCACAGCCTGCCGGTTCGGATCTGGCACTGGCTGAACGCGCTCGCTCTCCTGCTCCTGCTGATGAGCGGGTTGCAGATCTTCAACGCATACCCCCGCCTGCACTGGGGCCAGTACGGCGCCGACTTCGACCCCGCCTGGCTTGAGCTGAAGAAGTGGCCGGGCTGGCTCACCATCCCCAACTACCCCAACCTCGCCGACGGCCGGCGCTGGCACTTCTTCTTCGCCTGGCTCTTCGTGCTGAACGGGATCGCCTACGCCCTCTGGACCATCCTCTCCGGCCACCTGACCCGCGACCTCGCCCCCACCAGGGCCGACTGGAGGGGCTTCGGCCGTTCGGTGATCGACCACATCCGGCTGAAACACCCCACCGGCGAGGCGGCCAAACGCTACAATGTGCTGCAGAAGCTGGCCTATCTCCTGACCCTTTTCCTGCTTCTGCCAATGATGCTGGCCACCGGCCTGACCATGTCGCCGGGGATGAACGCCGCCTTCCCCTGGCTGCTCGATCTCTTCGGCGGCCGCGCCTCGGCCCGCAGCCTGCACTTCATCTCCGCCGGCCTGATCGTCGGCTTCGTCGCCGTCCACCTGATCGAGGTCGTCCTGGCCGGGCCGGTCAACGAGGTCCGTTCGATGATCACCGGCCGTTATGTCGTGCCGCGGGAGCCCGACCAATGAGCCTCATCACCCGCCGCGCCGCGCTCGTCACCGGGGCCGGCCTGCTGCTCGCCGGCTGCGAACAGCTCAACAACAGCCCGAGCTTCCGCCGCGTCCTCGCCGCCGCCGAGGGCCTGACCCACACGACCCAACGCCTGCTGCTCGCCGGCCAGCCCCTGGCCCGCGAGTTCACCAAGGCCGATCTCTCGCCCAGCTTCCGCTCCAACGGCACCCAGCACCCCAACACCGACGCCTATTGGGCCGACCTGCGCTCGGGTTTCCGAAACTGGCGGCTGCGGGTCGACGGCCTCGTCGACCATCCGCTCGAACTCTCCCTGCCCGAACTGCGCCGCCTGCCCTCGCGCACCCAGATCACACGCCACGACTGCGTCGAGGGCTGGAGCGCCATCGGCCAGTGGACCGGCGCGCCGCTCGCCCTGCTGCTGAAGGCGGCGGGGGTGCAAAAGGAAGCCCGCTACGTCGTCTTCCACTGCGCCGACAACATCGGCCAGACCGGAACCCCGGCCGGCGACTACTATGAAAGCATCGAGATGGCCGACGCCTGGCATCCTCAGACCATCTTGGCCTACGCCATGAACGGCAGCCTGCTCCCGGTCAGCCACGGCTTCCCGCTGCGTCTGCGGGTCGAGCGCTTCCTCGGCTACAAACACGCAAAATACGTCACCCGGATCGAGGTGGTGAAGAGCTTCGCCTCGATCAACGGCGGAAAGGGCGGCTTCTGGGAAGACCACGGCTACGAATGGTACGCGGGGATCTAGCCGCCCCGCCCATGCTCCGGTGAACCCCGAGGAGGACCGGACCGTCCCGAAGGCGTAAGACTCGCATCTCTCACCGCATCGCAGAAACGCAGAACGAAGAAAACGCCATGCCCACGCCCCCCTTCCGCGCCGACCACGTCGGCAGCCTGCTCCGCCCCCCTCGCCTGGCTCAGGCCCGGGCCGCCCAACTTCCCGCCGCCGAGCTGAAGGCCATCGAGGACCAGGCGATCGTCGGCCTGATCCGGATGCAGGAGGATGTGGGACTGAAGGTCGTCACCGACGGCGAGGCCCGCCGCGCCTTCTGGCACTACGATTTCATGGGCATGCTCGACGGGATGGAGATGGAGGTCCGGGGCGAGGGCGTCCAGTTCCACGGCGTCAAGATCCCGCCGGTCCAGCCGGTGATCAACGGCAGGCTCGGCTTCCGGGCCGATCACCCCATGCTGGCCCACTTCGCCTTTGTGAAGGACCACACCAAGGTCTGCCCGAAAATCTCCATCCCGGGCCCGTCCTGCGTCCATTTCCGCACCGACCCCGCCGACGTCCGCGTGCCGGAATACAAGGACCCGGACCTGCTGTTTTCGGACATCGCGCGCACCTACAAGGACGCGGTCGCCGCCTTCTACGCGGCCGGCTGCCGCTATCTGCAGCTCGACGACATCTTCTTCGCCTACCTCGGCGACCCGACCCAGCGCGAGAAGCGCAAGGCCATGGGCCAGGATCCGGACTGGCTGATCGACCGCTACGCCTGGATGCTGAACGAGGCGATCAAGGACCGCCCGGCCGACATGGTCATCGGCATGCACATGTGCCGGGGCAACTTCCGCTCCACCCACGCGGCCTCGGGCGGCTACGACGCGGCGGCCGACGCCATCTTCAACCGCACGGGCGTCGACATCTATTTCATGGAGTACGACACCGACCGGGCCGGCGGGCTCGAGCCGCTGAAACTCCTGCCCAAGGGCAAGAAGCGGATCATGGCCGGCTTCATCACCACCAAGACGCCGCAGCTTGAGCCCGAGGACTGGCTGACCCGCCAGTTCGAGGAAGCCTCCAAATATGTCGACATGGACCAGCTCGGCATCGCGCCTCAGTGCGGCTTCGCCTCCACCGATCACGGCAACGCCCTGACCGAGGACGAGCAGCGGCGCAAGCTGGAGCTGGTGGTCAAGACAGCCGTGCGGCTCTGGGGCGAGGCCTAGAGCCCTACCCCGTCCAGGCGTCCTCGACGTCGCGGCGTTCGATCAGGATGGCGTAGTCGCGCGCCATCGCTTCCAGCGCCGCCGTGTGCCGCCCCTCGTCGTAGGCGGCGCAGGCGTCGGCCACCACGAACATCTGATAGCCGCGCGCCCAGCCGTCGCGCACCGTGGCGTCGACATAGAGGTCGGTGGTCTGGCCGCAGACCACCAGGGTGTCGATCCCGAGCTGCTTCATCCGCTCGTCGAGGGTCGAGTTCTGGAAGGCCGAATAACCGTTGGTATAGACGGCGATCTCGCCCGGCTGGGCCGGCCGCGAGGGATAGAAGTCGCCGCCGCCCTCAAGCTCGCGGTTACTGGTGTCGGGCCCCAGCCCCAGCCGCGCGCGGCGCTTCAGCCAGGCCGGGTTGTCGGTCTCGGGCCTTGTCATGCAGCGGGCGGTGACCGGCGGCACGAGCGCGCCCCTGGCCATCATCATCAGCTCGCGCTGCATCTCGATCGCGGCCTGGATGGCGGACACATCGACGCCGCCCTTCGCCATCGCGCCCTTGGGCGAGGAGACCCCGACCTGCAGGCCGATCACCAGCAGGGCGCTGGTCTTGCGGTCGAGCCAGTCTCGGATCTGCGGGATGCGCGGGGCCATAGGGTCTAGGTACGGACCTTGGGCGCCGTCATCAAGGCGGCGGCGAGCCCCACCCCCGCCGCCGCCACGGCGCAGGCCAGAAAGGGCATGGCGAAGCCGCCAGAGGCGTCCCGCATCAGGCCCGAGATATAGGGGCCGAAGGCGGCCGCCGCGCCCGAGAGGCACATCAGCGAGAACAGCTCCAGGTTCCGGCTCGGCCCGAAATAGCGCAGCAGCAGGAGGGTGCAGGCGAGTTGGGCCACCCCGAAGCCCGAGCCGACCCCGAGCGCATAGAGGCCCATCCCGATATAGCCCTGCGCCATGGCCAGGCCCGCGCAGCCGAGCGCCAGGAGGAAGGCCGAACCGATCAGCAGCCGCCGCGGATGCACCCGCTCGCCGAGCGCGCCCGCCCCTACCCGCGCGGCGGCGGCGAAGAAGCCCTCCAGCCCCAGCATGGCCCCGGCGGTGGCGAGCGGAATGCCCCGCTCGCCAAGGTGGG
Source organism: Caulobacterales bacterium (assembly GCA_947474805.1). Lineage (GTDB taxonomy): Bacteria > Pseudomonadota > Alphaproteobacteria > Caulobacterales > Caulobacteraceae > CANJKM01. Next base: position 611 of record CANJKM010000071.1, on the reverse strand, counting down.
AGGTGGCGAAACTGGTGGTGACGATCGCGCAGAGCAGGTGGGCCAGATAGGCGGCGGTGACCACCGCGAACTGGGGCGTGCGCACCGCCTGCAGGGTCGAGAAGTCGCCGGGGGCGAGCTCGGCCCGGCGCTCGCCCAGCTCGACCGCCCCGGCCCGCCAGAGCTGGACGAGCACGACGCACAGCGCCCCCGACAGGACGCAGAGCCCGGCCGCGACCCACCAATAGGTTCGCCAGTCCGGCGCGACCGCCCCGACGCCCATCACCATGAACGGCCCCGCCGCGCTGCCGAGCCCGCCGATGGTGTAATAGGCGGCGAAGGGCAGGGCCGGCTTGTCGAAGCATCGGCCCAGCACATAGGTGCCCGGGATGATGGCCAGCATCACAAAGCCCGCCCCGATCAGGGCCGCGCCCGCGTAGTAGATTAGGGTGTCGCCCGCCTCGGCCAGCAGGCCGAAACCCACCGCCATGCTGAGCGCGCCCACGGCCAGGGTGGCCGGCGTGCCGATCCGGCGGATCAGCAGGGCCGGCAGATAGGCGAACAGGCCGTTGGCCAGCCCCAGCAGGGTGAAGCCGAACCCCGCCTGCGGCCCGCTCATCCCGAGCTCGCGG
>CANJKM010000070.1 GCA_947474805.1 Caulobacterales bacterium | reverse complement strand
GCCCGCGGTGATGCGAGGCAAGCCCGCCCGCAAGCCGGCCAAGCCCCAGGGCGGGGCCAAGGCCGCGCCGCGCCGCAAGCCCGCCGCGCCCTATCAACCGAAACTGGGCGGCGTCGCCGGCGCGGGCCTGAAGCCCCAGGCCGCCATCGCCGCCGCCGGCGCCGTCTTCGTGGGCGGCCTGATCCTGATGATCGCCACCGGCGGCCGCGCCCAGGCGCTCGCCGCGTCGATGAAGGGCGGGTTCGACCACCGCCTCGTCGCGGCCGGCTTCCGTGTCGCCTCTCTGCAGATTAAGGGCGCCTCCCCGATGGCCCGCGCCGACATAGTCCGCGCCGCCGGTTTGACCTCCGATCAGTCCATCCTCGCCCTCGACCTGGAAGGCCTGCGCCAGAGGGTCGAGCAGGTCGGCTGGATCGACGAGGCCCGCGTGGTCCGTCTCCTGCCCGACACCGTGCTGATCGAGGTCAAGGAGCGCCCGCATCTCGCCGTCTGGCAGCACGGCGGCCTGACCGAGGTGGTCGACGCCAAGGGCGCCGCCATTCCCGAGGCCGATCCCGGCCGCTTCCCCGATCTACCGCTGGTGGTGGGAGAGGGGGCCAACACCGCCGCCGCCGCCGTCCTGCCGCTGGTGCAGAGCCGCCCGCGCCTGATGGGCCGGCTGGAGGCCCTGGTGCGCGTCGACGGCCGCCGCTGGGACCTGCGTCTGAAGGACGGCGGCCTCATTCAACTGCCCGCGGAGAACGAGGACGGCGCGCTGATCCAGCTCGACCAGCTCGATCACCGGGGACGGCTATTGGAACTTGGCTTCTCCCGCATCGACCTGCGCGACCCGCAGGCCGTTGCGGTGCGGCCGCACGACGGAACGATCGAACGGCCGGCAGAAGCCGGCTGAAGCCACATGAAGGTTGGGGTCTAGGATTATGTCGCGTCTAGAAGAGCGTCGCGCCGCGCGCGATGGACTGAAGGTCCTCACCGGTCAGCGCCAACCGCTGGTCGCCGCCGTCGATCTCGGCGCATCCAAGGTCGGATGTTTCATCATGAAGCCCGACGGCGTTCTGCGCGAGACCGGTCAGATCGAGGTCTCGGGCGTCGCTCACGTGCGCTCTCGCGGCGTTAAGGGCGGGGCTGTGGTCTCGATGGAGGAGGCGGCGGAGGCCGTCGCCCAGGCGGTCGAGCTGGCCGAGGCCATGGCCGGCGTTACGGTCACCGGCGTGGTGGTCACCACCGCCGGGGGCCAACTGGCCAGCCATCGGGTCCAGGCGGGCGTTTCGCTTGGCTCCAAGGCCATCGCCGACCCCGATCTAACCCGCACCCTGCACATGGCCAACGCCCAGACCCGTCTGCAGGGCCGCCGTGTCATCCACGCCATCCCGATCGCCTGGTCGGTCGATGGGGCCAAGGGCGTCCGCGACCCGCGCGGCATGTTCGGGCGCACCCTCGGACTTGAGCTGCTGGTCGTCACCATGGCCGAGACCGCCTTCAACACACTTTCCAACTGCGTCGAGCACGCCCACCTGACCCTCGAAGGCGTGGTCGCCGCCCCCTTCGCCTCGGGCCTCGCCGTGCTGGAAGAGGACGAGATGGAGCTCGGCGTCATCTGCATCGACATGGGCGGCGGCTCTACCTCCGTGGCCGTGTTCGGCGGCGGCTCTCTGCTGCACGTTGACAGCCTCGGCGTCGGCGGCAGCCATGTCACTGCTGATGTGGCGCGCGGCCTGACCACCACCCTGGCCGGGGCCGAACGGATCAAGACCCTGCACGGCTCGGCCATCGCCTCAGCCAACGAGGACCGCGAGATGATCGAGGCCCCGCCGCGCGGCGACGATCCCGGCGCCGGTCCGGTGATCGCGCCCCGCTCGCTGCTAAAGGGCGTCATCGCCCCGCGCGTCGAGGAGACGCTGGAGCTGATCCGCGAACGTCTCAAGGCGTCGGGCGTGCCGATGGAGCCCGGCATGGGCGTGGTCCTGACAGGCGGCGCGAGCCAGCTGGCCGGGGTCCGCGAGCTTGCCGTGCGGGTGTTCGACCGTCCCGTCCGCCTCGGCCGTCCCAAGCGAGCGCCGCACCTGGCCGACGCCGCCTCGGGCCCCGCCTTCTGTGCGGCGGCCGGGGTCCTGCAGCGGGCCGCCTACGGCCCACGCGAGGTGGCCTCGCCGCGCGCGCTATCGGCCATGCGCCGGGAGCTCGGTGAGCGGGTGGGCGTGCTCAACCGCGCCGCCGGTTGGCTGCGCGAAAACCTTTAGGCTATCGCCGACCGGCCGGCACGCCGCCGCAGGATGGCGGCGCAGACGGCTGGCAGGACCACCAGTGTCAGGATCGTCGAGGTGATCAACCCGCCGATGACCACGGTCGCCAGCGGACGCTGAACCTCGGCCCCGGTGCCGTGGGCGATGGCCATGGGCACGAAGCCGAGCGACGCCACCAGGGCGGTCATCAGCACCGGCCGCACCCGTTCCATCGCTCCATTGATCACAGCGTCGTCCGGGCCTTCGCCCATCGCGATCCGTCGCCGGAAGGCGTTGATCAGCACCAGCCCGTTCAGAACCGCCACGCCTGAGACGGCGATGAATCCGACGGCGGCGGAAACCGAGAAGGGGATGCCGCGCAGGGCGATGGCGAAGACGCCTCCCGCCAGCGCCAAGGGCACGGCGGCGAAGACGGTGGCCGCCAGGGCCGCGCTGCCGAGCGCCAGATAGAGCATGGCGAATATCAGCACGAAACAGACCGGCACGACGATGGCGAGCCTCTGGGTCGCCGCCTGCAGGTTCTGGAACTGGCCGCCCCATTCGAGCCAGGAGCCGGCCGGGAGCCTCACTTCCGCGTCGATGCGTTTCTGAGCCTCGGAGACGAAGGAGCCGAGGTCGCGACCGCGCACATTGGCCTCGACATAGATGCGGCGCTTGCCGTTGTCGCGGCTGATCTCGTTCAGACCCTCCGACACCTTGAACCGGGCGAGCTGGCGTAGGGGAACCGATGCGCGGGGCGTCTCGGCGACCGGCGGCAGCATGACGGGCAGGGCGCCCAGGGCCTCGGCGTCGTTGCGGTCGATGTTGGAGAGCCGCACCACCACCTGGAAGCGGCGGTCGCCTTCGAAGATGGTCCCGGCGGGCCGTCCGGCCAGGGCGGCCGACACCGTGTCGGCGACTTCCGCCATGGTCAGGCCGTAGCGGGCGATGGCGTCGCGGTCGAACAGGATGTCGAAGGTCGGGAAGCCCTCGGTCTGGGCCACGCGCACGTCGGCGGCCCCCGGCACCCTGTTCAGCACCGCCGCGATCCGCCGCGCCGTGCCGGCCAGCTGGTCGAGGTCGTCGCCATAGACCTTGACCGCCACGTCGCTGCGCACTCCGCCGATTAGCTCGTTGAACCGCATTTCGATGGGTTGGGTGGTGTCATAGGCGTTGCCGACGATCGCGGCGGTTTTCTGGTGGATCCGCTCGATCACCTGCTCCTTGGTCTTCACCCCGGCGGGCCAGTCCTTCTTGGGCTTCAGGATGATGTAGTTGTCCGAGGCGTTGGGCGGCATCGGGTCCGCGGCGAGGCTGGCGGTGCCGGCCTTGGAATAGACCGTCTTCACCTCCGGCAGGGTCAGGACCGCCCGCTCCAGCGGCAGGTCCATCGCCACCGACTGCTCGATCGAGGTGGAGGGGATACGAACCGACGACAGGTTCAGGTTCTGCTCGTCCAGGGTCGGCATGAATTCGCGGCCGACGAACAGGAAGGTGACAAGCGCCACGGCGAAGACGCCGAGCGCCGCCGCCACGAAGGGCGCGGGCCGGGCCACGGCGCGGCGGAGCCAGGGCTCGTAGAAGGCCTTGCTCTTGCGGATCGCCGGAACCTCGGTTTCCGAGACCCGGCCCTTGACGATCAGGGCCACCATGGCCGGCACGAAGGTTAGCGACAGGACGAAGGCCGAGGCCAGGGCCAGCATCAGGGTGATGACCATCGGCGAGAACATCTTGCCCTCGACCCCCTGGAAGGTCAGGCAGGGCAGGAAGACGAGGAAGATGACGATCTGACCGTAGACGGTCGGCCGAACCATTTCCTGCGAGGCGGTGGTGACCTCGTCCAGCCGTTCGGCCCGGGTCAGCAGCCGGCCCTCGCGGTGCTGCCGCTCGGCCAGGCGGCGCAGGCTGTTCTCGACGATGATGACCGCGCCATCGATGATCAGGCCGAAATCGAGCGCGCCCAGGCTCATCAGATTGCCCGAGATCTTCATGGCGTTCATGCCCGTCGCGCTGACCAGCAGCGACAGGGGGATGATCAGGGTCGCGATCAGCGCCGCCCGCCAGTTGCCCAGCAGCAGGAACAGGATGGCGACGACCAGGACGGCGCCCTCGGCGAGGTTGCGCGTGACGGTCGTGATGGTGGCCAGCACCAGCTGGGAGCGGTCCAGCGTCGGCACGGCCTTCACCCCGGCCGGCAGGGTCTTCTCTATTTGCTCAAGCTTCTCCCCGACAGCGTGAGCCACGGTGCGGCTGTTGGCGCCGATCAGCATCAGGGCGCTGCCGATCACGGTCTGATAGCCGTCGCGGCTCGCGCCGCCGCGCCGCAGTTCGCCGCCGATCTTGACGGTCGCCACCTGGCCGACCGTCACCGGAACCCCGCCGCGCGTGGTGACCACGGCCCGCGAGACCTCCTCGGCCGAGCGCAGGCGAGCGTCGGCGCGCACGAGATAGGCCTCGCCCGAGCGCTGAATGTAGTCGGCGCCGACCGAGAGATTGGCCTTCTCCAGCGCCTCGGCGAGGTCGGTGTAGGAGACGCCGAAGGCCGCGAGCTTCACCGGGTCGGGCTCGACCACATATTGCTTCACGAAACCGCCCAGCGAATCCACGTCGGCGACGCCCGGCACGGTGCGAAGCTGGGGCCGCACGATCCAGTCCTGGACGGTCCTCAGATAGGCGAGGCGGGCGGTCTCGTCGGCGAGCCGTTCGCCGTCCTCGGTCAGGAAGCCGCCGTCGGGCTGCCAGCCGGGCCGGCCGGCGACGCGGTCGGCGCCCTTGCCCTCCGGATCGGCGAATTCGATGCTGTAGTGGAAGACCTCGCCGAGCCCCGTCGAGACCGGACCCATCTGCGGGTCGGCGCCCTCGGGCAGGCTGGCGCCGGCCTCGGCCAGCCGCTCGGCCACACGCTGGCGCATGAAATAGAGGTCGGCGCTCTCCTTGAAGACCGCGGTCACCTGGCTGAAGCCGTTGCGCGAGAAGGAGCGCGTGCTCTCCACCCCATCGAGGCCGGCCAGCGCCGTCTCGACCGGGAAGGTGACGCGCTTTTCGATCTCTTCGGGTCCCAACGTCGGGACGATAGTGTTGATCTGCACCTGCTTGTTGGTGATGTCCGGGGTGACGTCGATCGGCAGGCGGGTCATCTGCCAGGCGCCGAAGACCGCGACCACGGCTGTCACGAAGACGATCAGCCAGCGCGCCCTTACCGAAAAGGCGAGGATGCGGCCGATCATTCCTCGGCGCTCTTGGTCAGTTCGGCCTTGAGCAGGAAGGCGTTTCGGGTGGCGATGGCCTGGCCGGCCGTCAGGCCCGAGGCGATCGAGGCGCGGCCCCCGCTGCGCGAGGCCACGACCACGGGCTGGGCCTTGAAGCCGTTGGTGGTGCGCAGAAAGACCACGTCGCGGCCCCCCACGCTCTGCACGGCCTCTTCGGGGATGACGATGGAGGGGGCGCCGGCGGCGGAGGGGCTGATCTCCACCCGCACCGCCTCGCCCGACGTGATGCTGAGACCGGCGGGCAGGGTCAAGATCACGGTCGCCGCGCGGGTCTCAGCGCTCAGGGTCGGGGTGACCGAGCGGACCCTGGCCGTCAGGGTGGTCCCGCCGGGCGTCGTCACCCGCGCTGTGTCGCCCGGCCGGATGCGGGCGGCGTCGGCGGCCGAGACGGCGGCTTCGATCTGCACCAACCGGGGGTTGGCGACGCGGAACAGTTCGGTCTCCGGTTGGACATAGGCGCCCAAGACGACCGATTCCGCGGTGATGCTGCCGCTGATCGGGCTGATGACCATCAGGGAGCGGCCGTCCGGGGCGACATGGGCGGTAGAGGCGGCGGCGCGGGCGCGCCGGACCTCGGCGTCGGCGGCGGTCACCTCGGCCTGGGCCTTATCTAGGTCCTGGCGGGCGGTGACCTTCTGCTCGAACAGGCTGCGCTCGCGGGCGAGGATTGAGCGGGCCAGGGCCGCCTTGGCCTCTGCCACGGCCCGGTCGGACGCCATGGCGGCGGCGTCGCGGCTGGCGACCTGGGCCAGCGGTTCGCTGGCGCGCACCGTGTCCCCCAGCCGCTTGTAGAGCCGAGTGACCGCGCCGGCGGCCTGGGCGGTGACCAGGGCCTCGCCGTTGGGGGAAGGCTGAACCAGGCCCGGCGCCTGGATGGCGGCGGCGAAGGGCGCGGACGAGACCCGATCGATCGCGATCCGCATGGTCGCAAGGTGGGCGGCTTCGACAACGATGGTGTCCGAAGCGGTCGGCGCCGTCGTGGTTTCCGGGGCCGGCGATGGCGCCCGGCCCGTATATCTGGCCAGGCCAAAGCCGGCGGCGAGGGCGAGCCCCAGGCCGCCGACGGTCAGCAAAGTGCGGGTGTCGAGGGGCATTCTCAGCCTCCGAAGGGGATGCGGCCAGCGAGGCGCGCCAGCGCCGCCTCGGCCTGGATTCGCTGTGACTTGGCTTCGAGAGTCCGCTCGCGCGCCTCGGTCGAGGCCCGGCGGGCGGCCAGCAGCTCGGACAAGGGCGTGCGCCCGGCCTCATAGCCGATCCGGGCCAGGCGATAGGCTTCGCTCGCCGCCGCCTCGCCCTCCAGCGCCGCCCGGAGCGCGGCCTGAGCCGCCGTCGCGCGGTACTGGCCGCTGCGCCAGTTGGAGTCGGCCTCAAGGCGCGCCAGCCGCAGGCGCGCCTCGGCGGCGTCCTGCTCGGCGCGCGCCGCCGAGACGGCGCCGCTGTTTCGATTGAACAGCGGAAGGGGGGCCGAGACGCCGCCGACGATCAGGGTCGAGCCCAGACCTTCGACCCTGCGCGCGCCCAGCGAGAAGGTCACATCGGGCGCGGCGCGTGTGCGCTCCACATTGACCCGCCGGACGGCCGCATCCCGATCGGCCTCGGCCGCCGCGATGGCGAAGGTCGTGGCGGGGGCGTCTGACGGGACTATCGGCAGGCCGTCGGCCAGGGCCAGCAGGGAGGGGCCGACCGAACTGAACGGCGGCGAGGCGCCGACCATGGCGGACAGACGACCGAGCGTCTCCATCGCCGTCGCCCTGGCGGTTTCGAGGTCGGCGCGGACGGCGCTGGCGGCCGCCTGGGCCTGGATGGCCCGAAGGTCGGCCTCTCGGCCCGCCTCGACCAGGGCCTTGGCCACTCGCAGATCCTCGGCGGCGCGCTCGAGGTCCTGCTGCAGAAGTTCGACCCGCGTCTGAGCGGCTTCCGCCGCCGCATAGGCCACGGCCAGGTCGTAACCGAAGTCGGCGACGGCTTGGCGCTGGCCTGCCCGAGCAGCCTCGACCGATGCCCGCCCCGCGGCGAGGCGGGCCGACCGCTTGCCGCCCAGTTCGAGCGTCTGGCTGGCGGACAGGGTCGATTGGACCGGCGCGATCAGCTGAGCGTTGGAGTTGCCGGCCAGATTTTCGACCTGCAGATCCACGGTGGGATTGGGTCGAACGCCGGACTGATCCGCTCGGCCCACGGCCGCCCGAACCTCGGCCTGGAGTTCGGCCAATCGCGGCGAGGAGGCTTCCGCCTGGTGGAGCAGAAGGCCGAAGGCGGGCGCGGGTTCGGCGCGCGCCTCGGACGCGGCCAGCCCGGCGACGGCGCAAAGCAGCGCCGCTGGAAGCGGCTTGCGGAACGAGATGGGCATGCGCAGCCTCTTGGGAGCCGACACGCCGCAGGCCCCATCGCTCGCGATGTGAACGCAAGAGCCCGAATTTGCAATTGCGAACCCGAGGCGGGACCGATCCGCCCAGGCTCGGCCCCGGACAGGCTTGGCAGTCAACGCAACACGTGGAACCGTGGCCAAGCTTTAGGGTTACATGGACAGCCGCCCACGATAGTCGCTTGGGAGGCTAGCGAGCGCTTGGGCCCTTCTGGTCCGGCGCTCTGGGGGAACGATGGGCAAACCGGCCGACTTTCGGCTTGAGTCTGGGCGCGGAGGCGGCCGGCTGGCGCTTGTCGGCGACTGGACCTCGACCGGCATAGGCCGCGCCGGAACCCGCCTCGCGGACGCGATCAAGGCGGAGCCGCCGCGTACATTGGATTTGTCCGAACTTGGCCGCTTTGACACCGCCGGCGCCTATGAGCTGATCCGCATCACCGGCCTAAAGCCCGACGCCAAGGGGTTGGAGACGCGCCCCGACGCCGCCCGTCTAGTCGAGCTGGTCAGCAGCCCGCCCGAGACCCAGGAAGACAAAGCCAAGCCGGTCCGTCCGCTTCCAGCCTACTATGCGCTGCTGGTCCGGACCGGGCAGGGTGTGAGCGAGATCGGCCAGGATATCTTCGCGACCTTCGCCTTCGTCGGACGGCTGCTGGAGGCGCTCTGGCGGCTGGCGCGCAATCCCTCCCGCATCCGTGTCGCGCCGACCGTCTCCCTGATGGAAAGGGCGGGGCTCGACGCCCTGCCGATCGTCGCCGCCACCAACTTCTTCGTGGGCGCGACCCTGGGCTTCCTCGGCGCTAAGCTACTGGCCCAGTTCGGGGCCTCGGTCTTCACCGTCGAGATGATCGGCATCGGTGTGCTGCGTGAATTCGGCGTCCTGATCACGGCCGTCATCCTGGCGGGCCGCTCGGCCTCCAGCTTCGCCGCCGAACTCGGCGCGATGAAAATGAACCAAGAAGTCGACGCCATGCGCACCATGGGCGTCGATCCGTTCGAGGCCCTGGTCATCCCCCGCTTCGTGGCCATGCTGTTCATGACGCCGCTTCTGACCTTCGTCGCCATCATCGCCGGCCTGTTCGGCGGCCTGCTGGTGGTCTGGGGCGTACTCAGCCTGTCTCCAGCCTTCTTCATACAAAGGCTGGTCGATAATGTCGGCGTCACTCACTTCTGGGTCGGCATGTCCAAGGCGCCAGTTATGGCCATCGTCGTCGCGGCCATCGGCTGCCGTCAGGGACTTGAGGTCGGCGGCGACGTCGAGCAACTCGGCCGGCGGGTGACCACGGCCGTGGTTCAGGCCCTGTTCGCCATCATCGTGCTCGACGCCGCCTTCGCCATGCTGTTCCTGGAGATGGACATTTGAGCCGCGTCGAAACCCTGGAGGCGCCGCCCAAGGCCGCCCCGGCGGCGGCGGGCGAGACCGTGATCGAAGTCAAAGGCTTGGTCTCGCGCTTCGGCGACCACACTGTGCACGAGGGGCTCGACCTCACCGTCCGCAAGGGCGAAATTCTGGGCTTGGTCGGAGGTTCGGGATCGGGCAAGTCCGTCCTGCTCAACACCCTGATCGGGCTGCGCGAGCCGGACGGCGGCTCGGTGGAGGTCCTGGGGATCGACATGGCCGAGGCCAGCGAGGCCGACCACCGCGACCTGGAGAAACGCTGGGGCGTGCTGTTCCAGAGCGGGGCCCTCTTCTCCGCCCTGACCGTCCATGACAACGTCGCCGCGCCTTTGTTGGAGCACACCAACCTGCCCATACCTCTCATTGAGGAACTGGCCGAGATGAAGCTGCGGCTGACCGGCCTGCCCCATTTTGCCGGAGCCCTGAAGCCGGCCGAGCTTTCCGGCGGGATGAAGAAGCGCGCCGGCCTCGCCCGCGCCATCGCGATGGACCCCGAACTACTGTTCCTCGACGAACCCACCTCGGGCCTCGACCCGATCGGGGCCGAGCAGTTCGACGTCCTGATCCGCAACCTATCGCAAAGCTTGGGATTGACGGTCTTCATGATCACCCACGACCTCGACAGTCTCTATGCCGTCTGCGACCGGGTGGCGGTGATCGCTGACAAGAAGATCGTGGCCAACGCCCCGATCGCCGAGCTCGAAAAGTCGGACCATCCCTGGATCCGCGAATATTTCCTCGGACCGCGCGGCCGCGCCGCGACCGGATCTCAAACGCCGGGCGTCCGCAAGTCGGCGGCCCCGAAGACCGCCGCCCCGAAGACTGGGCCTAAAGGGGCCGCCTGATGGAACGCAATGCACACTACGCCCTGGTCGGTGTGATCTCCCTGGTGCTGATGCTGGGGTTGTTCGTCTTCGTCGTCTGGCTGGCCAGGCTGCAGTTCAGCCACAAGTTCGACGTCTACGACATCGACTTCAAAGGCCCGGTGCGCGGCCTCAGCCAGGGCGGAGAGGTCTATTTCAACGGCATCAAGGTCGGCGAGGTCACGCGGCTGTCGCTCGACAAGGTCAATCCGAACCGGGTGATGGCGCGGATCCGCATCACCTCCGACGCGCCCGTGCGGGTCGATTCCACCGCCAGCCTGGAGCCCCTGGGCATCACCGGGGTCAACTATGTGCAGATCACCGCCGGCACGCCTTCGCGGCCGCTGCTGAAGGACGTAGTGCCGAGCAATCAAGTGCCGGTGATCCGCTCGGTGCGCGGGGCGCTGGAAAGCTTGATGGAAGGCGGCGGCACCGTGCTGGCTCGGGCGGTTGACGCGCTGGACCGGGTGAACCGGATGCTGTCGGACTCCAACCTCGCCAGCATCAACCGCTCCCTGGAGAACGTCGACGCCTTCACCGGCGAGCTGAAGAACCAGAAGCAGCTGTTTGCTGACCTCGACGCCGCCATCAAGAGCGCAGACCAGTCGGCCCAGAAGATCGCCAAGCTGAGCGACTCCGCCGACGCCCTGATGAACGGCGACGCCAAGCGCAGCCTGAAGAACCTTGGCGACGCCGCCGAGGAGCTGAAGGCCGCAGCCAGCGACGCACGCGGCATGGTCGCCAAGCTGCAGGGGCCGACCACCGACTTCGCCACCACCGGCCTGCCGCAGATCACCGCCTCTGTCACCGCCCTCAGCCAGGCGGCCGAGAGCCTGAACCGCCTTGTTGGCGACATCGAGCAGAACCCGCGGGCGCTACTCGGCAAGCCGCCCGCAAAGACCCTGGAGGTGCAGCCGTGAGCCGCCCGATCCGAACGCTTCTCCTGCCGCTAGGCCTCGCCGTCGCGGCCTTGCTCGGGGGTTGTGTCTCTCTCCTGCCCAAGGCCGAACCGGCGCAGCTCTACAGCTTCGTAGAGGCGCCCGTGCTCGCGCCGCCGCGCGCTGGTCCGGCGTCTGCGGTTGTTCTGGGAGCGCTAACCTTCCCACGGGCAGCGACGGGCGACGGGCTACTGACGCGCACCGGGAGCGAGGTCGCCTATATCGCAGAGGCGCGCTGGTCTGGCCCGGCCGCGGTGCTATTCCGCGAGGCAGTGGATCGCGCCTTCGACAACAGCGGCAAGGTGCGTGTGCTTTCACGCGGTGAAATCGGTCAGGCCGCAGGCATCCTGCGCATCGAGGTGCGGGCCTTCGAGACCCGCTATCCGGCCCCGGAGGCCATACCCACGGTCGCGGTTTTCGCCCACGCCACCCTGACCCGCATCGACGGCGGCTTCATCGCCGAGCGCGATTTCGCGGCCGAGACCCCCGCCGCCGAGAACCGCGTCGGCCCGATCGTCGAGGCCTACGGCGTCTCGACCGGCAAGACCCTAGGCGAGCTGGCCGCATGGCTTGAGGTCAACGCTCCGGCCCAGCCCCCGCGCCGCTAACCCGCCAGCGCCGCGGGCCGGCCTCAGTTGCGAGGGACGGTCCGCGCGTAGACTTCGATCCAGTTGACCCGCGAAGAGCCGCCCGTGGTGCCGTGGCCGCTTCCGGCCTGCAGGTCGGTCCAGCCAACCTCCTCCACCTTGGAGAGATCGACATTCTCGGCCCAGGCCGCGGCGTTTCCGTTGATGCTGGAGTCGTTCATCGTCTTGGTGTCGACATCGCGCCAATGGACATCCTGAATGACGACGTCGGTGACCTGCCAGTCGGTCGAGGCCCCGACGACTTTGTCGCCGACCAGCAACCGCCCCCCCGCCAGTTTGATCATCAGCCGCAGCTGGTGGAAGCCGGTCTGTTTGGTGTGCCAGGTGACTTTCGACAGCTCGCGCATGTCCAGATAGGCGTTGTTCATATGCAGGCCGAAGCCGCAAAGTTGGGTGCAGGCGCCGCTCCAGATGAAGCCGGTCTCGTCCTTGGGCGAGGCATGAAAGGTCTTCGCCACCCCGTTCGCACCAGGCCCGTACAGCGAAAAGCCCAGCGCTTTGTTGGTGATGCTGGCCATGGTGACCGGCGTCTCGTTCGGCTCGTTGCTGAAGTCCTCGCGAAAGGCGAGCGGAGGCCGGTTGTCTTCGGGGACATAGCGCGGCGCGGCGGGCGCCGGCGCGGCCGCGCCGGCCTGCGCGCCGGCGATGGAGATCAGCAGAAGCGCCAGATTGAACGCGGCGGCGGGTCGGTTCATGATTTTCCCCTCGAGTTCTTGTTTTTCGTCGGGCCGGGCGGCCGGACCTTGATCGGCCCTATAAGGCGCCAAGCCCGCGCCGCGCGCGCCTGCCAAATGGCCCGGATCACAAGTTGTCGCAGGCGCGCGGGCGAG
>CANJKM010000069.1 GCA_947474805.1 Caulobacterales bacterium | reverse complement strand
TGCACCCGCACCCCCGCTCGGACGCCGTGAACGAGGCCAACGACCCCTACGCCTGGCGCGATCCGCTCGCGCTGCGCGAGGCTCGGTTCGAGGCCCGTAGCCGCAACGAGCCGCGACCGCAGCCCGCGCCGCGTCCGGCCGTCGCCGCCCCCACGCCTCGCACCGAGGGCCAAGCCGCGCCCGATCCCTACGCCTGGTCCGACGCCCCGGCGTCCGAGCCTGAACCGGAACTGGCGCCCCTGGCCGAGAACGGCCCCAAGCCCCGCCGCAGCCGCAAGAAGCCCGCCGCCGAGGCCGCTCCGGCGCCCGCCGCCGAGGTCGTGGCCGTGATCGAGGAAGCGCCGGCTCCCGAAGCAGAAGCCGCGCCGCCCGAAAAGGCCGCCAAGTCGCGCCGGGGCCGCAAGGCCGTCGCCGCGCCGGAAGCCGAAGTCACCCATGCCCCCGTCGCCGAGACTCCCGCTCCGCTCGTAGAGGCGCCGCTGGTCGTCGCCAATCCCGAGCCAAAGCTGGCGCCCGCACCGCGTGAGCCCGATCCGGCCGAGATCCTGGCCCCGCCCGCCGCTCCGAAACGCGGCTGGTGGCGCAAGGGGTGATTAGCGGCTACATAAGGAAGCGGGCTTTCGGGGGATTGCAGCGTTGAGGAGCGGTCGACCGCCCATGCAGCCTAACAAAACCCGCTCCCAACGCCGCCTCGCAGCCCTGTTTTCGGGTGTGGCCCTGCTCGGCGCGTTGGCCGCGCCGGCGCAGGCCCAGATGGGCGGCATCCCGCTGATCCGCGACACCGAGATCGAGGAGATCCTCCACCGCGAAGCCGACGGCGTCTTCGCCGCCGCCGGCGTGCCCAACACCAAAATCTATCTGGTCGGCGACAAACAGCTGAACGCCTTCACCCCAGGCGGCGCCAATGTCTTCCTCAACACCGGCCTGATCCAGGAGACCGAGACCCCCAACGAACTCGTTGGCGTCATCGCCCACGAAACCGGCCACGTCGCCGGCGGGCACATCGCCCGTCAGGGCGAGATGCAGCGGGCCGGCATGGTCCCGATGATCCTGACCATGGGCCTGGGGATTCTAGCCGCCGCCGCCGGGGCGCCAGACGCAGCGGCCGCCCTGCTGTCCAGCTCCCAGTATTTCGGCGAGCTCGGGGCCTTGGGCTACAGCCGCGAGACAGAGGGCCGCGCCGACCAGGCCGCCGTCGGCTTCCTGGAGACCGCCGGCGTCTCGGGCCGCGGCCTCGTCGGCTTCTTCGACAACTTCCGCTACATGGAAGTCTTCGACGAGGCTCGCCGCTTCCCCTTCTTCCAGAGCCACCCGATCTCCTCCAACCGGATCGAGCTCCTGCGCCGCCGGGTCGAAGAGCAAAAACATTTCAACGTCATCGACACGCCCGAGGCCATCGCCGAACACGCGATCATGAAGGCCAAGCTCGCGGCCTTCATGGAGGCGCCGCAGCAGACCTTCATCAAGTACAAGGAGAACGACCCCTCCTTCCCGGCGCGCTACGCCCGCGCCATCGCCTACTACCGCCAGCTCGACACCGAGCGCGCCCTGGGCCTGATCGACGGCCTGCTGCTGGAGCAGGTGACGAACCCCTATCTGTGGGAGCTGAAGGGCCAGGTGCTGTTCGAGGGCGGCCGCTCCAAGGAAGCCGAGGAGCCGTTCCGCCGCTCGGTCGAGCTCAAGCCCAACGCCCCCCTGCTCCAAATCCTGCTGGCCCGCGCCCTGCTGGCCAACGACAGCGGCAAGATCGACCAGGCCAAGACCGCCGACGCCATCGCGCATCTGCAGGCCGCGCTGCGGGTCGAGGAGGACAACTCCGACGCGTGGCGGTTGATGGCCCAGGCCTATGACGCCCAGGGCAAGGACGGTCAGGCCCGTCTGGCCTCGGCCGAGGAGCGGTTCTCGCTCGGCGACATGCCCCAGGCCCGAATCTTCGCCCTGCGCGCCCGCCAGCGCCTAACCCAGAACACCCCCGAATGGCGCCGCGCGACCGACATCGTGCTGGTCTCCAACCCCACCGACGACGACCTCAAGGCGCTGGGCAAGGACAAGTCCGGCTTCGCCGAGGCCGCGCGCTAGACTCGATAAGGACACCGATGCGCTTCCTGCCCCTCGCCGCCGTCATCCTGGCCCTGGCGGCGCCCTTCGCCGGCTGCTCCAAGGCGGCCGAAACCACCGCTCCGGTCAGCAAGGAGTTCGGCGACCAGGTGCGCGCCTATATCCTCGCCCACCCCGAGATCATCGAGGAAGCCGCCAACAAGCTGCAGGCCCAGCGCCAGGCCCAGGCCGACAGCGCGATGAAGGTGTCCCTGGTTCAGAACCGGACCAAGAACGAGCGCGACGCGCGCGACTTCGTGGCGGGTAACCCCGACGGCAAAATCACGGTGGTCGAATATTTCGACTACCGCTGCCCCTACTGCAAGGCGGCCATCGGCGACCTGAACAAGATGCTGCGCGCCAATCCCGACGTGCGGTTGGTGCTGAAGGAATTCCCCATCCTGTCGCCTGTCTCCGAACAGGCGGCGCGCGCCGCCATCGGGGCCAAGGCCCAGGGTAAATACATGGAGGTTCACTCCGCCCTGATGGAAGAAAAGAACCTCGACGCCGCCGCCATCGACCGGATCCTGGCCCAGAAGGGCGTCGATGTCGCCAAGGCCAAGGCGCTCGGCGCCCAGGCCGCGACCTCGGCCCAGATCACCGAAATCCACGCCCTCGGCCGCGCGAGCGGCGTGACCGGCACCCCCGCCTTCATCATCGGCGACACGATGATCTCCGGCTGGGCCCCCGAGGACATCCAGTCCCAGATCGAGGCCGCCCGTAAGGGCGGCTAGTCCGCCCTAACCGTCGTCCTCCGGCCGCGCAGCGGACCGGGGGACCCAAGCCGCGGTTCAGCTTCCGCCGCCGTCGTTTGGGTCACCCGATCAAGTCGGGTGATGATGCATGTTGATGTTGAAGCGGTCTAGCCAGCGGTTAGTCCGCCCGGGCCAGCCCCTCGGCCGACCCGTAGGACCTCAGCTTTCCGGTATCGAACCCCAGGGCGGCCATCCGCGACTTCAGCCGCGCCGTCTCGCCGACCGTGATCGAGGGCGACCGCGCCAGCAGGGCGGGAAACTTACCGTCCTCGGTGGTGGCGATCATCCAGCTGTAGTCGCCCCCGTGGTCGACCACCCAATAGCGGCCCTTGATCAGGCCCCCAAAGAAGCTGGCCTCGAACTTGGCGTTGGTCGCGGGGTCGATCACCTTGGCCGAGGTCCCCACCCGCCTCCAGCTGCCGTCCGGCTTGCGGCAGTTCTGTGCGATGGCGAACTTGTCGGGCGGGCGCCGGCTCCAGTCCTGATAGGCGGCGCCGCAGTTCTTCTGGTTCGAATTGGGCGTGCGCAGAATTTCGTACCAGCGCCCCATGAAGCGATCGAGGTCGACCGGTTTGGTCGGCTCCGGCGCCGCGGCGCTCGCGGCGCTCCCTGCCAGGAGGACGAAGGCGAGAACGGCTAGGGCGGTCTTGCGCATGAGGGGCTCCTTAGCGCCATATACGCAGCCAATCCGCTTTTGGATCAGATCAATCCGCCCAGCGGTGAGGACGGGTCGGCGTACATCCGGCGCGGCATCCTTCCGGCCAGATAGGCCTCACGGCCGGCGATCACCGCGTGTTTCATCGCCCGGGCCATGCGGATCGGCTCCTTGGCCCCGGCGATGGCGGTGTTCATCAGGACCGCATCGCAACCGAGCTCCATCGCCAGGGTGGCGTCCGAGGCGGTGCCGACCCCGGCGTCGACCAGCACCGGCACGCCCGCCTGTTCGACGATCAGCCGGATGTTGACCTTGTTCTGGATGCCCAGACCCGAGCCGATCGGGGCGGCGGCCGGCATGATGGCGGCGGCGCCCGCCTCCTCCAGCTTCTTGGCGTAGACCACGTCGTCGGTGCAATAGACCATGACCTGGAAGCCCTCCGACACGAGCAGCTTCAGCGCCCGCAGAGTCTCCTCCATGTCGGGATAGAGGTGGGCGGTGTTGGACAGCACCTCCAGCTTCACCAAGTCCCAGCCGCCGGCCTCGCGCGCCAGCCGCAGGGTCCGCACCGCCTCCTCGCCGGTGAAGCAGCCGGCGGTGTTGGGGAGATAGGTGAAGCGTTCGGGCGAGACGAAGTCGACCAGCATGGGCTGGCTGGGGTCGGACAAGTTCACGCGCCGCACCGCCACGGTGACGATCTCCGCCCCGGCCGCCTCGGCCGCCGCGGCGTTCAGCGCGTAGTCCTTGTATTTGCCGGTTCCGACGATGAGCCGCGAGCGGAAGGTCCTGCCGGCCACGGTCCAGCTATCGTCTTCCACGGCGGGCGGGGTGATGGGCGCGTTCATGAGGCCAGCCTAACTCAAAGCGAAAGACGGAACAGGTCGCCGAACATGGTCCGGCGGGTGTTGGTGAACTTGGGGCGCACCCGGTCGCTCCAGGCGGTGCCGCGCACCTCGAGCCAGGGCGGGGTGTCGGGCACATCGGGACCGGTCAGGTCGTAGCAGGCGTAGTATCTGGGCAGGTGATCCAGGCAGAGCGACCGCTGAGACAGGACATTGCCCGCCACACCGGCCAGGCCGTCCAGATGCTCCTCGTCGTACCAGCGCTGCAGCTCGGCGTCCCAGCCTGCGGCCGCGTCGGTGCGGACGACATAGTGGTGGGTCGGCGCCTCGCTGAAGGAGGCGCCCTTGATCCGGCGCACTCCCTTCAGCCGGGTCAGCTCAACGGAACCGGCGGCGAAGGCGCTGAGGCTCTCGACCCTGGGCAGGTTCGTGACGCCCCACAGATAGGCCGCGACGCCGTCGCCGTCCTGGTCGCGGTGAGCCGAGACAGCGTCAGCCCCGGCGGCGCGGCCCAGCGTGGCCAGCGCTTCCTCAAAGCCCTCCAGCGACGGGCCGGCGGCAAATTCGATCAGGACGCCGTCCTGCGGTTTCAGTTCAGTGGACATCAAGGGCGATCAGAAAGCGGGAGACCATGTTGTAGGCGGCGACCGTGGCGGTGATCTCCCCCGTGCGGTAGGATCGAAGCGGTCCTTGATACGGGCGAACAGGCGATCGTCCACCTGGATATCTCGGGTCACGGCGTCGGTATAGTCCAGCACGGCCCGCTCGGTCTCGTCGAACGGGGTCGGATCCATCGCCTTCACCGCCTCAAACTTGGCCTCCGGAAGCCCCGCCGACTTGGTGTAGGGGACGTGGGCCTGAAACTCATAGTCGGCCTGGTTCAGCACCGCCACGCGCAGGATGATCAGTTCGCGCAGGCCGGGGTCGAGCGCCATCTGCTGACGTATGGCGGTCAGCAGCGCCTCCCAGCCCGTGGCCACCGGCAGGCTGTTCAGCAGCACCTGATAGAGGGGCGTGATCTTGCCCCGCGAGGCCATGATCTGGGCCTCGGCGGCCTTTCCGGCGTCGCTGGTCGCGGCGGGCGCGGGCAGAATGCGGCGCTGATCAGCGGCTTCATCGCTTGGAGGGCTGGGCATCCTCCGACCATATAGAGGACGATGCGGGCGGGCGAGATGGCCCCAACGTAAAATGAGGCGGCGCGGGACCGAATGAAGCTTCTCAAACAACTCTACATCCAGGTTCTCATCGCCATCGTTCTGGCCGTCATCCTCGGCCTCGTCGCGCCCGACGTCGCCCTCAAGATGAAGCCGCTCGGCGACGCCTTCATCGCCCTGCTCAAGATGATGCTGGGGCCGATCATCTTCTGCTCTGTGGTGCTGGGCCTGACCCATGTCGCCGACATGCGCCAGCTCGGCCGCCTCGCTGGCAAATCGCTGATCTATTTCGAGGGCATGACCACCCTGGCCATGGCCATCGGCCTGGTCGCCGTGAACGTGTTCAAGCCCGGCTTCGGCCTGCACGCGGGCGCCGCCCCTATCTCCGAGGGCGTGACCAAGGCCTCGACCGCCATGGGCGAGTTCAGCGTCGTCGGCTTCTTCCTGCACATCATTCCGACCACCATGGTCGACGCCTTCGCCAAGGGCGAGATTCTGCAGGTGTTGTTCGTCTCGGTCCTGGTCGGCACCGCCCTCAGCGTCGGAGGGGCCAAGCACGACTCCGTCCTGATGCGCGGCATCGACGAGGGCCAGACCATCCTGTTCCGCATTCTCGGCGTCATCATGCGCGCCGCGCCGCTCGGCGCCTTCGGGGCCATGTCGGCGGCGGTCGCGACCCACGGCGGCGACACCCTGGCCACCTTGCTGCGTTTCATCGCCGTCCTCTACGCCTGCTCGATCTTCTTCGTCCTGGTGGTGCTGGGCGGGATGCTGGCCTTGTGCCGCCTGTCCCTGTTCAAAGTGCTGCGGGTGGTGCGGGCCGAGTTCATGATCACACTCGGCTCGGCCTCGGTGGAGGCGGTCCTGCCCCGCCTGATCCAGAAGTGCGAGGAAGCCGGTTGCGACCGCTCGATCGCCGGTTTCGTCATCCCCTCGGGCACCAGCTTCAACCTCGACGGCACCGCCCTCTACATGGGGATCGCGGTCGGCTTCATCGCCCAGGCTACCGACACCCCCTTCACCATCGGCCAGCAGCTGGCGGTGCTGGCGGTGATGCTCCTGACCTCGAAGGGCGGCACCGCCGTCGCGGGCGGCGCCTTCGTCAAGCTCGCGGGCACGCTGCAGACGGTTCAGTCCCTGCCGCTCTCGGGGCTTGGCCTATTGCTGGGCATCGACCGGATCAACGCGACATGCATCTCCCTGACCAATCTGGTGGGCAACACGGTCGCCGTCTTCGTCCTCGCCAAGTGGGAGAAGGCCTTCGATCAGCAGAAGTTCGACGCCTATCTCGCGGCCCAGGCCGCCGGGGTCGAACCGGCCGACGTCATCCCCGCCAAGGGCGACCACCTTTAAGCGCGACCACCCATTGATCTGAACTCCCCGGGCTTTGTCAGCCCAGCTCGCGGTCCTGGAAGGCTTGCAGGCTCTCGCCAAGGATCAGCTCGATCGCCTTGCGATAGCCGTCCTGCATCGCCTTGACCTGATCGGGTGCGAATTCCAGCGGGACCTTCTCGCCGCCGGCCCAGTTCCGCAGGGCGGACTGACGGCCGATCTCCTTGTCGAGCCAGGGCGGGTCCTCGCCCTCGCGGATCGTGGACAGCAGCGCCATGCGCGAACAGTCGCCCGTGCCCCATTCGTCGACCAGCACGTCGCCCGCCGCCTCGAACTTGCTGTCGATCAGGGCGACCCCGGCCTTGGCCAGCTCGGCCTCGATGGCCAGGAAGGCCTTGAGGGTCAGTGCGGTCGCCTCGGGGAAAAGCGCCCTCCCCTCTGAGGCAGGCATCGGCTCGTCGTCCTCAGACTTGTGGGTCGGGGTGAAGATCGGCTCGTCGAACCGGTGCATCTTCGCAAGGCCCGGCGGCAGATGCAGGTCATAGGGGTCCTCGCCCTTGCGATAGGCCTCGAACAGCGACCCAGCCAGATAGCGGCGCCAGACGAACTCGCAGGGATGCACCTTATGCTTCTCGACCACGAAAGCCTGCCGGTAGGGCGCCGACGCGCGCCACTCTTGCGGCAGGTAATCCAGCAGATCCCGGCCCCAGGCGACCAGATGGGTCTTCAGCCCGATCCTGTCGAACACCTTCAACTTCCACGCCAAGGTCAAGGCGGCCAGCTGCTCGCCCTTCCCCGGGATGCGCGACTGGTGCTTGACGTTGTGGGTCGAGAATCGGTCGGTCGCGATCAGCAGCATCAGGTCTTCGCGACCGGGGATGGCGTAGGTATCGCGCACCTTGCCCTGGTGCGACGGCGCGACAGGCAGGACGGGATCGATCATCGCCGACGGCGCGCGGGGTGGCGGCGGACGAAGGACAGCACCAGCCGGTTGAAGGCTTCGGGTTGCTCCCAATAGGCCGAGTGACCCGCTTCACCGATCACGGCGGTCCCGCAATTTCGCATGTAGGAGGCGTAGAGCCGCATCTGGGGCGGCGGCATATAGAGGTCCGCGTCGCCGGTGAACATCTGGGTGGGCGTGCCGATCCGGCCGATGTTGTCCCAGGTCAGGTTGTTGACCGGGGTCTGGTTGGTGCGGGGACGCCCCTCGGTCGACTGGTGCTCCTGCGCGATCCACTGCTCGACGCCCTCGGGGTAGGCGATCCGGTAGGACGGCCCGACCTCGCGCACCTCGGCCGGCATGGCCAGGAAGCTCGGCGGCTGGATGCGGGCGATAGCGGCGCGGAAGGACGGTTCGGTGCAGCCCCCCTGGGTCGAGGCCAGGGTCATGCTGAGCAGCCGCTCGGGATGCGAGAGGGCGAAGTCGGGGCCGACGAACCCGCCGCCCGCCGTGCCGACGAAATGGAAGCGGTCGAGCTTCAACGCATCGGCAAGCGCCAGCAGATCCTCCGACGCCGCGCCGGTGCGGTCGAGCGGCCCGACCTCGGAACGGAAGTGTCCTCGGCGGGAATAGGCGATCACCCGGTAGCCGGCCGCCGCGAACACCGGCTGCTGATAGCGCCAGCTCGCGGCGCTGCCGGTGAAGGCGTGCAATAGGACGATGGGCTCGCCGGCGCCGCCGGTGTCCCAATGCCAGAGCCTGACCCCGTTGATGTCGATCAGCCCCTCGCGCGCGGGCGCCTGGGCCGGTGGCGGCGCCCAGCGGGTCTGGGGCGTCAGGGGGCGAGGGGCGCCCGGAACGGCGGCGAGGACCCGGGGGGCGGAAAGGCCGGCGCCGGCCGCGATCGCGCCCAGGAGGAGGTCTCGCCGCGCGGGGGTCATTCCGCTTCGGGCCCGCGGAAATAAGGCTCGACCGGGCCCTGCAGCTTGACCGTCAGCGGGTTGCCGCGACGGTCCTTGGTCGGCAGCGACAGCTTCACCCAGCCCTCGCTGACGCAATATTCGTCGACATTGGTCTTCTCGACGCCCTTGAAGCGGATGCCCACGCCGCGCGTCAGGAGCGCCTCGTCGTAAAATGGGCTGTCGGGGTTGGTCGCCAGGCGGTCGGGGGGCGTGTCACTCATCGGTCTAGGGGCCTTCCAGTCAATCCGGGCGGGGATACGCGGTCAAGGCGGCGGCGGCAAGCGGCGGGCGTGATCAGGCTTTGCGGCCGCTTGACCATAAATGAAACATACGGCACGGACCGCCGTCGCGGCGCGGTTCGCCGCATACGGTCTCGCCTTTCGAAATGCTAAGGCGGCGCTGTCTCGGAGCCTCCATGTCCGCCAGCCTCACTCTCGACGTTCCGCGCAAGGCGGCTGCGGCCTCGATCACCAGGCTGTGGCGCGTCTTCATCGCCGTAGGCCTGATCGCGGTGGCCATGCCGGCGCTGTTGGTCGATATGCCCCCGCTCCTGGACTATCCCAACCACGTCGTGCGGATGTGGCTCCTCGGCGGGGCGGTGAACGATCCGATCCTCGCCAAGATGTACGCGACCGACTGGACCGCCGCCTGGACCAATGTCGGGGTGGATCTGATCGCCCAGGCTGCCGGCCATATCCTGCCGATCACCGTGGTCGCGCCTATCCTGCTGGCCATCGCCCTGGTGATGCCGCCGCTCGGCGCCATCCTTCTGAACCAGAGGCTTTACGGCAATTTCCACTGGTGGCAGGTGGTCATGCCCCTGACCGCCTTCGCCACGCCCCTTCTGGGCGGCTTCCTGAACTTCCAGACCGGCATCGGCTTGGCCTTGGCCTTCGCCTCGCTCGAGCCCTGGCTGCAGAAGCGCGGCTCACCGGTCCAGCTCCTGATCGGCCGGATGCTGATGGCGAGCCTGCTGCTGGTCGTCCACATCTTCGCGGTCGGCTTCTACGGCCTACTGCTGGGCGCCCTGGCGCTGGGCCCCAACCTGCTCGCCCTCTTCCAGCGCGACGCCTTCAAGGCGACCCTCGTCCGCCTGCTCGGCGTGGCGGCCGGGGTCGGCGCACCGCTCCTGATCTACCGCCTCACCGCCCCTCACCTTCCGGGCGGCGGCGGCCTTGGCCAGATGATCTGGGGCCCGACGACTTGGAGATATAAGACCGAACTGCTTCAGTCGGCGTTCGGCACCTACAATCTGCATATCGACCAGGCCTTCTTCGCCGTGCCGCTGGTCCTCCTGGTGCTGGCCGCCTTCCTGAAGAGCCTGCGCATCCACCAGGGGCTGATCCTCTGCGCCGTCTTCATGACCGTCCTGGCCATGGTTTCGCCGACCTGGGCGGCGGAGACCGGCTGGATCGACACCCGCATGCCGATCATGGCCCTGCTGCTGCTGATGACCGGCGTCCTGCCCGACGTGGCGCGCAAGCCCAGGCTGTGGGTTCCGGTCGCCACCTTGATGCTGGCCCTAGTGGTCGGCCGCGCCTGGTGGATCGGCGACATCTGGATCCAACGCCAAGCCGATGTGCGCGCGATCGAACGGGCCATGAGCCGGGTGCCCGAGGGCTCCTCGGTGCTGCCGATCGACCACCTGGTCTCGGTGCGCGGCAAGCGCATCGCGCCGCCCGGGCGCTTCTTCCACTTCGGAGCCAGCTACTATCACCAGTACACCCTGACGGTGATGCAGCGGAAAGCCTTCAGCCCGATGCTGTTCGCCATGCACGGCAAGCAGCCCATCAAGGTGCTGGAGCCCTATAAGCGGATATCGGTGCCGAACGGCGGCCGCACCCCGACCTTCACCACCATCAACTCGCCCCCGGCCAAGTGGCTGAACGAGATCGCCCCCTACATCAAGCGCTGGCGCGAGGACTTCGATTACGCCCTGATGCTGAACGCCGACGTGCTGGAGGACGTCAATAAGGAGCGGGTGCCGGACGGCATGACCCTGATCGCCGACGAGGGTTTCGCCCGCCTCTACAAGATCGACCGTAGGCCCGCGCCCGAGCTCTAGCTGTTCGAGGCCGCCTGAATCGCCGCGTCATCCTCCTGCGGGGCCGGGCGCGCGCGGACCTTTTTCAGGGTCGGGTTCCGCAGGGCGAAGACGCCCAGGCCGCACAGCACCATCGCCGTGATGACGTAAGGCGCGGGGTGCAGCCAGTGATAGAGTAGGATGCCGGTGACAGGGGCCAGGAGGCTGGAGGCGCCGTTGACCGCCGTGATCGCGCCCGCGGCCCTCGCTTGCTCCGAGGGCCTTACAGCCAGGGACGCCCCCGCCGCATAGCCCGGCCGCATGAAGCCGAAACCGACGCTGGTCAGGGCGTAGCCCGCGACCACCAGTGGAAAGGTGGGCGCGAAGGCGATCAGGACACTCCCAACGGCCGAGATCGCTGGACCGTAGCGGAGCAATTGACGCGGCCCGAGCTGAAACATCTGGATCAGCCCCCATTGGGCCAGAAGCGCCCCGAGCGCCCCCGCCATCATGGCGACCGCCGTGAAACCCTGGGCCTCCAGCGGCGGCAGCCCCATCCGGTCGATGATCATGAAGCCGAGCACCTGCAGTTGCAGGTTCTGGCAACTAGCGGCGATGAAGCCGAACGCCAGGAACGGCATGAGCCGTGGGTCGCGCCACAACGGCCGAATGCGCCGCTTTGGCGCGGCCGCGACGCGCTCTGCCTTGGGCGGCGGCGGGGTCGCGGGCAAGACTCGCGCGGCCAAGGCCACGATCAAGAGGCCCATCGCCCCGAAGGCGAACAGCGGGCCGGCGAGGCCGACATAGGGCAGCACGAAGACCGGCGCGATCGCCGGGCCGATGATGGTGCCGATGCCGAAGGCGCCCGCCAGACCCGCGAGCGCGCGGGTCCGCTGGGCCGGAGTGGTGCGGTGGGCGACAAAGGCCTGGGTGGCCGGCTGCGAGGCCGCGCCCAGCAGGCCGAACAGCCCCCGCGCCAGCAGCAACAAGGCAAAGGTCAGGATCACCCCGGTCCAGCGGTGCACCCCGCTCAGCACCACCAGGGCGCAGAGCAGCATGGAGACGGCCAGCCCCGCCTCGCCCAGGATGATCAGCGCCTTCTGGCCGAAGCGGTCGGTATGGGCGGCCCAGATTGGCGAACAGACAGCCCAGGCCAGGGACGACAGGGCGAAGACCATCACCATCAGCACGTCGGGAATCCCGACCTCTCGGGCGATCGCCGGGATGACCGACTGCATCCCGTTCAGGCCGATAGCCGCCGTCGCCGCCACCCCGGCGAGAGCCGCGTAGACGCGTTTGGGCAGGGCGCGCTGGGTCACGGGGCCTCGGCTCCAAGGGCGGTCGCCAGGGCCGCGAGTTTGTCCTCCGTTTCGGCCCGCTCGGCGGGGGGGTCGCTATCGGCGACGAGCCCCGCCCCTGCCCGGGCCTCGAACCGCCAGCCGGCCGCGTCCTCGACCAGGGCGACGGTACGGATCAGCACGCTGGAATCCATCGCCCCGTCGAACCCGGCCCAGAACAGGCAGCCGCAATAGGGCCCGCGCGGCGGCTCGAAGCGCGCGATCACCCGCATGGCCTGTAGCTTGGGCGCCCCGGTGATCGAGCCGGGCGGAAAGGCCGCCCGCATCAGGTCGAGCGCCGTGCGGCCCGGCGCCAGCTGGCCTTCGACCGTAGAGACCAGGTGGTGGACGTTCCGGAAGCTCTCGAGCGCGAACAGGGTCTTAGCCCGCACCGTGCCCGGCCGGCAGACCCGCGACAGGTCGTTGCGCATCAGGTCGACGATCATCAGATT
>CANJKM010000068.1 GCA_947474805.1 Caulobacterales bacterium | reverse complement strand
CCCCGCGCGGCTCGACTGGGCCAAGCTCAACCACCTGAACCAGCACTATATCCAGCAGGCCGATCCGGCCCGCCTGGCCGGGCTCGTGTCGCCCATCCTCGCCGGCAACGGCCACCCGGCCGACGAGACCAAGCTGATCCGGCTCATCCCCCTGGTCCGCGAAGCCGCCCAGACCATCCCGCAACTGGCCGACCTCCTGGTCTTCGCCGCCCGCTCGCGGCCCTTCCCGCTGGATGAGAACACTCAGAAGCGTCTCGACGACGACACCCGCGCGCGGCTCGATCGCCTGCGCCATCTTCTGGCCCAGCAGGCCAGCTGGGAGATGGCCACGCTGGACTCGGTGATCCGCGGCTTCGCGGAGGCCGAAGGCGTCGGCATCGGCAAGTTCGGCCCGGCCCTGCGCGGCGTCCTCTCTGGCGGCGCGGCGGCGCCCGACCTCGCCTCCACCCTCATCGCGCTGGGCAAGGACGAAACCCTGGCCCGGCTCGGGGACGCGCTGGACTAACCCCTTCTATCGTCATCCTCCGGCCGCGCAGCGGACCGGGGACCCAAGCGACAGTCGCCGCCTTTGCCGCCGTGGCTTGGGTCGCCGGATCAAGTTGGGCGCTGACGGATTTGATTTAGTGGGCCGCCGCGTAGGCCTCGACCTCGGCGATCCCCGCCGCCTTTTCCGCCTCGCTCAGGAACGAGCCCGCAAAGCTGTTCTTAGCCAGCTGCACCAACTCGGCCTTGCTCAACCCCAGCCCCGCGATCGCCGCGCGGTAGTTGTCGTTGAGATAGCCCCCGAAATAGGCCGGGTCGTCCGAATTGACCGTGGCGTGCAGGCCAAGCTCCAGCATCCGCTTCAGGGGGTGGCGGGTCATGTCGTCGACGACGCACAGCTTCAGGTTCGACAGCGGACACACCGTCAGCGTCATCCCCTCCCGCGCCAGCCGCGCGACCAGGGCCGCGTCCTCAAGCGAGCGGTTGCCGTGGTCGATCCGGTCCACATGCAGGGCGTCTAGCGCCTCATAGACATATTCCGGCGGCCCCTCCTCGCCGGCGTGGGCGACGAGCTTTAGGCCCTTGACCTTGGCGGCGGCGAAGACGCGGGCGAACTTGGCGGGCGGGTTGCCCACCTCCGATGAGTCCAGCCCAACCCCCACGATCCGGTCCAGATACGGCTCGGCCGCCGCCAGGGTGGCGAAAGCGGCGTCTTCGTCGAGGTGCCTCAGGAAACAGAGGATCAGCTTGGAGGTCACGCCCCAGCGCGCCTGCGCCTCGGCCATCCCGGCCAGCAGCCCGTCGGCCACGACGCTGAAGGGAACGCCCCGGTCGGTGTGGGTCTGGGGGTCGAAGAAGATCTCCGCGTGCCGCCCGCCGTCCGCCGCCAGCCGCTCGAAATAGGCCAAAGCCAGGTCCTTGAAGTCGGCTTCGGTCAGCAGCACCCCGGCCCCGGCGTAATAGATGTCCAGGAAGTCCTGCAGCCGCGAGAAGCTATAGGCGGCGCGGATCTCCTCGACCGAGGCATAGGGCAGGGTCACCCCGTTGCGCTGGGCGAAGGCGAACATCTGTTCGGGCTCCAGGCTCCCCTCGATGTGCAGATGGAGTTCGGCCTTGGGCAGGCCCTTGAGGAAGGCGTCTAGGTCTTGCATGGCCGCAATGGTCCCGGCGCCGGACCACAATTGCAAGGGCGCGCCTTCCGCCGCTGTGCGATCCGACTAAGCTGAACGGCAAGGAGCGCCCCATGCCGATGCATTCCGCCATTCTCGCGGTCACCGAACGGATCCGCGATCGCAGCCGCGACAGCCGCGCCGCCTATCTGGCCCTGATGGCCCAGATGAAGGCCCGGGGCCCCGGCCGCGCGGGCCTGTCCTGCGCCAACCTCGCCCACGGCTTCGCCGCCGCGCCGCTGGCCGACAAGCTCCGGCTGCGCGGGGTCAAGGCGGTCAATCTGGGGATCATCACCGCCTACAACGACATGCTCTCGGCCCACCAGCCGTTCGACAGCTATCCCGGTCTGATCAAGACGGCCGCGCGCGAGATCGGCTGCACCGCCCAGGTCGCGGGCGGCGTGCCCGCCATGTGCGATGGCGTGACCCAGGGCCAGCCGGGGATGGAGCTCTCCCTCTTCTCCCGCGACGTCATCGCCGCCGCGACCGCCGTCTCGCTCAGCCACGACATGTTCGACGCGGTCATCTGCCTGGGGACCTGCGACAAGATCGTGCCCGGCCTGATGATCGGCGCCCTGTCCTTCGGCTGGATGCCCGCCGTCTTCGCCCCCGCCGGGCCCATGCCCTCGGGCATCTCCAACAAGCAGAAGGCCAAGGTCCGCGAGGACTACGCCCAGGGAAAGGTCGGCCGCGACGCCCTCCTGGCCAGCGAAGAGGGCGCCTATCACTCGGCCGGCACCTGCACCTTCTACGGCACCGCCAACTCCAACCAGATGCTGATGGAGCTGATGGGCGTCCACCTGCCGGGCGCGGCCTTCGTCAATCCGAACACCCCCCTGCGCGACGCCCTCACCGCCGCCAGCGCCAGGCGCGCCTGCGAACTGGCGCAATCCGGCAAGGCCCCCCTGTGCGACGTCATCGACGAGCGGGCGGTGGTCAACGGTCTCGTCGGCCTGATGGCGACGGGCGGCTCGACCAACCATACCCTGCACCTGGTCGCCATGGCCCGGGCGGCCGGGATCATCATCGACTGGGACGACTTCGAGGCGGTCTCAAAGGTCACCCCGCTCCTGACCCGCATCTATCCGAACGGTTCGGCCGATGTGAACGGCTTCCACGACGCGGGCGGCATGGCCTTCCTGGTGCGCGAACTGCTCGCCGCCGGCCTGCTGCACCCCGACTCCGTCACCGTGGGCGGGGAGGGGCTCGCCCCCTACGCCCGCGCCCCGGCGCTGGACGACTACGGCAAGCTGATCTGGATCGACCCGCCCGTGGTCTCCGGCGACCTCGACATCCTGCGCCCGGCGTCGGATCCCTTCGATCCCGAGGGCGGCCTGCGCCTGCTCTCGGGTCCGCTCGGCCGGTCGGTGATCAAAATCTCCTCGGTGGCCCCCGAGCACCGCGTCGTCGAGGCGCCGGCGGTGGTCTTCCACGACCAGGACGACTTCCTCAAAGCCTATCACGACGGCCTGCTGAACAAGGACTTCGTGGCGGTGATCCGCTTCCAGGGTCCCAAGGCCAACGGCATGCCCGAGCTGCACAAGCTCACCCCCTCGCTCGGCGTCCTGCAGGGCAAGGGCTTCAAGGTCGCGCTGGTCACCGACGGCCGGATGTCGGGCGCCTCGGGCCGGGTGCCCGCCGCCATCCACGTCACCCCCGAGGCCGCCGACGGCGGACCCATCGCCCAGGTCCAGGACGGCGACCTCATCCGTCTCGACGCCGAGGCCGGCGCGCTGGAGATCGCCGCCAACCTCTCGACACGCGAGCCCGCCGTCTTCACCCACGCCAACCTCGGTCTCGGCCGCGAGCTGTTCGCCGCCTTCCGCGCCTCGGTCGGCCCGGCCGAAAGCGGCGCGAGCGTGTTTTTCTAACCCACTCTCGTCATCCTCCGGCCGCGAAGCGGACCGGGGGACCCAAGCGAGCTCTCCGCTTCCGCCGCCGTGGCTTGGTTCGCCCGATCAAGTCGGGCGATGACGGCCCTAAGGCGGAAACGGCTTGCTCAGAAACCGCGACCCCTTCAGCCCGAACCGCCAGGGCGCCTCCAGCCCCTTGCTGAGACCGATCCTCGGCCCGACCGCGACCTCGGGCGCCTCGTCCCGCGCCGTCAGCTCAAACCTCGGCGGCAGGAGCGGCCGCTTGTCGTCGGCCCGCCTCACCCCGAGCGCCTGACACAGCTTCCCCGGCCCCGAGCAGAGCTGGCGGTCGGCCAGCGGCCCCCGCCGCTCGCGCATCCGCGCGATCCCCCGCTGCGGCTCGATCGCCCGGATCAGCACCGCGCTGCCGGGGGTCTCCCCGCAGACGACGTTCAAACATAAGTACATGCCGTAGATCAGATAGACATAGGCGTGGCCGACCGGCCCGAACATGGCGGCGTTGCGCACCGTCGGCCCGGGGAAACTGTGCGAGGCGGGGTCCTCGTGGTCATAGGCCTCGGCCTCGACGATCGGGCCGCCGATCCCGTCGACATAGAGGCCGCAGCCGATCAGGGCGCGCGCGACCGTGGGCGCGGGCTGGCCGAACAGGGCCGGGTCGAGGCTCAGGCCGAGACCGGCGCGGGCCGCGCCGCCAGGGTGCGGGCGATCAGGCTGGACAGCGCCCCGGCCCCGAACGGCTTGTGCAGGAAGGGGCCCGACCAGGCCGCCGCCAGGGCCTCGGCGTCGGCGTAGCCGGAGATCATCATCACCGGCAGATCGGGCCAGTCGCGGGTGATCCGCGCGGCCGTCTCGCCGCCGTTCAGGCCCGGCATGGCGTAGTCCAGCAGCACAAGGTCGAAGCTCGTGCCCGAGGCCAGGACATTGAGCCCCGCCTGACCCGAGGAGGCCTCGCTCACCCGACAGCCCAACTCGGAGAGAAGCGCGGCGGCGACCCCACGCACGTCCGGGTCGTCGTCGATCAGCAGTATCCTCACCCCCTTCAGCGCCACCGGCGCGTCGCCGGCGGCCTCCTCGGCGGCGGCGGCGCCCTCGGCCTTGGGCAGGAAGACGGTGACGGTCGTGCCTTCCCCGAAAACGGTGGCGATCTCGACCCCGCCGCCCAGCTGTTTGACCACCCCCAGGACCTGGGGCAGGCCGAGCCCCGAGCCGCGCCCGACCTCCTTGGTGGTGAAGAAGGGTTCGAACACACGCTCCAGCACCTCGGCGGGCATGCCCGAGCCGCTGTCGGCGACCGAAATGGCGACATAGCGGCCCGGCATGGGCCCCTCGGGTCGGGCCGGCGGGAGTTCGACCTCGACATTGCCGGCGTGGATGGACAGCACGCCGCCGTCGCGCATGGCGTCCTTGGCGTTGATCGCCAGGTTCAGCAGGATCAGCTCCAGCTGGGTGGCGTCGGACATGGCCGTCCACAGGTCCGGGGTCGGCTCGGTTTCGACCTGCAGCACCCCGCCGAGCGTGGAGCGGAGCAGGCGGGCGGTGGCGGTGATGGCGGCGTTGATGTCGGTCGGCTGGGGCACGAGCCGCTGGCGGCGCGAGAAGGCCAAGAGCTGCTGGGTCAGCTTGGCCCCGCGCTCTGACGCTTGGCGGGCGTTGCCGATCAGGCTGGTCAGGCGCGGGTCGTCGGTGCGGCGGGCCATCAGCTCCAGATTGCCCATCACGGCGGTCAGGAGGTTGTTGAAGTCGTGGGCGATGCCGCCGGTCAGCCGGCCGACCGCCTCCAGCTTCTGCGCCTGGACCAGGCTCTCATGGGTCTCGGCCAGCTCCTTGGTCCGCTCGGCGACCCGCGCCTCCAGCGTCTCGTTCAGCGCGCGCAGTTCGTGCTCACGGTCGGCCAGGGCGCTGGAGGCCTCGGCCATGGCCGCGCCCACGGCGTCGACCTCCTGGATGCCGGTGAATTTGACCTCCGCCGGCTCGCCGCGCCCCAGCGCCCCGGCGGCCATGGCCAGCCGCTCGACCGGCCGGGCGATGCTCGCGCCCAGGAGGCCGGCCAGCAGCAGGCCGCCGGCCAGGAGGACGGAGGAAGAGACCAGGGCCAGCACCAAGGCCCGGCGCGTGGAGGCCGCGACCTCCGACCGGGGCATGGCGACAAGGAACCCCCAGCCGTAGGTCGGCGCCTTGGCGAAGGCGACGAGACTCGGCCGCTTTTCCAGCGTCGTGGACTCGATCACCCAGCCGCCGCCGCCCAGACGGGCGCGCAGGAGAGGCGGGGCCGGGCGGCCGATCGCCCCGGGGGAGGGGATGCTGCGGGCGACGATGGTCCCGTTGGCGTCCAGAATGGTTCCCACCCAGCCTTCCGGCAGGCGCTGGTCGCGGAAGATCTCCTGCATCGACTCGACCTGGCTGACGATGCTCAGCTGCGCGGGGCCGTTCGGGGTGGTGATCCCCGTGTTGACGAAGATGATCTTCGCCCCGGCCAGGGCGCTGTTGACCACATTGGAGACGGTGACGTCCCGCGCGTTGAAGGCGGGTCCGGCCAGGGCGTTGCTGGGCCGGTTGATCTTGTAAGGCGAGGCGCCCCAGGGGCGGCGGGTGTTGACCAGCATCCGGCCGTCCGGCGTGATCACCGTCACCCAGGAGCCGGGGTGGTGCACGGCCTGGCGGGCCTGGATATCGAAGCCGCGCATGTCGCCCTGGGCCAGATAGGGCGAGGTCGCCAGGCTCTCGACCAGCACCTGGTCCTGGCCGAGGCGCCGGTCGACCACCAGCGACAACGCGCGCGCGGTTTCGCTCAGCTGGCGCTCGATGGCGCTGCGCTGGTGGCGGATCGCGTCCCACAGGGTCAGGGAGGTGGCCAGGATGGCGGCCAGGGTCAGCACGAGGGTCAGCGCGACCAGCCGTCCCCGCGCCGTG
Source organism: Caulobacterales bacterium (assembly GCA_947474805.1). GTDB lineage: Bacteria > Pseudomonadota > Alphaproteobacteria > Caulobacterales > Caulobacteraceae > CANJKM01. The sequence goes on along the minus strand of CANJKM010000068.1, from coordinate 6,120 downwards.
GCCCAGAGCGAGTCCCGGGCCCAGGCGACGAGGTCAAAGCGACCGATCGGGGCTGCGCCGTTCATCCGTCCTCCCCGTCTCCGGCCCATAATCCATCCGCCGGACGCGGGCGTAAACCGCCTTGCGGGGTGCGGACCCCGTGCGAACCGACTAGAAACCCGTTTCCCTTAGACCATCGCGAGCGCCGTGTGACCTCCGAAGCCGCCCCCGTCCTCGCCGTCTCCGGTCTGCGCAAAGCCTATGGCGCGGTCCTGGCGGTGGACCGCGTCGACATTTCGGTGGCCCAGGGCGAGATCGTCGGCCTGCTCGGCCCCAACGGCGCGGGCAAGACCACCACCATCAACATGATCCTCGGCGTGCTGGCGCCGAGCGCGGGCTCGATCCGCATCGACGGGATCGATCTGGCCGCCCATCGCAGCGAGGCCATCGGCCGCACCAATTTCGCCGCCGTCTACGCGCCCCTGCCGGGCAATCTGACCGTCGAGCAGAACCTCAAGGTCTTCGGCCTGATCTACAGCGTGCCCAGGCTGAAAGCGCGGGTCGAAAGCCTGCTCGAAACCTACGATCTGCTCGGCCTGCGCAAGACCAAGTGCGGCCTCCTCTCCTCGGGCGAGCAGACCCGCGTCTCCCTGGCCAAGGCGATGCTGAACCAGCCGCGCCTGCTTCTGCTCGACGAACCCACCGCCTCGCTCGACCCCTCCGCCGCGCGCGACATCCGCGCCCGCATCCGCGCCTTCGCCGACACGGGCGAGGCGGGCGTGCTCTGGACCAGCCACAACATGGCCGAGGTCGAGGCGGTCTGCGACCGGGTGCTGTTCCTCTCGCGCGGCAATGTCCTCCTGGAAGGCGACCCCAAGACTCTCCCGGCCCTGCACGGCGAAAAATCGCTGGAGGATCTGTTCGTGGCCGTGGCCAAGGAAACCCTCACCGGCCAGGAGCCCGCCTGATGCGCATCGGTCCGATCGCCGGCGTGATCACGCGCTACCTCTTCCTGCTCAGCGGCAGCCCCGCGCGGGTCCTGCCCCTGTTCGCCTGGGCGACGCTCGACGTCGTCCTTTGGGGCTTCATCACCCGCTACCTCGACCAGGTCGGCAATGCGGGCTTCAGCTTTGTCCCGGCGCTGCTGGGCGCCGTGCTGCTCTGGGACTTCCAGACCCGCGTCCTGCACGGCGTCTCCCTGACCTTCTTCGAGGACGTCTGGTCGCGGAACTTCCTCAACCTGTTCGCCAGCCCGATGCGGGTCTCCGAATATCTCACCGGCCTCGTCGCCACCGGCTTCGTCAGCAGCCTGGTGGGCCTCAGCGTCATGCTCACCGTCGCCTGGGCCGTGTTCGGCCTGTCCCTCGCCGCCTATGGCGCGGCGGCCCTGCCCTTCGTCCTGGTGCTGGTCCTGTTCGGTCTCGCCCTCGGCATCTTCGGCGCCGCCGTGGTCCTGAGGTTCGGCCCGGCGTCCGAATGGTTCGTCTGGCCCATCCCCGGCATCGTCTCGCCGTTCGTCGGGGTCTTCTATCCGGTCTCGGTCCTGCCCGGCTGGATGCGGGCCGTCTCCCACATCCTGCCGCCCTCCTACGTCTTCGAGGGTCTGCGCGCGGTCGCGGCGGGCAAGGGCGTCGCCTGGCCCATGCTCTGGACGGCGGCGGCCATGGCGGCGGTCTATGTGCTGCTCGCCGGCCTCTTCTTCGCCTGGGTTCACCGCTATGCTGTCCGCACCGGGCTGATCGCCCGCTACAGCGCCGAGAGCGTCAATTGATCGGACGAACCGTCCTTGTCCTGGCCCTGATAGTTCCCGCCCTCGCGGCGGCCGAGGCCGTCTGGCGCCGCGACCCGCCGCCTCCGGGGGCGCTGGCCGAGGGGCCGCGCACCCTGATCCAGCCCGGCTCCGAAAGGCCCGCCTGCCTGGACGTCAGCCTGAAGGACTACCGCAAGCCCTTCCCCCTGCACGTCCGCGTCCAGCCCCAGGGCGGGCCCCCCGGCTGGTGCGACGCCCGCACCCTGGCCTGCTACACGCCGGGACCCAGGCCGGGCACGGGCTACCGCGCGTCCGTCTCGATGCTGCGCTGGGACAAGGGCCGCCTCTCGACCGCCACCAAGGTCCGATACTGCGCCACCTTCGCCAATCGGGGCGTGGCCCCGGTCAGCGCCTGGCTGTCCCGGCCCGCCCCCATGCCCTGACCGCGCCCCGCCGCCGCCTCGCCTTGTGACCCGACCGGGCGACTGCTATCGACAGGCCTCGTTTTCGGAAAGACATCCTCGTCCATGCCTCCTCCTTCCCGCATGCACGTCAGCGGGCGAACCGGCGTCGTCTCCGACCTGAAAGAGGCGGCGGTGGACATCATCGGCGCCCTGTTGCGCTGGCGGCTGTGGACCTCGCTCGCCCTGCACGACGTCGCCTCGCGCTATCGCGGCTCGGTGCTCGGTCCCTTCTGGATCACCGTCACCACCGGGGCGATGGTCGGGGGGATGGGGCTCGTCTATTCCCAGCTCTTCCACATGTCCCTGGCCGAATACATTCCCTGGCTCGGGATCGGGGTGGTGCTGTGGAGCCTGTTCGCGGTGATCATCTCCGAGGGCTGCGACACCTTCATCGCCTCGGGCGGCATCATCAAACAGACGGCCCTGCCGATGTTCACCTTCCTGGGCCGGATGGTGTTCCGCAACCTGATCAACTTCGCCCACCAGCTGGTGATCATCGTCGTCGTCATCGTCTGGTTCGGCCTGTGGCGTAAGGCCAACGCGCCCATGGCCCTGGTCGGCTTCGCCCTCTCGCTCGGCAACCTTCTCTGGATCGCCCTGATCTGCGGCATCGCCTCGGCCCGCTTCCGCGACGTGCCCCAGATCGTCACCGCCGTGATGCAGGTCTTGATGTTCATGACCCCGGTCTTCTGGCGGCCGGAGGCCATCACCAACCACCGCGTCGTGCTCGAGGCCAACCCCTTCTACTACATGCTCGAAGCCATCCGCCGGCCGATGCTGGGCGAGGAGGTCAAGGCCCACACCTACAGCGCCCTCCTGATCATGCTGGTCGTCGGCTGGGCCATCGCCTTCGTCATCTTCGCCCGGACCCGCCGCCGCGTGGTGCACTACCTGTGAACAAGGCCGCCGTCGCCTCGCTGGAGGTCAAAGACCTCTCGATCCGCTTCCCCGTCTATGGGGCGGACGCCCGCTCGCTGAAGAAGTCGGTGGTCAGCGTCGCCCTGGGCGGCCGCCTCGGCGTCGACAAGGGCGGCCCGCCCATCGTCTCGGCCCTGACCGACGTCTCCCTGTCGCTGGAGCCGGGCGACCGGCTCGCCCTTGTCGGACCGAACGGCTCAGGCAAGACCACCCTCTTGCGCGCCATGGCCGGGGTCTATGCGCCCGACGACGGCTCGGTGACGGTGCGGGGCCGCATCGCCTCCCTGCTCGAGCTCAGCCTCGGCATCGACCCCTCGGCCACCGGCTATGAGAACATTCACCTGCGCGGTCTGGTCACCGGCCTCACGCGCGACCAGATCAAGGAAAAGCAGGAGGCGATCGCGACCTTCTCGGGCCTTGGTCCCTTCCTCAGCCTGCCGCTGAAGACCTATTCCTCGGGGATGATGGCGCGGCTGGCCTTCGCCGTCTCGACCTCGATCGACGCCGAGGTCCTGCTGATGGACGAGTGGATCGCGGTGGGCGACGCCGACTTCCGCGAACAGGCCCACAACCGCCTGCTGTCCATGGTCGAGCGGGCCCACATCATGGTCCTGGCCAGCCACGAGAACTCGCTGATCACCGACCTGTGCAACAAGTTCGTCTATATGGAGCACGGCCGGGCGACCAAGGTCATGCCCATCTCCAAGCTCGCCCCCTACACCGCCGAGCGCAAAGCCCGCGCGGCGATGGGGATGGGGCGCTAGACCCCCGTCATCCTCCGGCCGCCACCGACTTTCAGTCGTCATGGCCCGACTTGATCGGGCCACCCAAGCGACGCTGGACATGGGGCTTGGGTCCCCCGATCAAGCCGGGGGATGACGTTTCAAAATTCAAACCTTGATGTCGATCCGCGAGCCCGGACGCGGATACCGCTCGCTGACCGGCTCGGGCGCGCTCGCGGCCCGTGGCGCGGCGGCGGCCGGCGCGGTCTGCGCCGCCGGGGCCGGGGTCTGGTTCAGCGCCGCCTGGAAGAAGGCCCGCTGGGCCGCGCGCAAGGCCTCGGCCCGGGCCGGGCTCTGGGCGGGCTGTCCGGCGGGGCGGAGCGCGGGGGTGGAGACGGGACCGATGGCCATACCGTTGGCTTCGGCCGAACACGGTTAACGAAAGCTTAAAGCCCGGCCTTCTGGATCAGCTCGTCGGCTTTTTCCGGGGTCATGACGCCCGAGTGTTTGGCGATGATCATGCCCTTGCCGTCCACCAGGAAGGTCTCGGGCGCGCCCGAGGCCCCCAGCTCGATCGCCTGGCGCCCGTCGCGGTCGACCAGCACCTGCGCGTAGGGATTGCCGTATTCGGCCAGGAAGGCGCGGGTGTCGCCCTCGGGCTCCTTATAGGCGATGCCGACGATCTTCACGCCCTGCTGCTTCATCGCCATCAGGGCCGGGGCCTCCTGGATGCAGGGGGCGCAGGTCGAGAAGAAGACGTTCAGGAACACCGGCCCCTTGATCCCCGCCGTCAGCGGCAGCTTGCCGGGCGAGCCGTCGAGCTTGGGCAGGGTTCCGGCGGGCAGGGGACGGCCGACCAGGGCGGCGGGCACGACCTGCGGGTCGCGCTTCAGCCCATAGCCGGCGAACAGGATGGCCAGCAGGGCCAGCACCACCAGCGGTATCGCGGCGACCCACTTCATCGGGCGGCCGCTAGGGCCAGGGCGTTCGCCCGCCGGCGCCAGACCTCGGCGCGGATGCGGACCAGCCACAGAGAGCCGAACAGGAAGGTGTAGCCGCCCATCATCAGGAACAGCGGCACGAGATAGACGGCCGGGGCCTTGGGGCCGTCCTTGGCGAAGATGGTCGCGCCCTGGTGCAGGGTGTTCCACCACTCGACCGAGAAATGGATGATCGGCAGGTTGATCACGCCCACCAGCGCCAGGATGGCGGCGGCCCGCGCGGCCTTCTGCTCGTCGTCCAGCGCCGTGTGCAGGGCCATATAGCCAAGGTAGATCAGGAACAGCACGAGGACCGAGGTCATCCGCCCGTCCCACTGCCACCAGGTGCCCCACATCGGCCGGCCCCAGAGCGAGCCCGTGATCAGGGCCAGGGCGGTGAATCCGGCCCCCAGCGGCGCCGCCGCCTTGGCCGCCGCGTCGGCCAGCGAATGGCGGAACACCAGGCCAAAGAAGCTCGCCCCGGCCATGCAGCCATAGACCATCATGGCCATGTAGGCGGCCGGGATGTGGATGAAGAAGATCTTGATCGTCGCGCTCTGCTGATAGTCGTCCGGCGCGGTCCAGCCGAGATAGAGACCCGCCGCGATCAGCACAGCCGCCAAGCCGCCCAAGACAGGCGCGAGCCAGCGCGACAGCGCCATGAACCGGGCCGGATTGGCGAAGGCGGAAAATAAACCCATGCGGTTTGAGATAGAGCCCGGCGATGGCGGGAGCAAGGCCGCCGCGGGCCCTCCCTCTTTCGTCATCGCCCGACTTGATCGGGTGACCCAAGCGAGGGCGGCGGAAGCTGAAGCCGGGCTTCGGTCCCCCGGTCCGCCCTGCGGGCGGCCGGAGGATGACGCTCTTCATCCGGCGGCCCTCCGGATTGGTGATGGACCCCAAAGAAAAAGGGGGCCGCGCGGGCGACCCCCTTGGTCTCGTCTCCCGGACGGGAAAGCCTACTTCGGCAGGGTCGGGTCGATCCCGCGGCAGGCTTCGAGCAGCCCCTTCACCGCGTCGACCGACTTGGCGAACATGGCCTTCTCGTTCTCGTCCAGCTTGAACTCGATGATCTTCTCGACGCCGCCGGCGCCGATCACGGCGGGCACGCCGACATAGAGGTTGTTCTGGCCGTACTGGCCGGTGAGGTTGCAGGCGACCGGCAGGACGCGCTTCTTGTCCTTCAGGAACGACTTGGCCATCACGATGGCGCTCTCGGCCGGGGCGTAGAAGGCCGAACCGGTCTTGAGCAGGGCCACGATCTCGCCGCCGCCGCCGCGCGTGCGCTTGACGATGGCTTCCAGCTT
>CANJKM010000067.1 GCA_947474805.1 Caulobacterales bacterium | reverse complement strand
GGGGAACTTCGCGGAAAGACCTTATTTATCACGGGCGCGAGCCGGGGGATTGGCCTCGCCATCGCCCTGCGGGCCGCCCGCGACGGCGCCAATGTGGCCATCGCGGCCAAGACCGATACGCCGCACCCCAAGCTCCCCGGAACGATCCACACCGCGGCCGCGGAAATCGAGGCTGCGGGCGGCAAGGCGCTTCCGCTCGTGGTCGACGTGCGAGACGAGGCCTCGGTCCAGGCCGCCGTGGCCGCCACGGTCGCCGCCTTTGGCGGGATCGACATCTGCGTCAACAATGCCTCGGCGATAAGTCTTTCCGGCACCGAAGCGACCGAGATGAAGCGCTGGGACCTGATGCACCAGGTCAATGCGCGCGGCAGTTTCCTGGTCTCCAAGACCTGCATCCCGCATCTGAAGAGGGCGGCCAACCCGCATGTGCTGATGCTGTCGCCGCCGCTCGACATGAAGCCGCGCTGGTTCGGACCCCACGTGGCCTACAGCATGGCCAAATACGGGATGAGCATGCTGGTGCTCGGCATGGCCGAGGAGTTCGCAGCCGACGGGATCGCCTTCAACGCCCTCTGGCCCCGCACCGCCATCGCCACGGCGGCGGTGGAGTACGCCCTGGCCGGCAAGGAGGCGCTCGCCCACTGCCGTACGCCGGAAATCCTGGCCGACGCCGCCCACGCCATCTTCTGCAAGCCGTCGCGCGAGCTGACCGGCCAGTTCCTGATCGACGACAGCTTCCTCTACGGCGAGGGCGTGCGCGACTTCGACCCGTACCGCGTCGATATGAGCCAGTCGCTGATGCCCGACTTCTTCGTCCCGGAGGACTCGGCCCCGCCCCCGGGCGCGGGGCTCTAGTGAAAGACTAGCCCGACCCTGGCGGAAAGAAGGGGAACCGGTCGATGGTCATGACGATGTCGAAGCAGAAGTCGCCCTCCCGCATCGAGGCGTCCGGCTCGCCGCCGATCGAGCAATAGGCCCGCCGGCCGTCGTCGGGGCTGATCGCCTCGGCGCGGATCAACGCCACGCCCTCCACCGGCTTCAGATTGTCCAACACATGGTCGGCGATGCTGTCGCCGAGCACGATCAGGCTCGCCCCCCGCTGGACGCATTCCAGAAACGCCGTCTCCACCGCCGCCAGCACCGCCACGTCGTCGTAGGCGTAATCGATTTTGGGCGTCTGGTCGTAGGCGTGCAGCCGCCGCAGGATCTGATAGGCGTTCGACCAGTTGCGGGCGTGGGCCTGCAGCCGCGCCGCCACCCCCATCCGCTCGCAGGCGAAGGTCTGGATCACCTGGCCCACCGCCCCGGCGTCGGCCCAGCCCTGCGGGTTGGCCTGGCGCGCGTGGGAGGCCAGGGTCTCCAGCCCGCCCCGATAGGCGTCCCAGGCCTCCATCGCCTCGCTGTTGCCGACGTGGCTGTTGTCGCCGGCCGAGACGGCCGTGACGGTCACATGCGGATCGGGGCAGAACAGCACGTCGCCCTTGCCCAGCGCGTGGGTCAGCATGGCGAAATAGCCGTTGGTGAACCTCTGGGCCGGCCCAAGGATGCTGGCCAGGGCCGAGCGGCGGATCAGCGCGCACTCGGGAAAAACATGGCGCTGGATCAGGAAGGCGAGGCAGTCGCCATAGGCCCCGCGCCCCAGCCGGGTCTCGCCCGCGAGCGTGTAGAACTGGCCCGTGATCGCCCCGTCCTTCGTCTCGTCCATCAGGAACCAGGGGGCCTGGATCATCACCAGCGCCGGGTCGCCCGCCAGACGCCGGACATAGGCGAGCAGCCGATCGGTCACGGCCAGGTCGTCGTCGGCGATGTTCACCGCGACCTCGCCCCGCGCCAGATGCAGGCTGGCCAGGATGTTGGCGTGGGCGCCCATGTTGCGCGGCTGGCGCACGACGCGGATCCGGGGGTTGTCGGCGGCGTAGCGGGCCAGGATCTCAGGCGTTTCGTCGGTCGAGCCGTTGTCCGAGACGACCAGCTCGTAATCGATCCCGGCCGTTTCGAAGGCGGTCAGGTGATGGGTCAGATAGCGGTCAAGATAGCGGGCGCGGTTGTAGGTCGCCAGGCACAGGCTCAGCAGCGGTCTGTCGCTCGGTTCGCTATGCACCCGTCGTCTCCCGCTCCGCGCGCGAGCCTGTGGATGCGCGCCTGAGTCGTCAACGACGCTGCATTTCCTCCGTCATCCTCCGGCCGCGCAGCGGACCGGGGGACCCAAGCAACCGTTGAGCCAGGCGCAAACCTCGCTTGGGTCACCCGATCAAGTCGGGTGATGACGGCGGTGGCGGGTCAGGCGACCACGCCCGGCCTATCGGGGATCACGACGACGGGTTTGCGGTAGGTGCATTCGAGCCCGCCGCGCCCGGTGCGGCAACGGCCCTCCTGCATCCGGTCGATGACCGTGAAGACCACGTAGAGCGCCACGATCCCGATGGCGATCCAGGCGATCCACTGTGGCCTCATGTCGGGGTGACCGGATTGTGCGCCAGGTCGGCCGCGGGGGCCGAACGCTCGCCCAGCACCACGACATAGCTCCCGGCCAGGATCAGCAGGCCGCCGAGGCCGAGGTTCAGCGTCAGCCTGTCCTGGAAAAAGGCGACGCCGATCAGGGTCCCGATCAGCGGCTCCAGATTGACGAACACCCCGGCCGTGGCGCTGCCCACCCGCGCCAGGCCGTACTGCCAGGCCGCCGTGGCGATCAGGGTGCAGACCACCCCCTGGGCGGCGATGGCGGCCCAGGCGCGCGGGCTGAGGTCGAGCGGCGGCGGGCCGTGCAGCAGGAAGGCGGCCGGCGCCATGGTCGCGGCGGCGACGATCACCGTCACAGCGGGCAGGGCCATGAGGCTTCCGCCCTTGGGCGCGCGGCGCAGGACGAACAGCCAGGCCAGGAAGACCAGCAGGGCCAGAAGGCACAGAACCACCCCGAGCGGCGAACCGGCGTCGCCGGGCCGGCCGGCGATCAGGCCGGCGCCCAGGGTCGCGGCGGCGACGCCCAGCCAGGACAGGCGGGGAATCTGCTCGCCGAGCAGCCGCGCGCCGATGGCGATCAGGGCCGGCATGGCCCCGACCAGCAGGGCGGCCAGGGTGACGCTGGTGCGGGCGAGGCCCTCGAACTGCACCTGGAAGGCGAGGCCGTAGAGCAGCCCGCCGATCAGCACGGGCGGCGAGCGGAACAGGGCGCGCGCCTCGCGGCTCCACAGGGCGAAGGGCAGGGCGACCAGGGCCGCGATGATGAAGCGCAGGGCGATCATCTGCCCCGCCCCGACCTCCCGCATCGCCAGCTTGCCGAGCGGAAAGCCGACGCCCCAGCAGAGGCCCGACAGGATCAGCGCGACGATGGCGAGCCGGTTCATGGGAGGAGCGCGGTCATAACGACCGGCCTAGCGCCGCCCTTCGACGCCGATGCCGAAGGCGCCGCCGCCGGTCTGGCCGCGATGGCGCAGGAAGGCGTCGGCCAGGACGCAGGCCATCATCGCCTCGGCCACCGGCGCGGCGCGCAGGCCGACGCAGGGGTCGTGGCGGCCGACGGTGCGCAGCTCGATCTCATTGCCCTCCAGATCGATGGCCCGGCGGGTGCTCAGGATGGAGGAGGTCGGCTTCAGCGCCATCCGCGCCACCACCGGCTGGCCGGTCGAAATTCCGCCCAGAACCCCGCCCGCCTTGTTGGACAGGAACACCGGGCCGTCCTTGCCCATCCGCATCTCGTCGGCGTTCTCCTCGCCCGAGAGGCAGGCGGCCTCGAATCCGGCGCCGATCTCCACGCCCTTGACCGCGTTGATCGACATCAGCGCCGCCGCCAGCTCGGCGTCGAGCTTGCCGTAGATCGGCGCGCCCCATCCCGCCGGAACCCCCTCGGCCACCACCTCGACCACGGCGCCGGTGGACGAGCCGGCCTTTCGGACCTCGTCCAGATAGGCTTCCCACACGGGAATGATCTTGGCGTCGGGCGCCCAGAAGGGGTTATCCAGGGTGATGTCCCAGTCCCAGTTGGCCCGGTCGATCTTGTGCGGCCCGACCTGGACGAGCGCCGCGCGGATGGTCACGGCCTCGCCCAGCACCTTGCGCGCCACGGCCCCGGCGGCGACGCGCGCCGCCGTCTCGCGGGCCGAGGAGCGGCCGCCGCCGCGCGGATCGCGGACGCCGTATTTGGCGTGATAGGCGTAGTCGGCGTGGCCCGGCCGGAACTGGCGGGCGATCTCGCCATAGTCCTTGGAGCGCTGGTCGACGTTCTCGATCATCATCGAGATCGGCGTGCCGGTGGTCAGCCCCTCATAGACCCCCGAGAGGATGCGCGCGGCGTCCGGCTCGCGCCGCTGGGTGACGAAGCGGTTGCCGCCCGGTTTGCGCAGATCGAGCCAACGCTGGACGAAGGCCTCGTCGATGGCGAGGCCGGGCGGGCAGCCGTCGACGACGCAGCCGAGCGCGGGCCCGTGGCTTTCGCCCCAGGTGGTGACGCGGAACAGATGGCCGAACGTGTTGTGCGACATGGGTTGGTATTAGCCGAGCGGGTCGGACCCGTCACCCTGGCGCTTTAGAGCTTCGCCGGCCTTTCGAGCTCGTAGAGTGCGTCGTTGAGGGCGTCCGCCTTCGCGCGCAAATGAGCCTGACCGTCGTACAAAGCCTGATTGTAGTAGTGGGGTCCGATCCTTTCGGAGATGAAATCGAGCAGCAGGGCGGCCTCCATGCCGCCGACCTGCAGGCCGAATTCGTCCTTCAGATAGCCGGCCAAGGCGCGCGAAAGCGCCTCATGCGTGGGCTTGTCGAAACTGATCTTCACCTTGAGCCCTCGAGATCGCGGTCGCTTCTAGAAGCCGGCGCGCGCCTACTTCGCCACGCCGACGATGCTCGACTTCCCGTCCGGCTGCAGGAAGTAGCGGTTGTTCTCACAGACGAACTCGGCGGCTTCCCACTCGTCGTGCCGGCGCAGGGTGACGGTGTGGACCCAGGGCTTGGTGAAGGCCTTCGGGTCGATCAGGGTCACCTCGTCCTTGATCTCGCCATAGCTCGGCCGGGATATGCGCTCGACGACATGCAGGGCGTCGCTGTGCGGCGCGATCCGCCGCTCCAGCGAGGTGTCGGAGCGCAGATGCACCGTGTCAACCACCAGGGTGTCGCCCTCCCAACGGCCGATGGAGTCGCCCATATAGGTCGGCGGTTCGTCCAGCCCCGCGTGCGGACGCTGCATCTGGATGCGGCGGATGCTGCCGTTCTCCTTCAGCATCGTCACCTGCTTGTCGCCCATGAAGAATTCGAACAGATAGCCCGCGGCCAGCATGGTCGCGGGCATGCCTGAGGTCAGGCAGTGGCTCGCCGGGTCGTCATAGGGCTTGTTGTCGATGTCGTCCTGCTGGCGCTTCTTGAAAACCGCCGCGTATTCAGGGGTGTAGGGGAAGTCCAAGGCGGTCAGGAACTCTCCCTCCCACACGCCGGAGAAGTCCCGCGGCATAAAGCTGGCCGACGGGGCGGCCTTGGCGGCGGCTCCGAGGGTCAACATAGCCGCCACGCCCAACACGGCCGCCCGCATGATCGCCTGCCTCTCTCTTGCTTGTTCTTCTTGGTCTGGCACGAGCCAAGCAGGTCGCTCGCGACATAGGAAGGGGGAAAATCCCGCCCCCCCGACCACGCTGGCCTGTCCGCGCTCGCCGGGCTAACAACCCCCATGGCGAAAACCAAGCTGAACCCCGAGCTCGAGATCACGGTCGACGGAGAGGCCTATCTCTGGCGGATTCACGCCCAGCCCAAATGGTCCCGTGACCCGGCCTCGCGCCACGGCATGGCGATCGCCGTGCGTCACCTGGAGGGCCAGCGCGAAGCCATCGTCGAGTTCCCCCTCGGCCCCGCGCCCCGCTTCGGCATGGCCCTGCTCCGGGCCCAGCACATCAATCTCGACCTGGTGAAGGCGGCCATCGCCTCGGCCATCGCGGCGGGCTGGGAGCCTCTCTCCCGAGGCAAGACGGTCAATATCATGGTGGATGAGACCGGGGGGTGAGCGCGCGGCCCTTACAGCTCTACGCCGCCCTCAACCCCACCAACCGCCGGATCATCTCCACCGGCCCCCGCTCGGCGGTGGCCTCCAGTCGCACATAGAGATCCCCCGCCGCATGGTGCCGCGCCGCCGGCATGCCCGCGCCGGGCACCCGGACCAGGCGTCGGTTCACCGCGTCCTCGCTCAGGCGGAAGCTCCACGGACCCATCGGCGTCTCGACCGTGATCCGCGCGCCGGGGCGCAGGTGCGAGTCCGGTTTGCGCGCCGTGATCCAGATGTCGTCGCCGCGCACGGACAGGTCCGAACCCCCGAACTGTTGCGCCGGGTCGATCCGCACCTGGATCAGCCAGCCCCAGACCCAGACCACGTCGCCGTCGCGCAGGCCCGGCGGCAGTTTGGTGGTGAAGGGCCGCCCGGTCAGCAGGCGGCCGGTCTTCGGCCCCCCGGTGATCGCTTCCTCGGGCGTCAGTTCGATATGGCTGGGCCAATCGTCGAACCGGCGCTCGGCCGGGTCGGCGGGCGAGCACTCCAGGCGCAACCGCCGATAGGCCTCCAGGAGCTCGACATAGTGGGGGCCGTCCAGGCTGGCGCCGCCCTCGCGCGCCGCCTTCAGCGCCCGCTGGAAGGCGCCCTGCAGATCGGCGCGCAGATCCGCGCGCTCGGGATCGAGCCCGAGGCGCGCGCAGGCGTCCCGCAAGCTCAGCTCCCGGCTTTTCGAACGCAAATTCAAGGCGGCGGCGTTCAGAGACATAGACCCAAAATGACGGCGGGATGCTCAACGGGCCGTTAATTGCTATGCAGAGGCCCATGAGCGCGAACGCAACCGATCCGAACGAGCCCGCCCTGTTCGAGGGCGACGCCCCGCTGGCCATTTTCGCCCGCTGGATGAAGGAGGCCGAGGCGTCGGAGCTGAACGATCCCAACGGCATGGCCCTGGCCACGGTCGACGCCGACGGCCTGCCCGATGTGCGGATGGTGCTGCTGAAGGGCTGGGACGAGCAGGGCTTCGTCTTCTACACCAATGCCGAGAGCGCCAAGGGCCGCGAGCTCTTGGCCAATCCCAAGGCGGCGCTGCTGATGCACTGGAAGTCGCTGCGTCGTCAGGTGCGGGTGCGCGGCCCCGTCACCCAGGTGTCGGACGCCGAGGCCGACGCCTATTTCGCCAGCCGCCACCGCGACAGCCGCATCGGCGCCTGGGCGTCCGAGCAGAGCCGTCCGCTGCCCGACCGGTTCGCGCTGGAGAAGCGGGTGGCCGAATACGCCCTGAAGTTCGGGCTTGGAGCCGTGCCCCGGCCGCCCTACTGGACAGGCTTCCGGGTCGCGCCCTTGCACATCGAGTTCTGGCGCGACCGCCCCTTCCGTCTGCACGACCGGCTGGTGTTCGCGCGCCAGGACACGGAGAGCCCTTGGACCAGCACGCGTCTCTTCCCCTAGATCCCGCGCTGGAGCGCTGGCTCCGGTCTGGGGCGGGGGGCGGACCGGCGGCCGAGAAGGTGATTGAGACCTCGGCCGCCTGGGTCTTCCTCTATCCGCATCGCGCGCTGAAGGTGAAGCGGCCGGTCGATTTCGGCTTCCTCGACTTCACCACCCTGGACAAGCGCCAGTGGGCGCTGGAGCGCGAGCTCGCCTTCAACCGCGAAACCGCGCCCGAGCTCTACCGCTGCGTCCACGCCATCACCCGCGCGGGTCACGACAAGGAGACGGTCTTCACCTTCGACGGGCCCGGCGAGACGATCGAATGGGCGCTGGAGATGAGCCGGTTCGAAGACGACAGCGTCCTGGCCGAGAACCCCGGCCGGATCGAGCCGGGCTTCGCCGAGACCCTGGGCCGAGAGATCGCCCGCTTCCACGCCGGCGCCCGCCGCTCGCAGCCGAGGGCCGGGATCGACGGTCTGGCCTATGTCCTGGGGTCGAATGCAAATCTCCTGCGCAACTTGAAGGGCGACCTCGATTCCGAAGCGGTGGAGCGGCTGGTCGAGAGCACCCAGGCCGAGTTCGACCGCCACGCCGAGCTCCTGGCCCGCCGGGGCGAGCAGGGATGGGTGCGGCGCTGTCACGGGGATCTGCACCTGGGCAATATCGTCGCCATCGGGGAGCGGCCGGTCCTGTTCGACTGTATCGAGTTCAACGACCGTCTGAGCGAGATCGACGTCCTCTACGACCTCGGCTTCACCCTGATGGACCTGCGCTTCCGCGGCCTGCGCCAGGCGGCGAACCGGGCGCTGAACGGCTGGCTCGACGAGGCCGCGCGGGGGGATCAGCCGCCCTGGGAAGGCCTCGCCCTGCTGCCGCTGTTCCAGGCCGTGCGCGCCGCCGTGCGGGTGCATGTGAGCGCCTGGAGCGGCGACGTCGGTCTCGCCCGCCGCTACCTCATCGAGGCGCAGCATCACCTGGAGACGCCCGGCCCGGCGCTGGCGGCGGTCGGGGGGCTGTCGGGTTCGGGCAAGTCCAGCGTGGCGCGCGCGCTCGCGCCCGGCCTCGGCCCCGCGCCGGGGGCGGTGGTGCTGCGATCCGACGAGGTGAGGAAGCGCCTGTGGGGCCGGGCGCCGCTGGAGCCCCTGCCTAAGGCGGCCTACGGGCCGGGCACGTCCGAACGGGTCTATGCGGCGCTGATCGCGGAGGGCCGCGCCTGCCTCAAGGCCGGCCGGGCCGTCATCATCGACGCCGTCTTCCTGCGCCAGTCCGAGCGCGAGGCGGTCGAAGCGCTGGGCGCCGAGATGGGCGTGCGGTTCGAGGGCGTCTGGCTGGAGCTCGACCCCGAGACCGCCCGCGCCCGCGTCGCGGCTCGCAAGGGCGACGCCTCGGACGCCGACGAGCGGGTGCTGGAGATGCAGCTGGCGCAGGACCCGGGCCGGGTCGCCTGGAAGAAGGTCCCGGGCCTCGACCCGTCGGCCGGGGCGGCGGTCGAGGTGGCGCGCTGGTTCGAAGAGTGAGAGAACTCAGCCCATGACCGACCAGCCGCCCAAACCGCACCGCACGCCCCAGGAAACCCTGCTGATGGCCCGCCGCCATCTGCTGCGGACGGCGCTGTTGATCTGCCTGTTCGCGCCGCTCGCCGTGGCCGCCGGCATCTTCGGTGTGCGCCAGGGCATGGTCGACTACAGCTTTGGCCAGGACCTCCTGACCCTGAAGCTCGCGCCGCAGCTGGCCGTGGCCGGCGGCGTCTTGGCGATCCTGTCCTTCCTGCTGGCGGTGATCATCCCGCCGCGGACGGGCAAGACCCTGGCCCTGTTCGGCCTGGCCCTGGCGGCCGTCACCTATAGCGGTGTGGCCAAGTGGAAGGCAGATACGGCCAAGGCCCCGCCGATCCATGACGTCGCCACCGACTGGACCGATCCCCTGCTGTTCGGGGCCACCATCACCTCGGCGCGGGGGCTGGACGCCAATCCGGCGCCGGCGAGCCCGGTGGTCGGGGAGATGTCCAATGACCCGGCCTTGCTCGGAAAGCCGATCTCGGAGATCAACGCCGCGACCTGTCCCGGGGCCGTACCGGTGGTTCTGACCACCTCGGTCGAGGCCGCCTACGCCAAGGCCAAGGCGGCGCTGGCGGCGGAGGGTCTTGTTATCGTTACGGAAAACCCGCGCGCCTTGCGGCTGGAGGCCACGGCCACGACCAAGTGGTTCGGCTATAAGGACGATGTGATCGCGCGGATCAAACCCGAAGGCGCGGGCGCCCGGATCGACCTGCGGTCGGTGCGGCGGACGGGGGTTTCGGACTATGGCGACAACTGCGCCAGGGTCACCCGGCTGCGGGCGAAGCTGGCGAAATAGCGTAGCGGCTGTCGAGCCTCAAGCCGTCGCTGACCGCCTCGCCGCGGTTTACCAAGTCGATCAGATGCGCCCAGACCGAATGGGCGGCGGCCGGGTGCAGGCGCCTGTCGACGGCCGCGTAGAGCACCTCGACCATGGGCCGGATTTGGCTCTGGCCGGCGCGGAGCTGACCCAGAATCTGCGCCTCGCGCGAGTGGCGGTGCGCCGCATAGGCGGCAAGGAAAGGTCCAGGTTCGACCACCGGTGGACCGTGAGTCGGCCACAATTGGGCGAAGTTTCGCGCCGCCACTTTTTCGAGGCTGGCGTAGTAGGCGGCCATGTTTCCGTCGGGCGGACTGATGACCGTGGTCGACCATCCCATGACGTGATCGCCGGGGAAGAGGAGGTTCTCTTCCAGCAGGGCGTAGGCGACATGGTTGGAGGCGTGGCCGGGGGTGAGGATGGCCTCCAACGTCCAGCCGGGTCCCTCAATGGTCATGCCGTCGTGGACCAGGGCGTGGGGGCGGAAGCTCGCCTCGTCGTCGACCTCGCCGGTGTCGGTCGCGCCGGGGGCGGGGAGACCCAGCACCTTGGCCCCGGTCAGCTTGGCCAGGGGATGGGCCAGGGGCGAGTGGTCCATGTGGGTGTGGGTGATGAGGATATGGCTGACCCGCTCGCCGGCGAGGGCGGCCAGGAGGGCGTCGAGGTGGGCGCCCAGCGCCGGGCCGGGGTCGATCACCGCGACGGTGCCTGAGCCGACGATGTAGGTCCCGGTGCCGAGGTAGGTGAAGGGGCCGGGGTTGCTCGCGATCACCCGTCGGATCAGGGGCGTGACCTGATCGGCGCGGCCGTACTCGAACGCCATCTCGCGGACGTAGGGGATCATGGCGGGGGTCTTGCGGTGCAGGCCGTCATGCTCGTCCAGACCGCCCTTTTTGTCTCGAAACGGCTCCAGCGCATCGTGCTGGCACTGATCTGTCTCGGCGCGGTGCAACTGGCCGGCGCGGTGGCGGACCGGTCGGAGGCCTTGCCGCCGGGCGCGGTGCGCGTCGCCCTCAAGCTGCCCTAGGCCAGCACCGGCCCCAGGTCGTAGCCGGCGGCGGCGCCGAGCGCGATCAGTTCGTCGCGGCTCCTGTGGTTGTGCTCATACTGGCCCTTGGACCAGGTGACGATCGAGCGGGTGCCCGAGCGGCAGAAGGCGAGCACCGGGCCCTGGGCCTTTTCCACCAGATCAAAGACCTCCTGGGTCTGGTCGTGCGTCGGCCCGCCGACGACGGGGATGTGGCTGTAGTCGAGGCCGGCGGCCTGGGCGGCGGCGTGCATCTGCGCGCTCGTGGGCTGGCCTTCGACCTCGCCGTCGGGGCGGTTGTTGATCAGGAGGGTGAAGCCCTGGGCGGCGGCGAACGCGACCTCTTCGGGCAAGAGCTGGGGGGCCACGGCGAAGTCGGGGGTGACGGTGCGGATATCGGCCATGAACGGTCCTCCAGGAGGCATTCTCCATAGGTCGCGGCCCGGTTCGTTGACAAGCCTCAGGGTGGGTGGAAGGGTCCTGCGCTGATGTTGCGTTTCCTCCTCCGACGCCTGCTGGTCGCCCTTCCGACGCTGTTCCTGGTGATCGCGGCGGCCTTTTTCATGATGCGCGCTGCGCCGGGCAGCCCGTTCCTGGGCGAGCGCAAGCTGACCCCCGAGGTCGAGAAGGCGATCAACGCCAAATACGGCCTCGACAAGCCGCTGCCGGTCCAGTTCGTCACCTATGTCGGGGGCGTGATTAAGGGCGACTTCGGCCCCTCGATGAAATACCGCGACAAGACCGTGGCCGACATGATCGGCGAGGGCTTCCCCAAGAGCGCGATCCTGGGCCTGTCGGCGATCACGCTCGGCCTTCTGGCCGGGACCGGGCTCGGCATCGCCGCGGCTCTGCGCCAGAACCGACCGGCGGACTATGTCGCCACGGCGCTGGCGGTGCTGGGCATCTGCATACCGACCTTCGTCACCGCGCCTCTCCTGGTGCTGCTGTTCGGCTCCAAGCTCGGCTGGCTGCCGATCGCGGGCTGGGGCGGGGTGAGGAACCTGATCCTGCCGGTGATCGTGCTGGCCCTGCCGCAGATCGCCATCATCTCGCGGCTGGTGCGCGCCGGGATGATCGAGGTGCTGGGCTCAAACCACGTCCGCACGGCGCGGGCGCGCGGACTGTCCGAGGGGCGGGTCGTGGTCCGCCACGCCCTGCAGGGCGCGCTTTTGCCGCTGGTCAGCTATCTCGGGCCCGCCGTCGCGGGCCTGATCACAGGCTCCCTGGTGGTCGAGCAGATCTTCAACCTGCCGGGGCTCGGCAAATACTTCGTCGTCAGCGCCCTGCAGCGCGACTACACGGTGGTGATGGGGGTGGTGATCCTCTACGCGACCCTGATCCTGGCGCTGAACCTCCTGGCCGACGTGATCTACGCCCTGCTCGATCCCAGGGTGAAGCTGTCATGAGTTTCGGGGCCGAACTTGCTCCGGGCTCTCGTCCCGGGGCCGAAGCCATGCTGAAGGCCGCACGCGGCCGCAGCCTGTGGGACGACGCCAGGCGGCGCCTGTTTCGCAACAAGGCGGCGGTGACCGGGATGGCGGTGCTGGGGTTGCTGTTCCTCGCCGCCCTGATCGGCCCCTTCCTGACCAACTTCCCCTACGACCAGGTCAACAAGAACGACGTCTGGGCCGCGCCGATGCAGCAGGGGCACCTCTTGGGCGCCGACGCGCTCGGCCGCGACCTGCTGGCGCGGCTCCTGGTGGGTCTGCGGGTCTCGCTGGCGGTGGGGATCGTGGCGACCTTCGTTTCCTTGGTGATCGGCGTC
>CANJKM010000066.1 GCA_947474805.1 Caulobacterales bacterium | reverse complement strand
CTCGGTCAAGGAGCTGCGCTCCATCGGCATCCAGCCCGACATCCTGCTCTGCCGCTGCGAACAGCCGATCCCGCCTGAGGAGAAGCGCAAGATCGGCCTCTTCTGCAATGTGCGCGAGACGGCCGTGATCCAGGCGATGGACTCTAACTCCATCTACGGCGTGCCGCTGGACTATCACCGCGAGAGCCTCGACGCCGAGGTGCTGGCCGTGTTCGGCATCCAGGACGCCCCCGAGCCCGACCTGACCCGCTGGGAGCAGATCGCCCACACCCTGGCCTATCCGGACGGCGACGTGACCATCGCCGTGGTCGGCAAGTACACGGTGCTGAAGGACGCCTATAAATCCTTGATCGAGGCCCTGGTGCACGGGGGCGTCGCCTCCAACGTCCGGGTTCATATCGACTGGGTCGAATCGGAGGTGTTCGAGGGCGACCAGGGAGCGATCGCGCGGCTGGAGGGCGTGCACGGCGTGCTGGTCCCTGGCGGCTTCGGCGAGCGCGGCGCCGAGGGCAAGATCCGCGCGGTCCAGTTCGCCCGTGAGCGCAAAATTCCCTATTTCGGCATCTGTTTTGGGATGCAGATGGCGGTGATCGAAGCCGCCCGGAACGTCGCCGGCATCAAGGGCGCCTCCTCGACCGAGTTCGGCCCGGCCAAGGAGCCGGTCGTCGGGCTGATGACCGAGTGGGTCAAGGGCAACCAGGTCGAGACCCGCCAGGAGGGCTCAGATCTTGGCGGCACCATGCGGCTGGGCGCCTATGACGCGGCCCTGGTTCCCGGGTCGCGGGTAGCCGAGATCTATGGCTCGACCGCCATCTCCGAGCGCCATCGCCACCGCTACGAGGTCAATATCGGCTATCGCGCGGCCATCGAGGGCGCGGGCCTGAAGTTCTCCGGCCTATCGCCGGATGGCGTGCTGCCCGAGATCGTCGAGCGGGAGGACCATCCCTGGTTCGTCGGGGTCCAGTTCCATCCGGAGCTGAAGAGCCGCCCTTTCGCGCCCCACCCGCTGTTCGCCAGCTTCGTGGCGGCGGCCAAGGTGCAGAGCCGGCTGGTCTAGCGGCAGACCGGCTGCTTGCCGTCCATCACCAGCTTGGCGGTCTTGTCATAGCGGGCCGAGCATTGGCGCACGGTGTCAGACAGCCTTAGGTCAATCGACCGGGAGCCGTATTCGCAGCGCAGCCAATAACCGCGCTTGTTCCTGGCCAGCGACCACTGGTTGGTGAAGCCGCCCGCCGACGTCGCCGTCTTGTCGGGCGCCAGGAAGGCTTTCTCGTTCGGCGGGCCATCGATCAGGCTGAAGTTGGTCAGGGGCAGGGGCCCCGCTTCCAGCGCGCAAGCGACCCCCCCGGCCTGGGCCGAGCCGGTCGACAGAAGGCCGGCGAAACAGGCGATCGCGGCTTTCGCCAGCTGAGTGTTGAACTTCCCGTACATTTCCGGCATACACCGCCGCTCCCGATTCAGCGCCCAGGCGCAGTCATCTAGTTCAGAGACCGATCATGGCCGTTCCGAAGCGCAAAGTATCGCCCTCGCGTCGCAACATGCGCCGCTCGCACCACGCCCTGGGCGCGAACAGCTATGTCGAAGACAAGGACACCGGCGAACTGCGCCGTCCGCACCACGTCGATCTGAAGACCGGCATGTACAAGGGCCGCCAGGTCCTGACCCCGAAGGAAGACTAAGCTCTCCTTCGCTCCGGCGAATGAATAGGGCCCGGCCGCGCAAGCGACCGGGCCTTTTCCGTTTCTAACGCTGCCCCGAGCGGTAGCCGCCGCCGAACCCGCCCTGGCCGAAGTGGGCCTCATCGGTGTTCGTCGCCCAGAAGGGGCGATTGCCGTCGTAGGCGACCAGGTTGCCGTCGTCCTGCATCCGCAGGTCGGGCCGGCCCGAGCGGGCCCGGGCGCGATTGGTCCAGATCACCTGGCCGTCGGCCTCGATCACCAGCTGGCCGTCGTTCTGGAAATAGGCGCGTCAGTCGCGCCCCCGGCGGTCGGTGCGGCTTTCCCACACCGGCCGGTCGCGGGCGTAGAGCACCAGATTGCAGTCCCGCTGCATCCGCAGTTCGTACTGGCGGTTGCGCGACCTCAGCAGATCGTCGCGGCGGCCGTCGAGCCAGTCGCCGGGGATCATGTCGTCCGGCGCGCGCCGGGCGCCCGCTTGACCGTAACCATAGCCCTGACGCCACCCGCCGCCGTTGCCGACGCCCTGGCCGCCGCCCTGATTCCCGTAGCCGCCTTGGTTCCCGAAGCCGCCCTGACCCTGGGGCCGGCCTTGCTGGGCGACCTGGACGCCGGTGCTGCTGCTCCACAGCGCCTGCTGGCCGCGCGCGACCACGAGATTTCCATCCTGCTGCAGCACCAGCTGGGCGCCTGGGTTGCCGTTGGTGCCCGAGTTCCATAGCGGTTGGCCGCCGCCGTCGACCACCACCAGATTGCCGTCCTCCTGCATCACCGCCCGGCAGCCTTGACCGCGCCCGTAGGTGACGCTGTTCCAGACCGCCGTCGCGCCCGTAGGTGACGCTGTTCCAGACCGCCGTCGCGCCCGATAGAGGACAAGGTTGCAGTCGCCCTGCATCACCAGCCGCGACTGGCCCACATCCAGGCTTTGGCCCGGGCCCAGTACGCCGCGCGACCCGAGACTGGAGGCCGCCAGCGCGCCGCCCGCCGAGGCTCCGGCCAGGAGCAGCGCCAGACCCAACCGCCGTGTCGTCGTCTTCATCGGCTCTCTCCCAAGGTTATGTCTTTGGAGCCTAGCGGCGCTCCGCGACGCTTGCTTGTCAACTCCGACGCGGGCTATTGCCTCGCCCGCATAATCTGGCCCGACCACGGAAAGCCCTCGCCATGACCGAGATCGTCGACATCGTCGCCCGAGAAATCCTGGACAGCCGCGGCAACCCCACGGTCGAGGTCGATGTGACCCTCGAGGATGGCGCCTTCGGCCGCGCCGCCGTGCCCTCGGGCGCCTCCACCGGCGCGCACGAAGCGGTCGAGAAGCGTGACGGCGACAAGAAGCGCTACCTCGGCAAGGGCGTGCTGCAAGCGGTGGCCGCGGTGAACGGCGAGATCGCCGACGCGCTCGTGGGCTTCGAGGCCGAGGACCAGCGCCGGCTCGACACCGCCATGATCGAACTCGACGGGACGGCGAACAAATCTCGCCTCGGCGCCAACGCCATCCTCGGCGTCAGCCTCGCGGCCGCCCGCGCGGCGGCCCAGGCGGCCGGGATGCCGCTGTATAAGTACGTCGGGGGCGTCTCGGCCCGCGTCCTGCCCGTGCCGCTGATGAACATCATCAACGGCGGCGCCCACGCCGATAACCCCATCGACATCCAGGAATTCATGATCGTGCCGGCGGGCGCAGACAGCTTCTCCGAGGCCCTTCGCATGGGCGCCGAAATCTTCCACGCCCTGAAGAAGCAGCTGCAGGACGCCGGTCACAACACCAATGTCGGCGACGAGGGCGGCTTCGCCCCCAACCTGGCCTCGGCCGAGGACGCCCTGGCCTTCATCGAGAAGGCCGGGGCGGCGGCGGGCTACAAGGCCGGGCAGGACTTCTGGCTGGCGCTGGACGTCGCCTCGACCGAGTTCTTCAAGGACGGCAAGTACGAGCTGCACGGGGAGGGCAAGACCCTCGATCGCGGCGGCATGGTCGACTACCTGGCCAACCTCGCGGCCAAATTCCCCATCGTTTCGATCGAGGACGGCTGCGGCGAGGACGATTTCGAGGGCTGGAAGCTGCTTACCGACAAGCTCGGCGCCAAGGTTCAGCTCGTGGGAGACGACCTCTTCGT
The DNA here is from genome assembly GCA_947474805.1 of Caulobacterales bacterium. Classification (GTDB taxonomy): domain Bacteria; phylum Pseudomonadota; class Alphaproteobacteria; order Caulobacterales; family Caulobacteraceae; genus CANJKM01. Next base: position 8,821 of record CANJKM010000066.1, on the reverse strand, counting down.
CACCAATCCCGCGCGCCTGAAGCAGGGCATCAAGGACGGCCTGGCCAACTCCATCCTGGTCAAGGTCAACCAGATCGGCACCCTGTCGGAGACCCTGGACGCCGTCGATATGGCCCACCGCGCACGCTACACCTCGGTGATGAGCCACCGTTCGGGCGAGACCGAGGACTCGACCATCGCCGACTTGGCGGTCGCGGCCAACTGCGGTCAGATCAAGACCGGCTCGCTGGCGCGTTCGGACCGGCTGGCCAAGTACAATCAGCTGCTGCGCATCGAGCAGGAACTGGGCGATCAGGCGGTCTACGCCGGGAAGGGCGTGCTGCGGGGCTAGCCCCGTCATCGCCCGACTTGATCAGCCCTCGGGTCAAGCCCGAGGGTGACGGGCCTAAGCTACGGCGGCGCAAACTGCAGTGTCGCTTGGGTCCCCCGGTCCGCTTCGCGGCCGGAGGATGACGGGGAAGAAAAGGGCGACTAGCGTGTCCCCGAAGCGCTCGTTAGCGGCGCGAGGGGGGCTCATGGATCGCAGACAACTCATCACGCTGGGCGGCGGCGCATTGCTGGCCGCCTCGGCCGCGCGGGCCGCGCCTGCGCCGGGTCCCGCTCGTCCCACGCCGCAGGGCTATCTGCCGCGCCAGCCCGCGCCGCCGCCGACCGGCCTGGCGCCTGGCCTCCAGGTCAGCGAATTCACCCCGACCGGCCGCGTCTGGCGGGTGAGGCTGGCGCCCGGGGACGAATTGATGTCCGGCATGACCGACTTCAGCATCGCCCACAACATCAAGACCGCCTCCTTCACCGGCCTCGGCGGCTTCAGCCGGGCCGAGCTCAGCGGCTACGACCCGGCGACCGACCTGTTCAAGAGCATCCTGGTCAATGAAAAGTGCGAGATCGCCTCGATGGATGGGCTGATCACCTCGGACGCCAACGGACGGGTCACATTCCACGCCCATGTGGTGCTGGGCCTATTGGACGGGACGAGCCGCTCGGGCCACCTGAACGTCGGGATGGTCAATCCGACGGCGGAGATCTTCGTCACCGACCTGGGCGAAGGGCGGGTCGAAACCCGGCGTTAAGGCTGATTCTGTCATCTGTTGCGGATGATCGACCGGCTAAGGCCCTATATTCCGACCGCCTTTTTCGCGGCCCTGATGTTCTACTTCAGCGTTCACGCGCTGACAGGAGACCGCGGCCTGCTGATTGGAGCCCGCCGCGAAGAAGCCCTGGCAGAGCGCACCCAGCAGCTCGCCAAGCTCAAAGCCGAGCGCCAGCGGCTCGAAATCGAGGTTCGCGACCTCGGCGACGCGCATCTTTCGCGCGATCTGCTGGAGGAGAGGGCGCGGCTGCTGCTGGGGTATGCCGATCCCAGGGACTATGTGATCAGAAATAACAACTAGCTTCCCCTTCCCCTGAGCCCTCGCCACTTCTAAAACGAGGTCAACGACGGGAGGACTATTGTATGGCGCTCAAGCGCAAGGCGGCTCCAGCCGCCAAGTCCGCGGCTCAAGGCGCGGGAAAGAGCGATCCGCTTAAATATTACCGTGACATGCTGCTCATCCGCCGTTTCGAGGAGCGGGCGGGGCAGCTTTACGGCATGGGCCTGATCGGCGGCTTCTGCCACCTCTACATCGGCCAGGAAGCCATAGCGGTCGGCATGCAGTCGATCTCCAAGAAGGGCGACCAGGTCATCACCGGCTACCGCGACCATGGTCACATGCTCGCCTCCGGCATGGACCCCAACGAGGTCATGGCCGAGCTGACCGGCCGTTTCGCCGGCTCCTCGCACGGCAAGGGCGGCTCGATGCACATGTTCGACGTCGAGACCGGCTTCTACGGCGGCCACGGCATTGTCGGCGCTCAGGTCTCGCTCGGCACGGGCTTGGCCTTCGCCAACCGCTACCGCCAGAACGACCTCGTCTCCTACGCCTATTTCGGCGACGGCGCGGCCAACCAGGGCCAGGTCTATGAGAGCTTCAACATGGCCTCGCTGTGGAAGCTGCCGGTCGTCTATGTGATCGAGAACAACCAGTACGCCATGGGCACCTCGGTCGAGCGCTCCTCGGCCGAGATCCAGCTCTACAAGCGCGGCCTGTCGTTCGACATTCCGGGCGAGCAGGTCGACGGCATGGACGTCGAGGCGGTCCGCGCCGCCGGCGCTCGCGCCCGCGCCCGCGCCTCCACCGGCGGCGGCCCGACCATCCTTGAGATGAAAACCTACCGCTACCGGGGTCACTCCATGTCGGATCCGGCCAAGTACCGGACCCGCGAAGAGGTCGACAACGTCCGCCAGACCCGCGACCCGATCGACCATCTGAAGGCCCGCCTGCTGAAAGAGAAGCTGGCGTCCGAGGACGATCTGAAGGCCATCGACAACGAGGTGAAAGCCATCGTCGCCGAAGCCGCCGAGTTCGCCCGCAACGCTCCTGAGCCGGATCCCTCCGAGCTCATGACCGACATTTACCTCGAGGCCTGATCGTAATGGTCGATGTTTTGATGCCTGCCCTGTCTCCGACCATGGAGGAGGGCACCCTCTCGAAGTGGAACATCAAGGAGGGCGACACCGTCACCTCCGGCATGGTGATCGCCGAGATCGAGACCGATAAGGCGACCATGGAAGTGGAAGCCGTCGACGAAGGCGTGGTCGAGGCCCTGCTGGTTCCGGCCGGCTCCGAGAACGTCAAGGTCAACACCCCGATCGCCCGGCTCAAGGGGGAGGGTGAAGCCGCTTCGCCCGCGCCCGCCGCAGCCCCGGCCGAAGCCAAGGCTCCCGAGCCCGCCGCCGAGTCCAAGCCCGCTGCCCCCGCCGCGCCCAAGCTCGAGCTGAAGGACGCCGACATTCCCGAGGGGACCAAGATGGTCCGCGTCACCGTGCGCGACGCCCTGCGCGACGCCATGGCCGAGGAGATGCGCCGCGACGAGAACGTCTTCCTGATGGGCGAGGAAGTCGCCCAGTACCAGGGCGCCTACAAGGTCAGCCGGGATCTGCTCCAGGAATTCGGCGACCGCCGCGTCATCGACACCCCGATCACCGAACACGGCTTCGCCGGCGTCGGCGTCGGCGCCGCCATGGCGGGGCTGAAGCCCATCGTCGAGTTCATGACCTTCAACTTCGCCATGCAGGCGATGGACCAGATCATCAACTCCGCCGCCAAGACCCTCTACATGTCAGGCGGTCAGATCCGCTGCTCGATCGTGTTCCGCGGCCCGAACGGCGCGGCCAGCCGCGTCGCCGCCCAGCACAGCCAGGACTATTCGACCTGGTACGCTCAGGTCCCCGGACTGAAGGTCGTCGCGCCCTACGACTCCGCCGACGCCAAGGGTCTGCTCAAGGCCGCCATCCGCGACCCCAACCCGGTGATCGTGCTCGAGCACGAGATGATCTACGGCCAGGAGTTCGACGTGCCCGAGGTGGACGACTGGATCGTCCCGATCGGCAAGTGCAAGGTCCGCCGCGTGGGTAAGGATGTCACCCTGACCGCCCACTCGCGCATGGTGGGCTTCGCCCTGCTCGCCGCCGAGAAGCTGGCCGAGCAGGGGATCGACGCCGAGGTCATCGATCTTCGCACCCTGCGCCCGCTCGACCACGAGACCATCGTCGAGAGCGTCAAGAAGACCAACCGTCTGGTCACGGTCGAGGAAGGCTGGGGCCCGTTCGGTGTCGGCGCGGAAGTCGCCGCTCGCGTCGTCGAGCACGCCTTCGACTACCTCGACGCGCCGCCGGCCCGGGTTCACCAGGCCGACTGCCCGATGCCCTACGCCGCCAACCTGGAAGCCCTGTCCTTGCCGACGGTCGACCAGATCGTCGAGACGGCCAAGGCCGTCTGCTACCGCTAGGGGCCCAGGACCATGACCGACATCCTGATGCCCGCCCTGTCTCCGACCATGGAGGAGGGCAAGCTCGCCAAGTGGAACATTAAAGTAGGCGACACCGTCGCCTCCGGCATGATCATCGCCGAGATCGAGACCGACAAGGCGACGATGGAGGTCGAGGCCGTCGACGAGGGCGTGGTCGACGCCATCCTGGTCGAGGCCGGAACCGAGGGCGTCAAGGTCAACGCCGTGATCGCCCGGCTGAAGGCAGAGGGCGGAGCCGCTTCGGCCCCGGCGCCCGCCGACAAGGCTCCCGAAGCCAAGGCCGCGCCCGCGCCTGAGGCCAAACCCGCCCCGGCCGCCGCGCCCTCCCTCGTGGCCGCTGCGGCTTCTCCGGCCCCCAAAGCCGCCGGCGCCCGCGTCTTCGCCTCGCCCCTGGCCAAGCGCCTGGCCAAGGAGAAGGGCGTCGACCTCGCCGCCGTCAAAGGCACCGGCCCGCACGGCCGTATCGTCAAGGCCGACGTCGAAGGCGCCAAGCCCGGCGCCGCCGCGCCCGCCGCCCATACCGGCGGACAGTCCAAATCGCTGGAAAGCCTTGGCATCGCCGCCGGCTCCTACGACCTGGTTCCGCTCGACGGCATGCGCAAGGTCATCGCCCGCCGCCTGACCGAGAGCTTCCGCGACATCCCCCACTTCCCGCTGACCGTCGATATCGAAATCGACGCCCTGTTGGCGGCGCGGGTGAAGATCAACGCGGCGCTGGAGAAGTCCGGGGTCAAGGTTTCGGTCAACGACATCCTGATCAAGGCCTCGGCCATGGCCCTGAAGGCCGTCCCCGAGGCCAACGCCAGCTTCACCCCCGACGGCATCGCCATGCACCACAACGCCGACATCGCGGTGGCCGTGGCCATCGAGGGCGGCCTGATCACCCCGATCGTGCGCAAGGCCGAGACCAAGACCCTGTCGCAAATAGCGACCGAGATGAAGGACCTGGCCGCCCGCGCCCGCGACCGCAAGCTGGCGCCCGCCGAGTTCCAGGGCGGCACCTTTTCGCTGTCGAACCTGGGCATGTTCGGGATCAAGAACTTCTCCTCGATCATCAACGAGCCGCAGGGCTGCATCCTCTCGGTCGGCGCGGGCGAACAGCGCCCCGTCGTGAAGAATGGCCAGCTCGCGGTCGCAACGGTGATGAGCGTGACCCTGACGTGCGACCACAGGGTTGTAGACGGCTCGGTCGGGGCGAAATGGGTGCAGGCCTTCAAGAGCTACTGCGAAGACCCTGTGACGATGCTGGCTTAAGGACGACGCGATGGACTTTGATCTGATCGTCATCGGCGCCGGCCCTGGGGGTTATGTCGCCGCCATCCGCGCCGCCCAGCTCGGCATGAAAACGGCCATCATCGAGCGCGAGAACCTTGGCGGCATCTGCCTCAACTGGGGCTGCATCCCGACCAAAGCCCTGCTGAAAACGGCCGAGACCTACGAGCATCTCGACCATCTGGCCGACTACGGCCTGTCGATCGAGAAGCGAGGCTTCGACTTCGAAAAGGTGGTCGCCCGCTCGCGCGGCGTTGCAAAGACCCTGTCGGGCGGCATCGCCTTCCTGATGAAGAAGAACAAGATCGAGGTGATCGAAGGCGCGGCCAAGCTGGAGAAGGGCTCTCCGGCGCCGAAGGTGACCGTCGCGCTCAAGTCCGGCGGCAGCCGCACCGTCCAGGCCAAGCACGTCATCATCGCCACCGGCGCCCGCGCGCGGGTGATCCCCGCGGTCGGCATGGTCCCGGACGGCGAGCGGATCTGGACTTATCGCGAGGCCATGACCCCCAAGGCCATGCCCAAATCGCTGATCGTAATCGGCTCGGGCGCCATCGGCATCGAGTTCGCCAGCTTCTATCGCGCGCTCGGCGCAGGGGTGACTGTTGTCGAGGCCATGGACCGCATCCTCCCCGTCGAGGATGAGGAAGTCTCCGCTGCGGCCCTGAAATCGTTCGAGAAGCGTGGGCTGAAATTCCGCATCGGCGCCAAGGTCACCAAGCTCGCCAAGGAAGGCTCCGGCGTCGCCATCGAACTGGAAGTCGGCGGCAAGTCCGAGAAGCTAACCGCCGAGAAGGCCATCGTCGCGGTCGGCATCGAGGGCAATGTCGAGAACCTCGGGCTCGAAGCCCTCGGCGTGAAGCTCGACCGCGGCCATATCGTCAACGACAAGCACGGCGCGACCAATGTGCCGGGCCTCTACGCCATCGGCGACGTCGCCGGCCCGCCCTGGCTGGCCCACAAGGCGAGCCACGAAGGCGTCCACTGCGTCGAGCACATCGCCGGCAAGGCGGGCCCGACGCTCGATTCCCCGATCCCGGGCTGCACCTACGCCGACCCGCAGGTGGCGTCGGTGGGCCTGACCGAGGCGGCGGCCAAGAAGGCGGGCTATGCGGTCAAGGTCGGCCGCTACCCGTTCCAGAACCACGGCAAGGCCATCGCTTCGGGCGACACGGACGGCTTCGTGAAGACCGTGTTCGACGCCAAGACAGGCGCGCTGCTCGGGGCACACATGATCGGCCACGAGGTGACCGAGATGATCCAGGGCTATGTCATCGCCATGACCATGGAGGCGACCGAGGCCGAGCTGATGGGGACGGTCTTCCCGCACCCGACCATGTCGGAGGCCATGCACGAGGCGACTCTCGCCGCCTACGGCCAGGCCCTGCACGTCTAGAGGCGGCGCTGAATGCTCCGCCTGGAAGCCTTGACCAGCCGACCGGCGACCCTGTCGCCCTTCCGGCACCTGACGGCCGAGGATCTCCTTCCTGACGCCGCGCGTGAGGCCTTGGCGCGTGACTTTCCCGACCCGAAGAAGACGGGCTTCTTCCCGATCGAGGGGCTGAGCTACGGCCCGGCCTTCGCCGAGCTTCTGGCCGATGTCCGCGCACCCGCCTTCTCGCGCGCCGTCGGAGAAAAGCTGGAGCGCGATCTGGAGCACAGGCCCCAGATGATCGTGGTCCGCAAATGGTCGGCGGCCAAAGACGGCGGCGTCCACACCGACGGCCAGGACAAGGTCGCCACGGCCCTGATCTATCTCAACGACGACTGGACGGCCGAGGGCGGCGCGCTGCGCTTCCTGGCCGGGCCGGACCTCGACGGGCCGGGCACAGATCCCATTCCCGCCCGCTACGGCAGGTTCGCCGCCTTCGCCCGCGCCGACGACAGCTGGCACGGGCACAAGCCTTTCGCGGGCGAGCGGCGGGTGTTGCAGATCTTCTGGCTGGTCGACGACGCCGCCGCCGAACGCAAGACCCGCCGCCACAAGCGTACGGCCTTCTGGAAAGCGCTCTGGCCCTTCTAGGCGGCGGGCGCGGGTTTCCGCTTCTTCCCGACCGGGGGAGGGGGCGCGCCGAGGGTGACTTCCTTGGTCGCTTCGTCGAAGGCGGCGATCAACGCCGTCACGCCCGGTGCGATCGGCCTGCAGTCTGAAGAGGCGGCGCAGGCCGCCCGGGCGGCTTCGTCGCCACCCGAAAACCAGACCGGAACGCCCCTTCGCAGGTCGGCGAGGTAGTTCGACGGCTTCAATGCACCGATCTGGGCCTCGTAGAGGGCGATCTGTCCGTAGGTCGGAGGCTTGGGCCTTAGCGTCGGGTTGGCTTTCATCCAGGCTTGAGCGAGGGGATCGCCCGGTGGATCGCCGTCACGCCAGCCCTTCTGGCCCAGCAACGGCGTCCCGCCGAGCCCGAGAAAGCGCATCGCGTCGCCTTCCCAGCGCGGAACCACATAGGGCGCCGACCCGACAATCGGAGACCAGAGCACCATCCCCATGACGCCGCTCGCGCTGCTCAGCGCCTCAACGGCGCCACGGCCCTGTCCCAGCACCAGAAGGCGGCCTGACGATCCTCCCCGGATGACCTGGCTGCGGAGCGCGTTCACCTTGGCGGCATCCAGGGGGGCGGGCTGCGGATCGGCGAGCCAGACTGTGTAACCGCGCGCGGTCAGGGCGTTGACGACCGGAAACCAGGCCTCGGCGGGTTCGCGCTCGGGCAGAATCATAACCTCTGCACGTGGAACACGCGGCGGGCTGCCGACGCCATAGCGCCGCGGCAGGCCGGGCCCGGGAATGGGGCTCCAGGTCCAGCCGCGGGGCGGATAAGCGTCCGCGCCCAGCCCGCTCGGGTTGCGGATCGGCGCCGGTTCGACGGGCTTGGGCGAGCAGGCCGCCAGCACCGCCAGCAACGCCCCTGACGTCAGAACTTGATTGGCGCGGCGGAAAGGCCGATCTAGGGCCCGATGGTCAACCTGATCGACACCACCCGCCGTGGCGCGGACCGCCACCCGGAAAAGCGCAATCGCCCCGAGAGCGAGCGCCTGCCCAAGCCCAACTGGCTGCGCGTCCGCGCGCCGGGCTCGGCCGGCTATCTCGAAACCCAGGCGATCGTGAAGGCTCATGGCCTCTCCACTGTCTGCGAGGAGGCGGCCTGCCCCAATATCGGCGAGTGCTGGTCGGTTCGGCACGCCACCATGATGATCATGGGCGAAATCTGCACCCGCGCCTGCGCCTTCTGCAATGTCGCGACCGGACAGCCCAATCCGCTGGACCCGACCGAGCCCGAACGCGTCGGGGCCGCCGTGGCCAAGATGGGCCTCAATCACGTGGTGATCACCTCGGTCGACCGCGACGATCTCGACGACGGCGGGGCCGCCCATTTCGCCGCCGTGGTTCACGCTGTCCGCGCCGCCGCGCTCCAGACCACGATCGAGATCCTGACCCCCGACTTCCTGCGGAAGCCCGTCGCCGCCGCCGAAGCGATGATCGACGCCCAACCGGACGTCTTCAACCACAACCTTGAGACCGTGCCGCGTCTCTACCCCTCGATCCGTCCCGGCGCGCGCTACTACCATTCCCTGCGGCTCCTTGAGCGGGTGAAGGAGCGCGATCCCGCCCAATTCACCAAGTCCGGGCTGATGGTCGGTTTGGGCGAGACCAAGCCCGAGGTGATGCAGGTGATGGACGACATGCGCTCCGCCGGGATCGATT
>CANJKM010000065.1 GCA_947474805.1 Caulobacterales bacterium | reverse complement strand
TCGCGCAGGCGCGCGGTCAGGCCTGGAAGCGCCTCATGGATCGGGAGCATGGCTGCTCCCTAAAGGCTATCAGAAGTCCGGAACAGGGGGCGGGGGCGCGTCGACATCGGCCTCGTGGAGCTCGACCAGGCCGCGGCCTACGTGGCTCTTCCGATAGCCGTAGAGGTAATAGACCACTAGGCCGATAGCACCCCAGATCGGCAGGACGAGCATCGCATCGAGCGGCAGGTTGAAGTAGAGCCCCGCGCAGCCGACCATCGCCAAAGGCGCGATCACCCACACTCCCGGCATCCTGAAGGGTCGCACCCGATCGGGGTCCTTCACCCGCAGCACCATCACCGCGACGCAGACCATGAAGAAGGCGAAGAGCGTGCCGGAGTTCGACACGTCCGCCAGCTGCCCCACCGGCAGCAGGGCCGCGGCGATCGCCACGAACACGCCGGTGACGATGGTCACGATCCACGGCGTCTTCCACTTGGGATGGATCTCGGCGAGCTTCTCGGGCAGCAGGCCGTCACGGGCCATGACGAAGAAGATCCGCGTCTGGCCGAACATCATCATCAGGATGACCGACGGCAGGGCGAGGTTGGCGGCCAGGCCCAGGGCGTTGCCCAGGATCGGCCAATTGATGGTGCGCAGGACGTGGGCCAGCGCTTCGTTGGAGCAGACGAGATCGCCCGTGTGCTCCGGCGTAAGACAGGCCGCGACGAAGCCGGCCGAGCCGGGCGCCACCACCGAACCGTCCAGGCCCAACACCGGCTGGGCGCCCATGGCGCCGACCGCGCCCGCCGCCACCAGCAGGTAGAAGATGGTGCAGATGGCCAGCGAACCGATCAGGCCGATAGGGACGTTGCGCTGCGGATTCTTGGTCTCCTCTGCCGCCGTGGAGACGGCGTCAAAGCCCACATAGGCGAAGAAGATCGAGGCGGCCGCGCCGATCACGCCCATGCCGCTGGTCCCCACCGGCCCGAACATGCCATTCGGCATGAATGGCGAGAAATTGCCGGTCTTCAGCACCGGCAGCGTCACGGCGATGAACACCGTCAAGGCCGTGACCTTGACCGCCACCAACACCGCGTTGACGCGCGCGCTCTCGGTCGTGCCGATGACCAGGAGGGCGGTGACCGCCAGGGCCACTACGATCGCGGGCACATTGATCAGGCCGTGGCTGATGTCCGCGTGCGGCAGAAAGCCGTTCATGGTCCAGATCGGACCGTGACTGAGCAGCTCCGGCAGCTCGAAGCCGGTGACGCTCTTCATCAGGCCCATGAAATAGCCGGACCAGCCGACCGAAACGGCGCTGGCGGCGACGGCGTATTCCAAAATCAAGGCCCAGCCGACCATCCAGGCCAGGAGTTCGCCGACCACGGCGTAGGTGTAGGTGTAGGCCGAGCCCGAGACCGGGACCATCGAGGCCAGCTCCGAATAGCAGAGCGCCGCCATGGCGCAGACGGCGCCGGCGATCACGAAGCTCCACATCATACCGGGGCCGGCCTTCTGGGCCGCTGCGGCGGTCAGAACGAATATCCCCGTCCCGATGACCGCGCCGACACCCAGCAGCGTCAGCTGGATTGGACCCAGCGATCGGTGCAGCGCCTTTTTCTGAGCGGTCGCGATGATCGCATCGAGGGGCTTAACGCGCCACATAGTGCCTCCGAGCAGCGGCGCACAGGCCGCAAAAACCATTGTTCATCTGCCGGGCGGCTCGAAATACGCACAGCGTCATGCGTTGAAATCCCCACGCGGCCCCGGCGCGAGATTTGAGATTAACCGCCGGGCTCGAAACCGCAACGACTCCCGGCCAAATCAGGACGACGCTTGCCCCGATGCACGTTTCGGCGCTGAAATTCGGCGGCGATGATGATTTGAGATCATCGCGCATGGACCTGCCCATGATCGACCCAGAACACCCCGCCCCCGCCGAGGTCGCCAGCCCGAGCGCCCGTATTGTCGTGGTCGACGACGACCCCGGCATCCGCGATGTGATCACCGAATTCCTCGGCCGCCACGGCTTCGACGTCGAGGGCGCCGCCGACGCCACGGGCCTGACCCGCGCGCTGGCCAAGGGCCCGGCCGACCTTGTCGTGCTGGACGTGATGCTGCCGGGCGAGGACGGCCTGGCCATCTGCCGCCGCCTGGCGCGCGAGGGCGGCCCCGCCGTGATCATGCTGTCGGCCATGGGCGAGGAGACCGACCGTATCGTCGGGCTGGAGCTGGGCGCCGACGACTACCTGCCCAAGCCCTGTAATCCGCGCGAGCTTCTGGCCCGCGTCCGGGCCGTGCTGCGCCGGCGCGGCGAGCCCCGGCCTCAGCAGGGCGAGCTCGGCGCCCAGTGCGAATTCGCCGGCTGGCGGCTGGATCTGGTGCGCCGCGAGTTGCGCACCCCCGACGGCGTGGTGGTCAATCTGTCGGGCGGAGAGTTCTCGCTGTTGCGCGCCCTGGTCGAGCGGCCCCAACGGGTGCTGACCCGCGACCAGCTCCTCGATTTCGCCCGCGGCCCAGACAGCGACGCCTACGACCGCGCCATCGACGTCCAGATCAGCCGACTACGGCGCAAGCTCGACGACGGCTCGGGCGGGCCCGAACTGATCCGCACGGTTCGCAACGAGGGCTATATGTTCATGGCCAAGGTTCAACGGCGTTGAGCGCCCCGACCGCGCAACGCGCGCCGTCCAACCGTCTGAGGCGCGGCGTCACCCTGCCCCTATTCGCCCAGATGCTGGCGCTGCTGCTGATCGGCTTGGTCGCGGCCCAGGCGATCAATCTCGGCATCATGTTCTTCCTGCCGCCGCCGACGCCGGAAATCTACAGCGCCTCGGAATTGGCCCAAGCCCTGAGCGCGCCCGGCCGTACGCTGCGCGACAGCAACGGCCGCAACCTCACCGCTCGCCTGGTCGCAAGGCCAACCCCGCCTGGGCGGCCTTGGCCCATTGGCCGCGAGCAAGACTACGCGGATATCATCGCCGAAAAGCTTCACGCCGACCCCGCCACCGTACGGGCCGTCCTGCTCAACCGCTACGCACCCGACACCTTCCGCCGCGCCGGCCCGGTCACCCCCGCCACCGATCGCGAGCGCCCTGCGGCCGCCAGCCAAAGCGACGCCTATCTGCTGGGCCCCCTCCTGGTCGAACATCAGCGGCGGGACGGCGGCTGGGTCTCGTTGAAAGCCGGCGAAACCGGCCTTTTCTCCGCCTGGCAGAAGCGGATCCTGCTCTGGTTCCTGATCAGCCTGGTTCCGCTCGCTCCGCTGGCCTTCGTGTTCGCCCGCCGTCTCGCTGCGCCGATCGCCGCCTTCGCCGAGGCCGCCGAGCAATTCGGGCGCGATCCGACCGCGCCTCACCTCGCGATCGCCGGACCGTCCGAAATTGGGGTCGCCGCGGTCGCCTTCAACGAAATGCAGGACCGGCTGCGCCGTTATGTGGCGGATCGCACCGCCATGATGGGCGCCGTCGCCCACGATCTGCGCACACCGCTCACCCGGCTGCGATTCCGTGTGGAGGCCGCGCCGGACGGCGTCAGAGCCAAGATGGCCAACGACATCGAGCAGATGGACGCCATGATCTCGGCGACCCTGGCCTTCGTCCGCGACGCCTCCCACACCGGAGAGCGGTCGAAGCTGGAGTTGTCGTCCCTGGTCCAGAGCGTGGCCGACGAGATGGCCGAAACCGGGCAGGACGTGACCTCCGACCAGGCTGAGCCGGTGATTGTCGAGGGCGACCCGATCGCCCTGCGGCGGCTGGTGACCAATCTGATGGACAATGCGGTGAAGTTCGCCGGCAACGCCCGCGCCCGCGTCTATGCCGACGGCCGGGACGCGGTGATCGAGGTCGATGACGACGGCCCCGGCGTGCTGGACAGCGACCGCGAGCAGGTGTTCGAACCCTTCCACCGCGGCGAGCCGTCCCGCTCGCGCGCGACCGGCGGCGCGGGACTTGGTCTCGCGGTGGTGCGGTCGGTGGCCCGATCGCACGGCGGCGACGCGAGCCTGAAGAACCGTGAGGGCGGCGGCCTGCGGGCGACCGTTCGATTGCCGCTCTAAAGCCTAGGACGGGGCGACCTTCCGCCTGCCGCTCTAGCTAGCGCCGCACCAACAGCACGCCCAGCACCAAGCCGGCGGCGAAGGCCGCGCCCGCGCCGATCCCGACCGAGGTCAGGGGACGCTCCTGGACGGTGTCGCGCAGGTGTTCAGTGGTGTCGGCGGCCCATTCCTTGGCGACCTCGGCCTGACCTTCCGCCCACTTCTTGGCGGCGACAGTCCTGGCGGCGGCGGCGATGCGGAGTTCCGCGGCCGAGGTGCGCAGCTCAGCCACCTTGGCGGGGGCGACGCCGGCTTCCGCCTTAAGGGACTTCTTGGCCGTGCTGGCCGCGGCCTTGACCTTGGCTTTCGGCTTGGCCGAGACGCGCTTGGCGGCGGTTCTGGCGGTCTTGGCGGCGGTCTTGACGGCGGCGACGGGGGCGTCGGCGGGGATATCGGTCATGGCTTTGCTCTCCGGCTGCGTGCGGCTCAAACCCTTGGGCGCCGCCAAGGTTCCTGCTCAGCTCCGATATAGGACTTTGAGGCCCTAACGCTAGGCCGCCTGGCTTCGCGGCGCTCGGAAGAAGAGGGCTTGCCCGATCATCGCCTTCACCGTTTCCTCGCGGAACGGCTTGGTGATCAGGAATGCGGGCTCAGGCCCCTCTCCCGTCAAAAGGTGTTCGGGGAAAGCGGTGATGAAGATCACCGGCGCATCAAGCGTCTGCAGAATGTCGGCGGCCGCGTCCATGCCCGAAGAGCCGTCCGCCAGCCGGATATCGGCCAACACCAAGCCAATACGCCCCGGCTGCGACAGCGTCACCGCCTCACGCCGCGTGGTCGCCACGCCCACCACCCGGTGGCCGAGCTCGCGCACAAGCCGCGTCAGGTCGAGCGCGATGATCGGCTCGTCCTCGATGATCAGGACATCTGTGGCCAGCTGGGCCTCCACGTCGGCCTCGGCCTTCGCCAACTGGCTTGAGAAGGCGGCGGCGTCGAGCTCCATGATCCTGGCGGCCTCGCCCGCGTCGAACCCCTCCATGGCGACCAGCAGCAGGGCCGCCCGCCGCTCGGGCGACAGCACCTGTAGCCGCTGATCGGCGGCCGAGGCGGCCGAGCCCTCGGCGTGGCCGTCCAGCCCGCGCCAGGTCGAGATGAGCACGTGATAGAGGCCGGGACTCAGCCCCAGGCCCTCGTCGAGCTGGGCATCGCCCTGGAGCAACCGCTCCATCGTCGATTGCACCAGCTGGTCGCCGGCCTCCTGCCCCCCGGTGAGCGCGCGGGCGAAGCGGCGCAGATAGGGAGCTTGGCGAACGATCTGCTTGGCCGGCATAGAGCCCCCCCGTTGCCCAGGGGCTCGACCGGCTCCTCGGGTCCAAGCGGTCGAGCCTTGCCGACCGCGGGCCATAAACGCTTCAGGCGCGTCAATGTTCCGTCCTCGTCTGCACGGTCTCGCCTGGGACTTCGGAGCGTAGAATTCCTTGCTGTCTCAGGCTTTCCACGCCCGCGCAATCACGTACGCGATCTCCGCTTCACTAAGACGCACAAGACGTGGACCCCAAGGGCAGGCCGCGCGTTTCAACGGACCGATACAGGAGCCGACCATGCCCGACAATCAACCGACCCCGCCCGATCCCGCGCCGCCGCGGCCGCTTTATCCGGAGATCGATCCCGCGAGCACCCCAGCCGAGGCTCCCGAGCCTTCCAAGCCTGATCCCGACGACGGCCGGCCGGTGGACTTCGCGTGAACGCCGCCCCGATTTCAACTCGGAGCCGGAACCCCAGCCCGAGGCGGCGGTTACCTTCCCCACAGCCGAAAGGGAGTAAGTGATGTCGGAACGGCAGAACGGAGAGCCGCGGCGGACGTCCAACCGGGGCTTCGCCTCAATGGACCCGGTGCGGCAGCGCGAGATCGCCCGCAAGGGCGGCGAGAGCGTACCGAACGAAAAGCGGAGTTTCTCTCAGGATCGGGAACTGGCCGCCAACGCCGGCCGCAAAGGCGGCGAGGCCAGCCAGGGCGCCCGGCGCCGGACGCCGGTCTAGACGCTAACTTGAGCGGCGGCGGGCGAGCAGCTCGCCTCGCTCAAGGGCGGCGTCCAGTTTCGCGGTCAGGTCGGCCAGCCGGTCCGGTAGAGGACTATCCGTAACCCCTTCGAACAGGGCGCGCAGACCGCACCCGATGCGGGCCTGACTGGGCCTCGACTGGGGGTTGGATTCAACGGGACTGTTGGGCTTCATTCGAAAGCGTTCTTGTATCCTGCGCCCCAGGGGGTGCGTCAAAAGGTTACAGCCCCTCTGCCTAGCAAGGGTCGCGCCCCTAGGTCCAGCCCTAACGGAACGACACTGACAAGAACCGCTATGTCCCGCGGATCGACGCGCCAAGCCCGCGCAGCGAGACTGACCCGTTCTAGGCCCGCTTGAACGCCATCACCGCCCTCAGGCCCGGGCTGTTGTCCTCCAGCCGCAAGGCGGCCACGCAGCTTGGCGCAGGCCCTTGGAGACATAGGCGGGCGTCTCGGCGTCGTCCTCGACCACCAGAACGCGTCCGTCCAAGCTCGAACTCCTTCGGCAGATCGACCATAAAGCGCGGCAATCGCGGCGAAGCTTGGGTGGCAACCTTGCTTCAGCGTAAGGCTGGGGGTTCGCAGAGCGGATTCCGCTTTTCGCCGCGCCCGCGCCGGGGCAGCTTGAACGATCACGCTTCCGGAGACCCGATGTCCAGCCGCTTCACCCTCTTCATTCTGATCGGCCTAGTTCTGGGCGGAATCGTCGGCGCATCCATTCACGCCTTCGCGCCGCCCGCTCAGGCGGCCGCGATCACCGGCTACATCTCCATCCTCACCGACATCTTCCTGCGGCTGATCAAGATGATCATCGCGCCCCTGGTCTTCTCGACCCTGGTGGCCGGTATCGCCCATATGGGCGACGGCAAGTCGATCGGCCGGATCGGGGCCAAGACCATGGGCTGGTTCCTCACCGCCTCCATCGTCTCCCTTACCATCGGCATGGTGCTGGCGACCGTGATGCACCCCGGCACGACCCTCAGCCTGCCGATCCCGCCCGCCACCGCCGCCTCCGGCGTGGCCTCCGAGCTGTCGCTGAAGGACTTCATCGCCCACGTCTTCCCCGCCTCGGTGGTCCAGGCTATGGCGACCAACGAAATCCTGCAGATCGTGGTCTTCTCGCTGTTCGCGGGCATCGCCGTAGCGGCGTTGGGGCCGAGGGCCGCCCGCCTGCTCGACATCGTCGAGGAAGTCTCCTCGGTGATGCTGAAGATCACCGACTATGTGATGAAGTTCGCGCCCGTCGCCGTCTTCGCAGCAATCGCCTCGACCGTTGGCACCGAAGGGCTTGGCATCGTCAAGACCTACTTCGCCTTTGTCGGCAGCTTCTACCTGGGCCTGGCCTTCCTGTGGGGCCTGCTGTTCCTGGCGATCTTCCTGGTCATCGGCCGGCGCTCTTTGCTGCTCGCCCGGATGATCCGCCAGCCGGCCCTGCTCGCCTTCTCCACCGCCTCCTCGGAGTCGGCCTATCCCCGCACCCTGGAGGTTCTGGAAGCCTTCGGCGTCCCCAAACGGATCGCCAGCTTCGTCCTGCCCCTCGGCTATTCGTTCAATCTGGACGGGTCGATGATGTACACGACCTTCGCCACCCTCTTCATCGCCCAGGTCTATGGGATCCATCTGACCTTGGCCCAGCACATCACCATGGTCGCCATCCTGATGCTGACCTCGAAGGGTATCGCCGGCGTGCCGCGCGCCTCGCTGGTGGTGATCGCCGCCACCTTGGCCTTCTTCCACATTCCCGAGGCCGGCCTGCTTCTGATCCTGGGCGTCGATCACTTCCTCGACATGGGCCGCAGCGCCACCAATGTGATCGGCAACTCGGTCGCCGCCGCCGCCGTGGCCAAGTGGGAGGGCGTGCTGGCTGAGGCCACCGGCGATCCGGAGACCGCGCCCGCCTGAGGCTTCGGGATTTCCCTAGGGTGACGCGGCGCATGCGCTGCGCTTTGGTTGCGTGGGGCGCCCTTGAGGCGTCGGCCTATGCGCGATAAGATGCATTTCTAATGTATGTTTATAGATCCAAGCCTGTTCTCCTCGGCCTCCTGACCGCGATCGGCTTGGTCCTCGGCGCGGCTGCGGCCTCGGCCGCCCTGCCCGCGCCGCCCGTCCCGCGCGAGAACCCCACCACCGAGGCCAAGCGCATCCTCGGCAAGGCCCTGTTCTGGGACGAACAGCTCTCCAGCGACAACACCGTCGCCTGCGGCACATGCCACCAGCCCGGACGCGGCGGCGGCGACCCGCGCCGCCAGCGCGGCGCGGGCCAGGACGGCAAGCTCGGCACCGCCGACGACACCTTCGGCTCCCCCGGTGTCGGCCATATGAACGCCAAGGGCGTGCACGCTCCCCACGCCGTCTACGGCGACGGCCCGATGGTCGGGACCCGCACCGCCCCCTCCTATTTCGGCGGCCTGTGGAACAAGACCGCCTTCTGGGACGGCCGCGCCGGCTCGGTGTTCAAGGACCCGGTCTCCGGCAAGGTCGAGATCGCCGAGGGCGGCGCCCTGGAGAACCAGGCGATCGGCCCCCTCTTCAACGACGCTGAGATGGCGCACGAGAAGCGCCAGTGGCCCGAGCTGCTCGGCGCGCTGAAGAAGGCCAAACCCCTGGCCCTGGCCCGCAAGCTGCCGGCCGACCTCCAGGCCGGGATCGCCGGCAAGTCTTATCCGCAGCTGTTCAAGCAGGCCTTCGGCGACCCTGCGATCACCCCCACGCGGATCGCCTTCGCCATCGCCGCCTATGAGCGCACCCTGGTCGCCGACCAGACACCCTGGGACCTCGATCAGGCCAAGATCAAGCCGCTCAGCGACGCCGCGCGCGCCGGCAAGGCTTGGTTCGAGTACCGCAAATGCGACCTCTGCCATAAGCCGCCGCTGTTCGCCGACGATGAGTTCAAAGCCGTCGGCCTGCGCCCGGCCTTCCACGACTTCGGCCGCCGCGACGTCACCGGCGACAAGGCCGACGGCGGCCGGATGCATATCCCGACCCTCCGCAACGTCGTCCTGCGTCGCAGCTTCATGCACACTGGCGAATTCACCACCATGGACGAGGTCCTGGACCTCTACGCCCAGAAGGCGCGCGGCGAGCGCGACACCCTACCAGACGGCACGGACTATGCGCCGAGCACCGACGAGACCGACCGCGCCGGCATCAAGGCCTTCCTCACCGAGGCCCTGGTCGATCCGCGCGTGAAGGCGGAGACCTTCCCCTTCGACCGGCCCCAACTGCGGGGTGAGCGCGCGGCCGCCGACAAGGGTCCGCCGGGCAAGCCCGCCGCCCTGAAGGCAAAGGTGCTGGACGGTGGCGTGAAGCTGTCCTGGAGCGCCCCGGCGAGCGGGGCCGAGGACTATGCGATCAGCCGCAACGGCCGGATGGTCGGCCTCTCCACCGACACGGGCTTCATCGACGAGACCGCCCAGCCGGGCCGGGTCTATCTCTACCGGGTCGCCGCCCGCAGCGTTGGAGCCAAGGCCTCGGATGGCGCGACGGCGGTCGGCGCCACCCAATTCGCCTGGATTTGGCTCGTCGGCATCCTCGGCGTGGCCGGCGGCGGATGGGTCTTCTGGAGGCGGAGGAAGCGCGCATGAGGCTGACCGCCTACACAGATTATTCGCTGCGGATGCTGATCTATCTCGCATCCCATCCCGAGCGGCGCCCGACCATCGCCGAGATCGCCGACTGCTACGGAATCTCCAAGAACCACCTCACCAAGGTGGCCCACAACCTGGGGCTCGGCGGGTATGTGACCACCGCGCGCGGACGCGGCGGCGGCCTGGTGCTGGCCCGGCCCGCGAGCGAGATCAGGGTGGGCGACGTCGTCCGCTCGGCCGAGCCCGACATGGCCATCGTGCCCTGTTTCGACGGCGGCGCGCGCGCCTGCGCCATCGCCCCGGCCTGCAAGCTCAAGGGCGCGCTCTATAGGGCGCAGGCCGCCTTCATGGCCGTGCTGGACGACTACAGCCTGGCCGATCTGACCGAGAACGCCGGAACGCTTCGGCTGTTGTTCGCCGCACCGGTCGCCGCCTAGCAGCGGCCCCGCACCAGGACATAGGTCTGGCGCCAGCCGTCCCACATCCAGCGGTCGCAGGCCCTGTAGCGCGACGGATAGCGGTAGCCGTAGCGCGGCGCGGCGTAGGAGGGCCGCACATTGCGATAGTAGCGCGGCGCGGCGTAGCGGTAGCCGCCGCCGTAGTAGCCGTAGGGCGCGCCGTAGCCATAGCCGTAGGCCGGGCCGTTCCCGAAACTGAAGCTGAAGGATGCGCCGCCGCGGTGTCGGCGAGGGCTATGCCGCCGGTGAAGACGGCGAGCGCCGCGAGGGCGGCGATGCTGGGTTTGCGCAGGGTCATTGGAAGACCTCCTCCGAACGCGTTGCAAAGTTAACGCGCCCAGTGTGGCTCCGGTTTCCCTGAACCGCACATGAAGGAGGTCCGTCGCGGGACCGGCCGCCAGGGCCGGCCCCGCGCAGGCTTATTTCGCGGCGTCGGTCACGGTGCGGCCGACGGACGAGGTGTCCCTGCCGGCGCCGGCGATGGTGTTGCAGGCGGCGGTCGACAGCGAGGCGGCGGCGACGAGCAGGACGATGAGCTTGCGCATTGAGGTCTCCTTGAAATGGCTAAGCTAGAACCCCCGCCTCGGGCGTCGGTTCCGTCCCTTCGCGACCGCGAGCCTATTTGGCGGTCTGGGTCACCTTGCGGCCGACCGAGGTCACATCGCGGCCGGCGCCGGCGACCGTGTTGCAGGCGGCCGTCGACATCGCGGCGGCGGCGAGCATCAGAACGATAAAAGCGCGCATGGCGTCTCCCTTCATTGGCCCTGATAGAGATATGGCCAAGCTGGCGATTGCCAAGCCCGAACCGTCTCTGGGTCGTTAAGGAAGTGGTGGATGCGACAGGGATTGAACCTGTGACCCCCTCGGTGTGAACGAGGTGCTCTCCCGCTGAGCTACGCATCCTTGCCTGGGAGGGCCGTGGCTATAGCGGAGGCCGGGTCACCCGGCAAGGAGGTGCGACACGGCTTCGGGCAATGCGTCATAGGCGTCGATAACCAGGTCGGCCCCGAGTTCGTGCGCCGGGATTTCGGTATAGCCGAAGCTGACGGCGATCGAGGGCAGTCCGGCGGCCCGGGCGGCGTCGATGTCGTTGTTGCTGTCGCCCACCATCAGCCCGCGCCCGCCGCCCGCGGCTGCTACCGTATGGAGGATGTGGCGCGGATCCGGCTTGGCCGCGGGGGCGCTGTCGGCGCCGACGATGGCGGCGAACCGGGCGTCGAGCCCGAGCGCGCTCAGAAGCGCGACGGACAGGTCGGTGCGCTTGTTGGTGCAGACCGCCAGCCGCGCGCCCGCCGCCTCCAGCACATCGAGCGCCGCGACACAGCCGAGAAACGGTCGGCTCTCGTCGGCGATGCGGGCGAGATAGATCTCGATGAAGCGCGAGACGAGCTCCGGCGCCTCCTCGTCGGTCAGCGCCCTGCCCGCTTCGGCGAACCCGCGCTGGATCATCTGGCGCGCCCCGCGCCCCACCAGGCCGTGCACCGCCTCGCGGGCGCAGAGCGGCAGGCCCCGCTCGTCCAGCAGGACATTCAGCGAGCCGATCAGGTCCGGCGCGGTGTCGATCAGGGTGCCGTCGAGGTCGAAGACGACGACCACGTCGTTCAGGCTGTCAGTTGTAAGGCGCTGGGGCTCTGGGGACATGGTTCAATAGGGAAAGCGATTCGGGCCGGTCCTGGCTAAATCGCATCTGGGGTCCTTCGGAGGAAGCATGAGCGAGCGCGCCGCCGTTATCCTGGCCGCTGGGCAAGGCACGCGCATGCGCTCGCCGACGCCCAAGGTGCTGCACGCGGTGGGCGGCCGGGCCATGCTCGACATCGCCATCGACGCCGCCCAGGGCGCGGGCTGTTTGAGGATCGTGGTGGTGGTCGGGACCCACAGTCCTCAGGTCGGGGCGCATGTGACCAAGCGCCTGGGCGCCGGCGCCGTGGCCGTGCAGGACCCGCCGCTCGGCACCGGCCATGCCGTCCTGGCCGCCAAGGCCGGGCTGGAGGGCTTTTCCGGCGACGTCGTGGTGCTGAACGCCGACTGCCCCCTCCTCACTGCCGAGGACCTGAAACCCCTGTTCGCCCTGCGCGAGGCGGGCGCCGACCTCGCCCTGCTCGGGTTCGAGCCGGTCGATGCGGCCCTCTACGGCCGGCTGATCATCGAGGCCGGGGCCGTGCGCCGCATCGTCGAGGCCCGCGACGCCTCCGACGCCGAGAAGGCCGTCCGCGCCTGCTACGCCGGCTTCCTGGCCGCGCCCGCGCAAAAGCTGCTGGGCTGGCTGGCCCGGGTCGGAAACGACAACGCCAAGGGCGAATACTACCTGACCGAAATCGTGAAGATCGCCGCCGCCGAGGGCGCCGCCATCCGGGCGGCCTTCGCCCCGGAAGAGGCCGTCATGGGCGCCGACAGTCAGGCCGGGGTCAGCCGCGCCGAGGGTCTGTGGCAGGCCCGCCGCCGCGTCGCCCTGCTCGACAGCGGCGTGACCATGCCCGCGCCCGACACGGTGATGCTGTCGTTCGATACGCAGATCGCCCCCGGCAGCCTGATCGAGCCCTATGTGATCTTCGGCCCGGGCGTCGTCATCGCCGGCCCCGCCCGAATCCGCGCCTTCAGCCATCTGGAGGGCGCCGTCGTCCAGGCTGGCGCCATCGTCGGACCCTATTCCCGCCTGCGCCCCGGCGCGGACATC
>CANJKM010000064.1 GCA_947474805.1 Caulobacterales bacterium | reverse complement strand
GCCTGTCGATCGCCAACTACGACGCCCTTATGAAGGGCGGCAAGGGCGGCGCGGTGATCAAGCCGGGCGACAGCGCCAACTCCAACCTCTTCCACCGCATCACCCTGCCATCGGGCAACGCCGACTACATGCCCAAGGACGGCAAGACCCCGCTGACCGCCGACCAGACCGCCGCCGTCGGCGTCTGGATCGCGGCCGGCGCGCCCAAGTCCGGCCTGGTGGGAGCGCTGAAACTCTCCGACGCCCAGACGGCGACCCTGCAGAAGGCGCTCGGCGCCGGCTCGGGGGCTGAGGCGGAAGACGCCGGCCTGCCGATTATCGGGACGGTCGCGGCGCTTCCCAAGGTCGCGGCGGCCGATGCGGCCGCGGTGGAGGCGCTGAAGACATCGGGCTTCATCGTTCGGCCCATCGACAGGACCAGCAATCTGCTCGCGGTCGATTTCGCCGCCCTGCGCGACCTGACCGCCGCCGACTGGCCAAGGCTGGCCAAGATCGCCCCCCAAATCCGCACGCTCAATCTGCGCTCGGCGGGTGTTTCCGACGCGGACCTCAAGACCATCGCCAGCTTCGCCAGTCTTTCGCAGCTGAGGCTGGAGGGCAATCCGATCACCGACGCCGGCCTGCCAGCTCTGAGCGCGCTGAAGGGGCTCAGCTATCTGAACCTGGTCGAGACCAAGGTCACCGACGCCGGGCTTGGCCCGCTCTCGGCCGCCTTGCCGAAGCTGGATCGTCTCTATCTGTGGGGCGCTCCGGTGACCCCGGCCGGGGTCGCCAAGGTCAAGGCCGACCATAAGGACGCCCTTGTCTACGCCGGTCTGAAGCCCTCCGACGTCCCGCCCGAGGAAGCCATCAAACCGCCCGTCAACTGAAGACATCCATCCTGGACAAATTCACAGAGCAAGACCGATGAGCGCCGACCTGCCGCTGTCGGTTCTGCGCGCGCTGGCCGAAGCGAGCCGGCACGAGGACAATAACCGGCTGGAGGAGGCCGCGCGCCTGTTCGCGCAGGTCGCCGCGGCCCACCCCGAGCGGCACGACGTCATGCACCAGGCGGGCGTGGTGGCGGCCAAGCGTGGCTGCTTTCCCGAAGCGGCGGCATATGTCGAACGGGCTGTGGCGGCGGCGCCGGAGGTCAGCCGATACCGCCGCACTCTCGGCGAGCTCTACCGCCGCCTCACGCGGCTCGACGAAGCCCTGGCGCAGGCGCGGCTGGCGGTCGGGTTCGACCGCGAGGACGCGGAAGCCCCCTACAATCTCGCTCTGGTCCATTACGACCGACTGGAGATCGACGAGGCGATCGAGGCTCTGCGGCGGGCGCTTGAACTGGCCCCTGGGCACGCCGGTGCGCATTTCGAGCTGGCCGAGTGCCTCCTTCTCCGCGGCCAATATGAGGAAGGCTGGCGCGAGTTCGATTGGCGCTTTCGCCTCCCGGGGGCCCGGCGGCCGGTCCCGCCCGGGACCGCGCCCGGCTGGGACGGGCGCGTGATCCAGGGACCGCTGCTGATCATGGCCGACCAGGGTTTCGGCGACGTCATCCAGTTCGCGCGCTACCTGCCGCTGGCGGCCGAGCGATGCTCGCAACTGCTGGTCATCGGCGGTGCGGCGGTGCGGCCCTTCCTGGAAAGCCAGTCCGGTGTCGCCCTGTGCGTTGATCGCTGGGACGCCCTGCCGCCTTTCGCCGCCCACGCCGTCCTATCGGACCTTCCGATCCTGTTCGGAACCACGCTGGAGACCATCCCCGCGCCCATTCCCTATCTTCACGCCGCGCGTGATCGGGCGGCCGACTGGCGAGCCAAGCTCGACGCCAGGATGGATCCCGGGCTGAAGCGCGTGGGGCTGGTCTGGTCAGGTCGCGTCGGCCTTGGCGGCGACCTCGGCCGCACGCTGCCGTTCGACGCGCTGGCGCCGCTCGGGGCGGTCGAAGGCCTCGCCCTGGTTTCCCTACAAGTGGGCCCGGCGAGGGAATCGATCGCGGGCTATGCCGGCGCGGCGCCGCTGATCGATCTTGGCGCCGAAATCTCTGATTTCTACGACACCATGGCCATACTCGACGGCCTGGATCATCTCGTCAGCGTCGATACCGGCGTCGCCCATCTGGGTGGCGCCATGGGCAAGCCGGTGAGCATCCTGCTGCGCTACGCGCCGGACTGGCGCTGGGGTCTCGGCCGGTCCGAAAGCCCCTGGTACCCGACCGCGCGTTTGCACAGGCAGGCCGCGCCGGGCGACTGGACGGCGCCCATCCAGACGGTCGCCGCGCACCTGGTTTAGGAATCTCGGCGCGCGAGACCAGACTTCAGCAATCCGGCCGCCTGGGATTCCGGGGTGGGCGTCAGCGCCGGCCGTCCTGAGATCCAGGCGGCGATATTGTCGACCACCAGTTGGCCCATCGCCGCGCGGGTGTGGACGCTGGCCGAGCCGACATGGGGCAATAGGACGACGTTCTCCAGCGCCGTCAGCGGCCCGCCGGCCAGCGGCTCGGTCTCGAAAACATCAAGACCGGCGGCGGCGATCACGCCCGCGCGTAGCGCTTCGGCCAGGGCGGCTTCATCGACCGTGGAGCCCCGCCCAACGTTGATCAGCAAGCCGGTCGGTCCGAGCCGCTCAAGGATCTCCGCATTGATGGCGTGGCGCGTCCCGGCCCCGCCGGGCAGGAGGCAGATCAGCGTGTCGACCGCGGAGGCCAGGCCGGTCGCGTCGGGGAAATAGGCGTAGGGCGCGTCGGTGCGGAGGCTTCGGCTGCAGTAGGCGATCTCGACGCCGAAGCCCTCCAGGCGCCTCGCGACCGCCATGCCGATCCGGCCCATGCCTAGGATCCCGACCCGTCGGCCGCGCAGGGTTGGCGACAGGGGGAAGGGACCGCTTGCCCAGCGGCCAGCCCGCACGAACCGCTCGGCCTCGCCCAGACGGCGCACGGTCATCAGCAGGAGGCCGAGGGTCAGGTCCGCCACCTCCTCGGTCAGCACGCCCGGCGAGTGGGTGACCGCGATCCCGCGCGCGGTCGCGGCGGCCACATCGACCTTGTCGTAGCCGACGCCGAAATTGGCCACGAGCTCCAGAGACGGCAGCCGGTCCAGCATGGCGGCGTCGACGATGCAGTCCCACACCGCCATGGCGCGGATGGTCGACAGGTCCGCTTCGACGCTCATCACCGCGTCGCGGCTGGCCTCCAGGCAGGGCGCGATCTGGCCGCAGCCTTCGATGACGACGGGCGAAATCGGGGTGACGATCAGGATCTGATGAGGGACAGCCATTCTATTTCGTTCCACTGATCTCGGCGCCGGCCCCGTGGGGCAGGCTGGCGTAGGGGAAGACGGCCAGGGCGCTGAAGAGGCCGGTCAGGACCAGGGCCAGCCGGAAGTCGAACAGGCCAAGCACCGGGGCGCCGCGCAGGATCTGGCTGAAGTTCAGCATCAGGGCGCCCACGGCGACGCCCATGCCCATGAAGACCTGCATGGTCAGCGAAAACAGGACCGTGGCCGGCGCGCGTTGATCGGGCGCGATGTCGGCGAAGGTGATGGTGGTGATCGCCGTCAGCTGCATCGATCGGCTGGCCCCGGCGAAGGCCAGGATGAGAGCGTTGAGCGCCAGAGGCGAGGCCGGGGATATCAGGGCGCAGGCCGCTATGGCGACCGAGGCGAGGAGGCTGTTCACGACCAGTACATTGCGGATGCCGAACCTGCGCATGATCGGCGTGGTCACCGTCTTCAGGGCGAGGTTGGCGGCCATGTAGATGAGCAGCAGCAGACCGGACACGGCGGCGCTCATGCCGAGCCCGAGCTGGAACATAAGCGCCAGCAGGAAGGGCGTGGCGCTGACTGCAGCTCGCGAGATGTTTCCGCCCGTGATGTTGCTGACGAAAAAGGACTTCACCCGAAGGGCGTCAAGGCTGACCACCGGCCTCGGCGTGGCCCCGGCGTGGAGGTAGGCACGCCAGCCGATCAGGACCGCCAGCGCGAGCAGCCCCGAGCCGACGCCGAGACTCGCGGGACGGAGCGAACCGATCAGATCGATGCCGTAGGTGAGGCAGCCCAGGGCAAGAGCCATGAGCAGGAAGCCCTTGATGTCGAAAGGCGTCGGTTCGGCCGCCTTCTCATTGGGGATGAAGCCCAACACCAGCGCCATGCCCATCAGCCCGAGGGGCAGGTTGACGTAGAAGATCCAGCGCCAGTTCGCCGCGTCGGTGATGAAGCCGCCGAGCGGCGGGCCCAGCACGGGCGCGATCAGGGCCGGCCAGACCAGGGTGGAGAGGGCGCGCATCAGCTCGCTCTTCTGAGTGTTTCGAAGAACCACCAGCCGGCCCACGGGCGACATCATCGCGGCCGCGGCGCCCTGGACGATCCGCGCGGCGATGAAGGTCGGGAAGTTGGGCGCTATCCCGCACAGCATGGAGGCGAGGGTGAAGACGCCGATGGCCGAGAAGAATAGGGTCCGCGCACCGATCCTGTCGGCCAGCCAGCCGCTTGCGGGGATCAGGGCGGCGACGGCCAGCATATAGGCGGTGACGCCCAGACTCATCCGTGCCGGGGTGATCGCGAAGCTCTGAGCCATCTTCGGCAGGGCGGTGACGATGATCGTCGCGTCCAGGTTCTCCATGAAGAAGGCGCTGGCCACGATCAGGGCTATGACCATCGACCGCCCGCCGAGCAGGGCCACGATCCTGTCCCTGCGGTCTGGCGACCGGCTGTCGGAGGCCTCCTCCATGGCCCCTAGGTCGCCGACTTTTCAGCCAGCTTTCGCAGCAGGGGGTTCGGTTGCGGCCCGGCGATCCTCACCAGGGTGTTCTGGTCGCGGTGCGTGAAGGGTTCGGGCTGGCCGCGCACCGCGAGCACGACCTCCGAGGTGTAGCTCCAGGATCCGTCAGGGTTGAACACTGCCTCGATCCGATAGCTTTCGGTTCGGAAGGCGTATTCCAGGAAGGCGGTCGAGCAGATGCCGGACTCTGTGTCGCCGCGCTCGGCCGTCAGCACCAGCCGGTCGGCGTCGGTCGCGGCCGTTCCGGTGGCGATTGCGACCTGCCCGCGCGGGATTGCCAGGGTCTGGATCACCAGCCCCGTCGCCGGCTCCCAAAGCCAGTAGCCGACTTGATCGTGGAAGGTGGTGTCCTCTTCCTCGGTGGTGATGTGGACGTGGTAGCGCAGGCCGTAGAACAGCTGGGGGCCATTGGCCTGAGGATCGATGGGTTGGAAGCTGATCCGCTCGATATAGTCGCGCCGTTCGGGACCGTCGGCCTTGGGGCTGAGGTCGACGCCGCGCCGCCCCTCCCAGACGCCGGCCAGGCGCCCTAGCGGTCCCAGGTTGGCCAGGGTGTCGGGATCGACGTCGCTGGGCTCGGTGAAGATGTCTTCGGGGAATACGGGCATGGCTGATCTCTTCGCGGGGCCGCCTAACGCTGGGCGGTCAGCTCGTCCTGCGGAACGACGTCGACCTCGACCTTGAGGGTCTGATCGCCCGGCGCCAAGAGGATGCCCTCGATCGGGGCCACGTCGGAATAGTCGCGGCCGACCGCCAGCACGATGTGATCGTCCTCGACCCGAATGGCGTTGGTGGGGTCGAAGCCGATCCAACCGAGCTCTGGGCCGCACCAGAGCGAGACCCAGGCGTGGGTGGCGTCGGCGCCCTCAAGCCTTGGGCGCCCCGGCGGCGGGGTGGTGCGCAGATAGCCCGAGACATAGGCGGCGGGCAGGCCCAGCCCCTTCAGGCCCGAGATCATAACATGGGCGAAGTCCTGGCAGACGCCGCGCCGGGACTTGAAGGCGTCAATCGCCTGGGTTCGGACGTTGGTCGCCTTGGAGTCGTAGGTGAAGTCGTTGTGGATGCGGACCATGAAGGCGGTCGCCGCCTCGACGATAGGCCGGCCGGGCGAAAAGCAGGTGCGCGCGTATTCGGTCAGCTCGGTGCGCAGGGGGGTCCGCGCCGTCGGGTAGAGATAGGAGGCCGGACCGTCGGCGGCGAGGCTGGCGCTGCCGAAGGCGAGCGTCCGCACTGTCTCCCAGGCGGGGTCGGTGGAGAGCAGGCCCGGCTGGGGCGGCCGCACCTCGACCACGGCCCGCGCCTCGATCACCAGGGCGCGGTGAGGCGTATCGACCACAACGGTCAGAGTCCGTGCGCCGAACGGCCCGATCCGGTCCTGGGTCTCGAGCGGCTTAGGTGTGACGGTGACGCTGCTGGAGATCACCCGCTGGCTCGCGATGGTCGGGGGGGTAAGGCGCAGGACACAGCGGGCGAATTTGACCTGGGCCTCGTAGCTGTAAACCGTACGGTGGCGGATCGAATAGATCATGCCAGGGTCGCCAGCTTGGCGTTGGGCCGGGCGCCGCCGCTCTGCAGGAAATAGCGGTCGGCGATCTCTTCCGAGAGCCGTAGCAGCGACTGCTCCAGCGTCCGGATCGCCTTGGAATCGAGCTCGCCGGCCGTTTTCGTCTCTACCTTGGCCGAGAGGGCGAACAGGGTGCGCTTGGGCGTTTCCAGCATCCCGTCCTCGACCAGGGCCGGCAGGGCCGCGAGGTGCTCCTTCAGGGTCACCATCTGGAAGGCCAGGGAGCGGGTGTTGAACGGATCGAGCATGACCATGTCGAGCACGGGCTTCAGGGCGAGGCCGATCAGGTAGCGCGCGCGATAGGTGATCTGGCTGTCGGCCACGTCGAGTAGCAGATCGAGGTCGTCGCTGGAGGCCTCGGCGTGGGCGAACACCCGCGTGCAGCGGCAGATGTTGACGCCGCGCTCCAGCCGCCGGCCCATGTCCAGGAAGCGCCAGCCGACGCCCCTGTTCATGTTCTCCTGGGCCAGGCCCGACAGGGCGGCCAGGGTCTGTAAAGCGCTCTCGACCTGCTCTAGGGCGGCCGCCTCGGAGGCTGGGTCGGCGCCCTCCAGCAGCATGCTCTCCAGGTTCAGAAGCAGGGTCCAGAAATCGGCGGACAGCCGCTCGCGTAGGCTGGCGGCGGCGCGGCGGGCGGAGCGGACCAGATGGATGACCGAGCCGAAGGCGTCCTGGTCGTGCAGGGCGGCGCGCGCGGCGTCGAGCGCCCTGCCGCCGAGCGCCTCCTCGTCCAGCGCCTCCCAGTCGATCAGCAGGCCCTGTAGCCGGCCCAGGGTCTCGCCATCGTTCAGCGCGGCGCCCTCGGAGTTCATCAGGCTGGTGCAGAGCGCGCGCACCAGGCGAAGGGTGGCCTCGGCCCGCTCCAGATAGCGGCCGAGCCAGTAGAGGTTGTCCGCGGCCCGGCTGGGGAGAAGCCCTGCGATCCGGCGGATCTGCACATCGTCCTTGTTTGCCAGAAGGGTCACCCGCTCGACCGGCCGGTCGGAGATCACCCAGACGTCGGCGGTCCGCACATCGGCGCCCATGGAGACGGCGCGGGCGTCCGGCCGCTCGGACGTGCGGCAGAAGCCGCCGGGCATGATCTTCATGCCGTTGGGCGTTGCGGTCGCATAAACCCGGAGCACGAAGGGAGCGGGCTCGAGCCGGTCGTCGCGCAGGGTCGGGGTGGTCGAGAGACGCACGACTTCCTGGCCGACGAAATCGCCCGGCCGGTCGGCCAGGCGGGCTCGGAACAGCGCCTGTTCCTCGGGCGTCATATCGGCCAGCATCCGCGGCCGGGCGAAGCTCTGGTCGCCGCCCTGGGGGGTGAAGGCGGCGGCGATGGCCATGGTGTCGAGGTTGGCCTCGACCACGCCCCGCTCGCGCGGCTGACCGCACCACCAGGTCGCGACATTGGGAAGCTTCAGCTCCTCGCCCAGAAGCCGGCGGCAGAGCCGGGGCAGGAAGCCCAGCAGCGCCTTGGTCTCCAGCACGCCCGAGCCCGGCATGTTGAGCACCGAGCCGCCACCCTTGCGGATGGCTTCCAGGAGCCCCGGTGTGCCGAGCCGCGAGGCGCCGTTCAGTTCCAGCGGATCGATGAAGTCGGCGTCGACCCGGCGCAGAATGACGTCAGCCCGCTTCAGCCCGGCGACCGTGCGCACATAGACCCGGCCGTCGCGCACGGTCAGGTCCTCGCCCTCGACCAGCAGGAAGCCAAGATAGCGGGCCAGATGCGCCTGTTCGAAATAGGTCTCGCTGAAGGGGCCGGGGGTCAAAAGGCAGATGCGCGGGTTCTGCCGGTCGGCGGTCGCGGCCAGCCCGTTGCGCAGTTCATCGAAAAAGGGCGCCAGCCGCTGGACGTTCATCCCGTTGTAAAGGGCGGGATAGGTGCGCGAGAGCACCAGCCGGTTCTCCAGGGCATAGCCCGCGCCGGACGGCGCCTGGGTGCGGTCGTCCAGCACCCACCAGCGGCCGTCCGGGCCGCGGGCGAGGTCGACGGCGTAGAGCTGCAGATAGCGGCCGCCGGGCGGGGGCACGCCGCGCATCGGGCGGATGAAGTCGGGGCTGCCGGTCAGGACGGCGGCGGGCATGGCCCCGTCGGCCACGAGCCGCCCCTCGCCGTAGATGTCCTGGAGCAGGGCCTCCATCAGATTGGCGCGCTGCTCGACCCCGGCGGCGATCTCTTCCCAGTCAGTCTGGCTGAGCAGCAGCGGCAGAGGCCCGAGCGGCCAGCTGCGCTCGGTTTCCTCGCCATAGACGCGGTAGGAGACGCCGGTGTCGCGGATGTGCCGGGTGGCGAGGTTGAACCGGTTCTTGAACTCGGCTTCCGGCAGTTCGGCGAAGTCGCCGAGGAAGTGCAGCCAGTTGTCGCGTGGGATCCCCATAGGGTCGAACAGCTCGTCCGGCGCGCCAACCAGCGGCCGGTAGTCGCGCAGCCACCCGGACAGCCTCGCCGCCCCTGCGGGGTCGAGGTCAGCCTTGCGCCGCGCGGTTCTGGAAGGGTCAGACGCCAAAAGGTCGCCTAAGGTCCAGGGTCATGGGGAAGTCTCCGCTCGGTTCCGGCGGCCGTGGATCGAGCGTCCCCGGCGTGTGGCCATGCGGCTGGAAGCGGGCCTTGCGGCGCGCCTCGGCCTCATAGGCGTTCACCGGCACGCTAGCATAGTTGCGGCCCCCCGGATGGGCGACATGATAGACGCAGCCGCCCAGCGAGCGCCGGCTGGACCTGTCGACCACGTCGAAGGTCAGGGGCGCGTCCACCAGCAAGGTGGGGTGGAAACCGCTCGGAAGCTTCCAGGCCTTGTAACGGACCCCCGCGACCGCCTCCATCGAAGCGCCCGTGGGCGTCATAGGCAGGGTGCGGCCGTTGCAGGTGATCAGGTGACGGCCGGGGTTGAAGCCAGTGGCCAGGACCTGAAGCCGCTCGACCGATGAATCCACGAACCGCACCGTGCCCGAACCCGCGCTTTCCTCGGCCATGACGTGCCAGGGTTCAAGCGCATGGCGCAGCTCCAGCGAGACGCCGCCGTACTGCACCTCGCCGTGGACCGGGAAGCGAAAAGCGCGCTGGGCTTCGAACCACTGGGGATCGAAATCGTAGCCGGCCCCCGCGAGGTCGCTGAGCACTTCCTGGAAGTCCTGCCAGACGAAATGCGGCAGCATGAAACGGTCGTGCAGCGCCGTGCCCCAGCGGACCAGCGGCCCGTCCTGAGGCTCGCGCCAGAACCAGGCGACCAGGGCCCGGATCAGGAGCTGCTGCGCCAAGTTCATCCGCAGGTCGGGCGGCATCTCGAAGCCGCGGAACTCCAGCAGGCCCAGCCGCCCGGTCGGGCCGTCGGGCGAATAGAGCTTGTCGATGCAGATCTCGGTCCGGTGGGTGTTGCCCGCCACATCGGCCAGCAGATTGCGCAACAGCCGGTCCACCAGCCAGGGCGAGGCGGTTTCCTGGCCCTTGGCCGGGGGCTGGATCATGCCGAGCGCGATATCCAGTTCGTAGAGCAGGTCCTGGCGCGCCTCGTCGACCCGCGGCGCCTGGCTGGTCGGGCCGACGAACAGGCCGGAGAAGAGGTAGGAGAGCGACGGGCGGCGCTGCCAGTAGAGCAGGATGCTTTTGAGCACATCGGGCCGGCGCAGGAAGGGCGAGTCGGCCGGGCTGACCCCGCCGATCACCACATGGGCGCCGCCGCCGGTGCCGGTGTGGCGGCCGTCGATCATGAACTTGTCGGCCCCGAGCCGGCAGGTCCGCGCCTCGTCATAGACGGCCGTGGTGATCTGCACCTGCTCGCGCCAGTTGGCCGCGGGCTGGACATTGACCTCGATGACGCCGGGATCGGGCGTGACCTTCAGCACTTCGACGCGGGGATCGGCGGGAGGCGCATAGCCCTCGATGCGGATCGGCAGCCCCTCGGCGGCGAGCTCGACCTGGATGATCAGCTCCAGATAGTCCTCGACCGCCGCTACCGGCGGCATGAAGACGTAGAGGAAGCCGTCGCGCGGCTGCACCGACAGGGCGGTGCGGACGATGGGCCCCTTGGTCTTGGCGCCGTCCTCGGGCAGCGGCGCGGGCTTGGGCGCGCGCTTGGCGGCCTTCAGCATGACCTCGAAGGCCGGGAGCCTGCCGCGCTTCTCATAGGGGTCGCGCGGGACGATGTAGGGGAAGTCCTTTTCCTTGACCTTGGACAGGCTGCCGAGCGGCAGGCGCAGGCCGATCGGGCTGTCGCCAGGGACGAGATAGAGCCGCTTGCGCCGGAACCGCCAAGCCTCGCTCAGCCAGCCCTTGCCCTCGGCCTTGGCCAGTGGCTTTCGCAGCGGCAGGACGTAGCCGACCGCCTTGGACAGGCCGCCTTCCATCGCCTTGCGCAGGTCCGACCGCAGGGTTTCGTCGTCGATGGCCGCGTCGGATAGGCCGACGTTCTCGGGCAAGTCGGCCTCAACCTTGATGAAGTGAAGCGGGTCCTCGCGCGCCGGCAGGGCGAACTCCGGATCGACGCCGAGCCGCGCGGCGAGGCGCCGGGTGAAGGCCAGGGCGTCGGCGGCGTCGGCCTTCTTGGGCTTGGCGTCTTCGGGCGCGAGGGCGCCCCAGATCGGCTGGCCATCCTTGCGCCAGTAGAGGCCGAGCGCCCAGCGGGGCAGGGGCTCGCCGGGGTACCACTTGCCCTGGCCGTAATGCAGCATGCCGCCGGGGCCGAACCGGTCCTTCAGCCGTTCGATCAATTGCTTGGAGATTAGAGGCTTGGTCGGGCCCGAGGCGTCGGTGTTCCATTCGGCCGCCTCGAAATCGTCGATCGAGACGAAGGTCGGCTCGCCCCCCATGGTCAGCCGCACGTCCTGGGCCTGCAAGTCGTGCTCGACCGTGTCGCCGAGCTGCTCCAGCGCCCGCCAGGCGACATCGTCGAACGGCCGGGTGATCCGGATCGGCTCGACCAGACGGCTGACCGTCATTTCGAAATCGAACTCGGTCTTGGCCGCGCTGGACATGCCGGTGATCGGGGCCGAGGAGCGGTAGTGGGGCGAGGCGGCCAGCGGCAGGTGGCCCTCGCCGCAGAGCAGGCCGGAGGTGACGTCGAAGCCGATCCAGCCGGCGCCGGGGATATAGACCTCGGCCCAGGCGTGCAGGTCGGTGAAGTCGACCTGGGTGCCCTGGGCGCCGCTCACCGGATCGATGTCGGCCTTCAGCTGGATCAGGTAGCCGGAGACGAACCGCGCTGCGAGGCCGAGCTTGCGGACCATCTGCACGAACAGCCAAGCGCTGTCGCGGCAGGAGCCGGAGGCGAGCGAAAGGGTGGAGTCGGGCGTCTGCACGCCGGGCTCCATCCGCACCAGATAGGCGACCTTGCGCTGAAGATCGGCGTTCAGCCCGACCAGGAAGTCGACGGTCGACTTGCCCTTGGGATTGAGCGCGTCGACAGCCGTCTGCAGTAGCGGCCCGTCGTCGTCGACCTCCAGATAAGGGACGAGGTCGTCCTTGATGTCGGCGTCATAATCGAACGGCAGGGTCTCGGCGTAGGGCTCGATGAAGAAGTCGAACGGGTTGATCACCGTCATCTCTGCCGACAGATCGACCGTGACGCTGAACTCGGTGGTCGGTTCGGGGAAGACCAGGCGCGCCAGCCAGTTGCCGTGCGCGTCCTGCTGCCAGTTGATGAAGTGATTGGCCGGCGTGATCTTCAGCGAATAGCTAGGGATCCGGGTCCGGCAGTGCGGGGCCGGGCGCAGACGCACCACCTGGGGCCCAAGGTCCACCGGCCGGTCATAGCGGTAACGGGTCCGATGGTGTATGGCGGCGACGACCGACAGAGCCAACTCCTAGTCCATAGCGACAAGGCTATGACTGTCAGTCCTAACGAGGCCTGGGGCCGGTACAAGCCCGCACGACGTTTAGGCCCTCGAATGGTTGGTCGTCGCATGGTTTGGCGGCGGCCCGCTCCGCCCTCGCCGCAGTCGCCAGATGCGGAACCTCGGCCCGGCATACGGGTCGGGCTGGCTGATCGTTCGGCCGGGCGGCGCCCCTCTGGGGCTCGGCTCGGATGTCCCTGTCGCCTCATCCCGAGTTCGTAATGAAGATCCGCGCCGGCTACCGCATCACCTTTGACAGCCCGGCCCCGACGCCGATCCTCTTCGTGCTCAGCGTGCATCCCGAACTGCGGGACCGGCTGATCACGCCCGACGCCATGACGGTCAGCCAGCCATGCGACCTCAGCCAGTACCTGGACGGCTTCGGCAATCTGGTGACGCGGGTGGTCGCGCCGGTCGGGCCGGTGACTTTCTCGTCCGACTTCCTGATCGAGGACAGCGGGCTCCCCGATTTGATTGCCGGGACGGCGGGTCAGGTTCCGGTCGAAGACCTGCCCGACGACGTCCTGACCTTCCTTCTTGGCAGCCGCTACTGCGAGACCGACGCGATGAGCGAACTGGCCTGGTCGCTTTTCGGCGCCACCGAGCCGGGCTGGGCCAGGGTCCAGGCGATCGTCGACTACGCGCACAAGCAGATCGCCTTCGACTATCAGCAGGC
>CANJKM010000063.1 GCA_947474805.1 Caulobacterales bacterium | reverse complement strand
TGGACGTGGCCCGCTACGCCGACAGCGGCGGCGGCCTGAACGACAATGAGCAGTCGATCGCCCACCCCTATCGTGACTGGGTGATCACCGCCTTCCAGCGCAACATCCCCTACGACAAATTCGTCACCTGGCAGATCGCCGGCGACCAGGTTCCGAACGCGACCCGCGAGCAGATCCTGGCCACCAGCTTCATCCGCGCCGGCAAGAAGAACAACGAAGGCGGCACGATCGACGAAGACTTCCGCCTCGAATACGTCAACGAGCGCACCGAACTGATGGGCAAGGCCTTCCTCGGCCTGACCGTGGGCTGCGCCAAGTGCCACGACCACAAGTACGACATCATCAGCCAGGCCGACTATTACGCCCTTGGCGGCTTCTTCAACCAGATCAACGAAAAGGGCACCCACTCGGGCTCGCGCGGCACGCCGATGGGCCCGACCCTCAGCTGGCCCACGACCATGCAGGCCAAGAAGCTGGCAGAAGCCAGCGCGGTCACCCGGGTCAAGTGGGCCGCCTATCAGCAGGCCCTCGCCGCCGCCAAGCAGCGCGTTGGCGCCAAGGTGGACGGCATGAACGCCGCTCAGCGCACCGGCTTCATCAAGGCCGCGATCGACGCCGACACCCAGGCCTATTACCCGCTCGACACCGGCTACAAGGGACCGGTAGATTCCCTGATGGAGGACGAACAGGCCCGCGCTCCGGCCCAGCCGCCCGACGGCATGGCCGACACGCCTCCGGGCAAGACCCGCGCCCAGGTTCAGGCCGAGGTGAAGGTCAAGATCATGGCCATCCGCGCGCAGTACGAGGCGCTGAAGGCCGCCGGCAAGCCGATCCCGGACTCGATCACCAAGATTCTCTATCCGGCGCCCGCCGGCCGGCGGGTCGTGCCCCCCGGGACCAAGCCTGCGCAGCCGACCAAAATCTCGATGAAGTCCGAAAAGGTCGTCGGCCGCGGCTCGGATGGCCAGATCGCCCTGTCGAAGACCGGTATGGCGAACGCCCCCAAGGCCGGCGGCAAGGGCGCCCTGACCCCGGTCAGCGTCGTCGCGCCCCGTGTCGATCCCGAACTGCCTCGCCTCGCCTCGCGCGAGGTCGACAAGGCCCTCGATCTGCTGGTCGCCGCCGGCTACCGCGACGCCCGCACCGGCGTGAATTCACGGATCAACAAGCGGCAGCTGCGTCCGGGCCTGAGGGGCGATGCTTTTCTCTGGTCGCCCTCGGGCGTGCCGGGCGGCAAGCCCGCGGGCCTCAGCAACATCAAATTCATCCCCGGCGCGCGAGGCCAGGGCGTGCAGATGCACGACTCGGTGGTGTTCGCTGATCCCAGCGTCGGCAAGTTCGACCGCTTCCAGCCCTATACCTTGGACTTCTGGATCAAGCTGCGTCCCAAGACCTATGAGGACATCACCCGTCCCCAGGGCCCCGACGCCAGCATCCTCTACACCTCGGGCGGTGTGGAAGGGCAGGGCTACGACGTCCAGCTCACCGATGGCAAAATCCAGTACGCCATCACCCACAACGCGCCCTACGACATGATCAAGATCGGCGCGACCAAGGAGCTGCCGCGCAACAGCTGGCAGCACATCACCATCACCTACGACGGCAACTCCAAGGCCGCCGGGGCCAAGCTCTATGTGAACGGCCAGGCGGCCGAGACCCAGGTGATCGAGGATCGCCTGACCCGCACCGCTCAGCCGCGCGGCCAATCCAGCCTCAACTTCGGCTATTTCGGCCTCGAGGCCGGCGCCAACTTCAACCGACCGGAACTGGTCGACGGCGCCATCGACGAGCTTCGCGTGCTCACCCGAGCCCTTACGCCGGCCGAGGTGGCCTATCTGCAGAATGAGCAGGCGGCGGTGAAGATTTCGCCCGAAGTTCTGCGCAGCCAGCTGATCGACATCGCCGCGGCCAAGGACCCGGCCGTGACCGCCGCCTGGAAGGCCCTAAACGACGCCCGCGATGACGAGCAGAAGGTCGAGACCCCGATCTACCGTCTGATGGTCGCCGCCGACGCCCCGGTGCCGCGCAAGACCCACATCCTCAACACCGGCATCTACAACTCCTACAAGGGCGAGGTTCAGTCCCAAGCCCTGCCGCGGGTGTTCAAGTGGGATGAGAAGAAGCTGCCGCGGAATCGCCTGGGCCTGGCCCAGTGGATGTTCGACCCCAAACACCCCCTGACTGCGCGAGTCTATGTCAACCGGCTGTGGATGAGCCATTTCGGAAGCGGCATCGTCCAAACGGTCGAGGACTTCGGGACGCAGGGCTCAAACCCCACCCATCCGGAACTGCTCGACTATCTCGCGGTCGAGTTCATCCGGTCGGGCTGGGACATCAAGCACATGCACAAGCTGATGGTGATGTCGGCGACCTATCGTCAGTCCTCCAACGTGACCCCCGACAAGCTGGAGAAGGATCCCAGGAACTTCCTCCTGGCCCGCGGCCCCCGCTATCGCCTGTCGGCCGAGCAACTTCGCGACAACGCCCTGTTCGCCTCTGGCCTGCTGGTCAACAAGGTCGGCGGCGACAGCGTCTTCCCGGTGCAGCCTGAAGGCATCTGGGACGGCTCAGCCCAGGGCTTCGTCACCTATCCGTTCGACGTGCCCGCCGACCAGACCCACCGCCGGTCGATGTACACCTTCACCAAGCGCAACGCCCCGACCGCCAATATGGTGGTGTTCGACCAGCCCGACAGGAACCTGTCGGCGGTGTCGCGCTCCATCTCCAACACGCCGCTGCAGTCGCTCGTCCTCTTGAACGACCCACAGTTCATCGAGAGCTATCGCAAGCTGGCCGAGCGGGTGATCAAGACCACTCCCGATGCGGATAAGCAGCTCGTCGCCATCTTCCGCCTCAGCGCCCGCCGTCATCCCTCTGAAAAGGAGATGGGCGCCCTGCGGCGGTTCCGGGACAACGAGATGGCCGACGCGGCCAAGGCTCCCAAGGATGTCGACAAGCTCCTCGCCATCGGCGTCGCCAAAAGCGATCCGTCGGTCGACAAGGTGCGCCTCGCCGCTCTCACCATGCTCGCCGCGGGGGTGATGAACTCCCCCGACTCCTACACCCTGCGTTAGGGGCAGAGACGATGATCAAGCTTCGTAAGACTGGCGCGGATCGCAATATCACCGACGTGGGGCGCAGGGCGATCCTGGGAACCGGCCTCGGCCTCGGCGCCGTGGCGGCGGCCGAGCTTCTGGGCGGAGGCGCGCTCGGCAAGGTCGCGCCGCAGGCCAAATCCGCTGGGCCCGACATGGGCATCTTCGGCGCCGGCCAGATCCCGGCCCGGGCCAAGCGGATCGTCTCCATGCATATGGTCGGCGCCGTCAGCCAGGCCGACACCTTCGACTACAAGCCGACCCTGATCAAAATGCACGGTCAGGAAATTCCGGAGTCGGTGAAGGGCAAGGGCAAGATCTCATCCATGTCCAACGCCCAGAGCTCCTTCCTAGTGATGAAGCCGATCGCCGACTTCAAGCAATACGGCGAGAGCGGCGCCTGGGTCTCCGACCTCCTGCCGCACACCGGCAAGATCGCCGACGACCTGTTGTTCGTGAAAAGCCTGTTCACCCCGCACGTGAACCACGACCCGGCGGCCTTCTTCCTGCACACCGGATTCCAGCTCTCGGGCCGCCCTTCGGCGGGCGCCTGGGTCAACTATGCGCTGGGCACCGACAACGCCAACCTGCCCAGCTATATCGTCATGCGCTCGCAATATATGGCCGCCGGCGTCGGGGCCAATTCGGGTTGCTGGTCGGCAGGCTTCCTGCCCAGCCACCACCAGGGAGTCGAGTTCCGCTCGGGCCTCTCCCCCGTCCTCTATGTCGACAACCCTGACGGCGTGACCAAGGAGCGCCGCCGCAAGGAGCTCGACTTCATCGGCGAGCTGTCGCGCGACGCCTATGAGCAGTCGGGCGACCCGGAAATCCTGTCCAAGATCGCCCAGTACGAGATGGCCTACCGGATGCAGGAATCCGTGCCGGACGTAACCGACATCTCAGACGAGCCTGAATACATCCTCGATATGTACGGCCCCACCGTGCGCAGTCCCGGCACCTTCGCGCGCAACTGCCTGCTCACCCGCCGCTTGCTCGAGCGGGGCGTGAAGTTCGTCCAGCTGATGCAGGTCGGCTGGGACCACCATGTGCGGATCGCCGCGCGTCACCCGGTCGACTGCTGGGCCGTCGATCAGCCTGCCGCGGCCCTGGTCGCCGACCTGAAGCAGCGCGGCCTCCTGGACGACACCCTGGTCACCTTCAGCGGCGAGTTCGGCCGAACCTGCTACGCCCAGGGCGGCATCACCGAGACCTCGGGCCGCGACCACCACGGCGGCAACTTCACCATGTGGATGGCGGGCGGCGGCGTGAACGCCGGCCACAGCTACGGCGAGAGCGACGACTTCAGCTATAACGTAGCCAAGGACCCGGTCTCGGTGCACGACCTGCACGCGACCATGCTTTATCTGATGGGCATGGACCACAAGGCCCTGACCTTCCACTATCAGGGTCGCGACTTCCGCCTGACCGATGTCGAGGGCAATGTGATCAAGGGCCTGATCGCCTAGGCGGTCGGTTCGGCGCGGACCGGAGCCGACCTATGGCCGGAAGACGACGGTCTTATTGCCGTTCCGGAGCACGCGGCCGGCTAGATGGAAGCTAAGGGCGCGGGTCAGCACTCGGCGCTCGATGTCGCGGCCCTTGCGGACGAGGCTCTCGGCCGAGTCATGGTGGCTGATCCGCTCGACGTCCTGCTCGATGATCGGACCCTCGTCGAGGTCGGCGGTGACGTAGTGAGCGGTCGCCCCGATCAGCTTCACCCCCCGCGCGTGGGCCTGGTGGTAGGGCTTGGCGCCCTTGAAGCCCGGCAGGAAGGAGTGGTGGATGTTGATGCACTTGCCCGACAGCTTGGCCGACAGGTCGTCCGACAGGATCTGCATATAGCGGGCGAGGATGACTGTCTCGGTCCCGGTCTCCTGCACGATCTTCCAGATGTCCGCCTCCTGCCGCGCCTTGGTCTCCTTGCTCACCGGCAGGTAGTGGAAGGGAATGCCGGTGAAATCCAGGTGGGCGTAGGTCGAGAGCGGGTGGTTTGAGATAATGCCGGTGATCTCCATCGGCAGCTCGCCGATGCGCCAGTTGTAGAGAATGTCGGCCAGGCAGTGGTCGAACCTGGAGACTAGCAGCAGGACCTTCTGCCTGTCCTCCGAGCCGCGCATCGACCACTCCATGGAGAAGCCGCCGGCGATGGCCGTGAAACCCCGGCGGACGGGCGCGAGCTCTCCGGGCCCCGCGGCGAA
The DNA here is from genome assembly GCA_947474805.1 of Caulobacterales bacterium. Lineage (GTDB taxonomy): Bacteria > Pseudomonadota > Alphaproteobacteria > Caulobacterales > Caulobacteraceae > CANJKM01. The sequence goes on along the minus strand of CANJKM010000063.1, from coordinate 7,785 downwards.
GTCGAACACCACCCGCATGAAGAATCGCCCGGTCTCGCTGTCGTCGAACTGGTGGGCCTCCAGGATGTTGCAGCCGCCTTGGAAAAGATGGGTGGACACCGCCGCGACAATGCCGGGGCGGTTCGGGCAGGAAAGGGTCAGGACGGTCGGCGTGCTGCTGGACACGGGCGCTAGCTGCGCAGGGCCAGCGCCAACTCGACCGAAGCCGCGAGCGAGCCGAAGGTGAAGAAGTGGACGCTGTCGAAACCCAATCCGGGCTCGGCCGCCTGGGCCTGAGCGAGCGCGTTCAGCAGCGCCTCGGGCGCTTCGCCCGCGAGCATGTTGCGGGACAGCTCCTGCCGTTCCTTGAGCGCCTTCAGCGAGGCGCCGACCCCGCACAACAGGGCGAACTTTATCAAGGTGGCCCGCTTGGCCGGGCCGGCCACGCCCACCCGCAGCGGCGCGGTCTCGCCGGCCGCACGGAGCTTGCGCGTGAAGGCGACGATGGGTTCAGCCCCAAAAGCGAATTGGCTGACGAGGTATGGATTGAGGCCCTCGCTGCGGGCGCCCTCGATCTTTTCGAACAGGGCGGGCCATAGGACGGCGCCGGAAACCCGAGGGTGGCCTTCAGGATGGCAGGCCAGGGCCACCCGCTCGACGCCGTGCTTGCGGAACAGGCCGGTGCTCAGGACCTGCAGGCTCGACGCGAAGTCTCCGACGGGCTGGTCACGGTCTCCCGCGAGCACCAGGGCCGTGTGAACGCCCGCGTCCTGGACGAGCTGCGCCAGGGTGCGGTCGAGTTCGGCCGCGTCACGGATGTTGCGCGCGACGATGTGCGGCACGGGGACCATTCCGAGCTGCTGCACCTGGGCGCAGCCGCGGACCAGCTGGTCCAGGCTCTCATTGGGCAGGTTGGCCACGAAGACCTCGGAGCCGGGCGGCATGGCCCGGGCGGCCTGGATTCCCTTCTCGTCCTTGGCCAGGACCTCCGCCGAGAAATTTCGCAGGAGGTCTCGGAGGACCTGGCGGCCGGTGTTCTGCATCAGGTGGTGACGGCGGCGTGTTTCATCTGCTGCACGGCTTCCGGGTAAGGCGCCTTGCCGACCGTCACCCGCACATCCGCCTGACGATGGCGCTCGACGTGCGCTTTGCGCGAGCCGCCGTTCGGTTCGCCCCAGGTCAGAACCAGCTCCGTGCCGATCTCGGCGTGCGCTCTGTCGATCATCACCAAGGACAGCACCTTCGACTCGTTGGCGCTATAGCCCGCCCAGGTCGAATAGCCGACGATCTTGCCGTCGGGCGTCTTGACCGTGTCGTACTGCTGATAGGCGTAGGAGGCGTAGGGCAGGCGAAGCTGTTTGACCGCCAAGCCTGGCTCCAGCATCGAGCTGAAGATGTTGGAGACATCCGCATTGTCCCACACCAGGGTGCGGCGCGTGCGGGTGGGCTCGGCGGCCATGGCCTCGAGCGCGGCGCGGCCGACGAAGTCGTGGTCGAACTTGATCCGCGCCTCCACCCCGAGGTCCCAGGGCGTGACATAATAGTCCTCGATATCGCCCGAGACGAAGCTGCCGCCGAGCTGGGCCGAGCCCTCCCAAGTCGTCGCCGGGAGATGCTCGCGATAGGGCTTCAGTTCCGGGCTGGTGAAGATCGCCGGGAAGGGAGAGGCCATCCAGCCGCTCTCTCCCACGGTGGTGAAATAGGCCAGGGTGCCGCCCTGCTTCAGGCCGTGCTTTTCCCCGGCGGCGAGCAGAGCGCCGCGCACCGTCTCCATGTCCTCATAGCGCCCGGAAATCTCGACGCCGCGGTGGCCGGCCATGCCGTGGCGCAGGGCCATGACATCGCAGCCCGCGATCCTGAAGGTGGCGGTGTGGAAGAAGGGGATCTCGGGGACGTGGCCGCCCTCGACGGCGTCAGCCAGGATCTTGACGGCGTTGGGGCCGTCCATGCCGAAGCGGAACTTGATCCGCTTTCCATTGGGATTGCGGGCGGTGTTGTTGTCGCGCAGGACCTGGACGTCGTGCTTTCCGAGCCCGGCGTTGTACTCGACCCAGTTGATCATCGGCATGCCGCTGACCAGCTCGAAATCCTCGGGCCCGTGGCAGTACATCAGCGACTCGCCGATCACCTGGCCCTGGGGGTTGCAGGCGATGAACTGCTTGGCGCGTCCGGGCACGAAGTTGGCGAAGGTGTTGACACCCAGGCTGCTCAGCAGGGCCATGGCGCCCGGGCCACGGACGAACAGCTCCGGCATATGGTGCGATTGATCGAACAGAACTGCCGCGTTGCGCCAGGCCTTCTGCTCCTCGGCCCAGTTGGAGCGCTCCACGGGGACAGGTGTGAGGCCGGGCGTCGCCTTTACATGGGGCGCCACCGTGTCGTTGTAGAAGTAGTCGACCAGGTCGGCCTTGCGAGACTGCAGCAGCGCCTCAAGGGAGCTGAAATTCTCTAAAGCGCCCACGTCCATCCCTCTTTCCGCCCAGAACTGGCGCCTGTCTTGGGCGCGCAGTCGCCAGGGCAATGTCCGACTTAAGGTTCAATTTATGATATCTTTGTCAGACGAAATTCGCAAGGCCTGCAAATTGGGCTTGCGGTAGGCGGTGAATTTGGTCTGGGTGCTTACCGCTGTGTCGCGCGCCTCGCTATATGGACGAAGCCGCTCTGGAGATTCTCGTGCCGCGGGATTCGAAGATACTTAGCCAATCCACCGACGAGATGGACGAGGCCGCCGGCCCGTCGCCCGCCTCCGAAGGCCCCGCGGCGTCGGCGACCAACGCTGTGCTGCAGTTCATCCGCCACGGCATCCGGTCCGGTGAGTTGGAGCCGGGCAGGCGGCTCTTGGAGCGCGAGCTCATCGATCGCTGCTCGGTCAGCCGCAGCGCCGTCAGGGAGGCGCTTCGCACCCTGGCCGCCGATGGGACCATTCAGGTCGAGATGCACCGGGGCGCGGTCGTCCGGCAGTTCACCCGCGAGGAGATGTGGGCCCACCACCAGATTCGCGAAGTGCTGGAGGGCTTGGCCGCGTCGCTGGCCGCCAACCGGCTGGAGCAGAAGGGCTTTGCGCTGAATTTGCTGGAGCTTTCGCGCACTATGGCCGCCGCCGTCAAGGACGAGGATCCCGTGCGCTATCTCAGGCTGAACGACGAGCTGCACCGGACGATCGTCGGAATGAGTGGCAATCCCAGCCTCGCCGATCACCTCGAACGGACGGTGACGACCCAGCTGCGCCAGCAGACATCGCGCCTCCTCGACATTGAGCGGATGAAGCGGTCGCACGGCGAACATGCCGCCATCATCGAAGCGATCCTGAGCGGCGATTCCGCCGCCGCCGAGGCGGCCATGCGCCGCCACATCCGTAGCGCTAGGCGCACCGTTGCCTTGATGCCGGACAGCAGTTTCGGGGCGCCGCCCGATAAGGCCTGATCCTTCGCCGAGCTGTCGCGGAGCCATTGCCGTCCACAGAGCTCCGGCCTAGCCTGGAAATTGTCTGACAATCATGCGGAGGGGCCGGATGGCGGACCAACAACTCGTCGACGATCTGGTGACGGCCAGCCGCATCCTGTCGCACCTTGGCATCGTCGACGGCTTTGGCCATGTCAGCGTGCGGTGCGCCGGGCGGCCCGACCGGTTCCTGATGTCGCGCAGCATGCCGCCTGGGCTGGTCACGGCGGTGGACATCCTGGAGCTGGACCTCGACGGAGAGCCGATCACCCCCAACGGGCCTAGGCCGCATTTGGAGCGCTACATCCACAGCGAAATCTACCGCCGGCGCGCCGACGTGAACGCGGTGGTGCACAGCCATTCGCCCTCGGTGATTCCCTTTACCGTGACGCCGGTTCCTTTGAAGCCCGTCTATCATATGAGCGGCTTCCTCGGCGAAGGCGCGCCCGTGTTCGAGATCCGGGAAACAGCTGGGCGCTGCAGCGACATGCTGATCCGGGACCGCGAACTCGGGCAGGCCTTGGCGGAAACTCTGGGCGTGGGGGCGGTCGCCCTCATGCGTGGGCATGGCTTTGTGACTGTCGGAGCCGATGTGAAGCTCGCTGTGCTCTACGCCGTCTATACCGAACTCGGGGCTCGCGTGCAGACTACGGCCCTGGCGCTCGGGCCGGTCAATTTTCTCACGCCCGAGGAGGCGACCAACGCTTCCGCCACCAACGACGGGGGGGTCAGCAAGGCTTGGGATCTCTGGAAGGCTCAGGTTTCGGGAGACCTACCCTAGCCGGCGCTGGGGGCTAGACGCCGAGCTCAAGGTCGCTCGCGAAAAGGTCCGCCGGCTCGACCAGCCGATCGGTCAGCCCCTGCTCGTGCACATAGCGGGAGAGGGTCTCCAAGACGTTCCGATTGGCCAGGTTTCCGTAAGGCGCCGGGCAAGGGAAAGGGTCGTTCCCGGCCGCATCGGCGAGGCGCCGGGCCTCGACGCAGGCCGCGTAGAGTCGCGCCGGCAACCAGGGATGCGCCTCGACCAATGAGCGCCTGACAACCACCAGGTGGTTGATTGGGAAGATGCCGATCTTCTCATAATAGCGGCGGCCTTCGCCGGTTGGGTCCTTGAATAGCGAGCGGATGGTTTCGGCCCGATGTAGGTCCACGCGGCTGCGGTCGACCAGATTGGGCCTGCTCAGGTGCAGCAGGGTGGCGTCGATCTCGCCGCGCAGCAGCATCTCACCGATGTCGGTTTCAGGTGGTACAGCGCGGATGTCGACGCCGGGCGGGGGGGTGAAGCCGGTGGCCGCGCCGTGGCTGCGGTCGTCATTGCGCTCCATGAACCAGGTCATCTGCTCCGGCCGCAGACCGAACTCGTCCTGCAGGACGCCTCGCGACCAGACGGCCCAGGTCTGCTGGTACTCCGGTACGCCGATCCGCTTGCCGACCAGATCCCGCGGCCGACGGATGCCTGAGCCGCGCCGGACCATGATCGAGGTGTGGAAGAAGCGGCGCATGGTAAAGGCCGGCAGGGCGACCCAGTCCCGCTTGCCCTGAGCTGTGGAGATCATCAGCGAGGCGATCGACATCTCCGAGACGTCGAATTCGGCGTGGTGCAGCTGCCACCAGAACATCTCGGAGGGGTGCAGCATCTTGGAATGCAGCTCGACCCCCTCCACCGGGACGCGGCCGTCGAGCAGGGGCCGGTTTCGGGCGTTGTTGGAGAGGGCGAGGCTGAGTTCCAGGCGGTCGGGCAGCGGACTGTTCTCTAGGCGCCCTGACCTGCCGCCGCCTTCAGTCGGGCGTCGGTCGCATGGGCGGATGTCTTGGCCCACTGCAGCACCATGATGCTGACCGCACAGACCAGCATCGGGCATGCGGCGATCAGGAACAGCTGCTGGTGCGAGATGCCGGAGGTGATCAGCACCCCGCCCACGATCGGCCCGGCGATGGACCCGATCCGCCCGATTCCGAGCCCCCAGCCGGCGCCGGTCGAGCGCATGAAGGTCGGGTAGAGGGTGGCGGCCGAGGCGTTCAGCCCAAGCTGGCCGCCCAGGACGAAGAAGCCGGCCAGGAAGACGATCAGGGCGGTCACGCCGCCGAGCGCTGTCGACTGGCCGATCGCCATCACGCAGGGCGCTGAGATCAGGAAGGACAGGGCGACCATCTTCAGCCCGCCCTTGTCGAGCGCGCGGCCGACCGCGAAGCTGCCCAGGGCGCCGCCGAGCGGGAACAGGCCGCCGATGATCACCGAACTCGACAGGCTGAGGCCGGCGTCCGACAGCACGGTCGGCAGCCAGTTGGTGAGGAAATGGTGGCCCATGAAACTGGTGATGATGGCGATCCACAGCACCAGGGTCATGGCCGCGCGGTTGTCGGTGAACAGCTTGAGGGGCGAGGCGACATGGCGCTCCTCGCGCGCTACGACCAGCTCGTCCTCCGGATTCAGCTCGATCCCAGGCGAGAGCTTGCGCAGGATCGCCTCGGCTTTCAGGGCGCGGCCGCCGCGTAGGATCAGGAAGCGGATGGACTCCGACAGGTTGAAGGCCATCAGCACGGCCAGCACCAGGGGCGCGATACCGCCGATGACGAAAATCGCCCGCCAGCCGTAGCTGGGGATGATCCAGCCGGACAGGAATCCCCCGCCCGCCGCGCCGATATTGTAGGTCACATACATCAGGCCGATGGCCGTCGCCCGCACCCGAACCGGCATGTATTCGGCGTTCATCGCCACCCCGGTCGGCACCGCCGCGCCGAGACCGAGCCCGGCCAGGAAGCGCAGAGTCATCAGGCTGGTCGCCGAATCTGCCAGGGGCGCGACCAGGGTGAAAGCGCCGAACAGGACGAGGCCGGCCAGGATGATCAGCTTGCGCCCCAGCCGGTCGGCCAGCGCGCCGAGGACGAAGGCGCCCAGCATGTAGCCGAACAGGCTGGCCGACAGCACCGGTCCAAAACTGGCCCGGTCCAGCCCCCATTCCTTCAGCACGCTGGGGGCCGCATAGGCCATGACCTGCATGTCGAAGCCCTCGATGGTCATCAACACGCAGAGCCAGGCAAGCACGCCCTTCTGAAAGACGCCGAGGGCGCCTTCCTCGATCAACAGGCCGACATCGATCGTTCTCGCCATTAGCTAGCTCCCAGATGAAGGCGGCTCAGTCTGCGCAGGCGTAGGCCGGTCACTTGGCGAGTACGGCCGTGGTCTCGCCCTTGTCGTTGACGACGTTCCGGTTGTTCTCCTGGCAGAGGTATTCCTTGATTTCCCAACCTTCCTTAGCGTGGTTGGTGTAGGTGCGGGTGATGGTCCAGGGCTGGGCGAAGGCCAGCTTGTCCTCGACCGTGATCTGGTTCTCCATCTTGTCGCCGATCTTCCGAATCCGCTCCATCACATGGATCTGGTCGCTGTGCGGGATGCCGGTGGAGTCGAACACGCTATTGGCGTTGATGCCGATGGTGTCGACCACCAGGGTGTCGCCCTCCCAATGGCCGATCGAATGGCCGTTGTAGGTGATCTGCATGTCGTCGGCCGCCGGATGCTTGCGGCCGTCGGTGAAGATGCGGCGGGCGCCGGCGATGTTCTGTTCGTGCAGGGTGTAGACCACCTTCGGGGTCACCACGAACTCGAATGGATAGGGATTGCGCATAACGCGCGGCATCCCGGATGGAAAGCAGGCTGCGGTGGGATCGCCGAACGGCTTGCCAGCGGCGGCGGCGTCGAGCTTTGCCTGATAGAGCTTTTCGTATTCCGGCGTCAGCGGCGGGTGCTGGCGATCGCCGACCTTCACGCTGGCGTCGTAGTTGGTGTTGCCGTCGCGCATCCAGATGCCGGACCAGTCGGGCAAGACGACCGGCGGTTTCGCCGGAGCAGCATGAGCCTGGGCCAGCATCACGCCGCCGAGGGCCACCGCGAGCAGCGCCGCGCCGGCCCGCAAGAAAGTCCGAAGAGACGCCCTGATCGTCATGACTTGTTTCCCTTGATCGCGCCTCGGCGGATCCGCCGGACTGCTGTTTCCATTCCCCGCTGACCTGTCGCGACCGCTACGGGCTTGAGTCTCTCTCAGGAAGGACGGGCGACGAGCTGTCGCCGCAAGTCATTCACGAATTAAGAATGAGGCCGCCCGTGAGGCGCGGCGGCGGCAGCCGGCGCGCCTTACGAACGGCCTCATGCGGCCTAGTAGCGGTGCGTGATTTGCATCCCGATCTCGCGCGGCGCGAAAGTCGAGGCGGTGATCAGCGGCGACAGGTTGGCGTTGGCGAGGTTCAACGGATCGGTCGAGTTGAACAGGTTGTTGACGTAGACGTTGACGTCCACACCGCTGACCGTCACCCCGGCGCGAGCCTGGGCGAAGCGGGTGGCCTGGCCCTTGTAGGAGAAGGCGTTGA
>CANJKM010000062.1 GCA_947474805.1 Caulobacterales bacterium | reverse complement strand
GCAGCGGATCCTGGTTGAAGTCGAGACCGGCGGTGCCGAAGGCCAGGTCGAAGTCGGCGATCACCGTGTTGGAGAGCAGCTGTTCGGCCAGGATATAGGCGACGTTGTGGGCTAGGCAGGAGGAGCCGACCCCGCCCTTGGCCCCGACGAAGGCCAGGCTGCGGCCGACGAAAGGCGTGGCCGGGTCCGAATAGAGGCCGGTGATGGTGCGGATGATCTGCAGCGGCTGCAGCGGGGGGGTCAGGTACTCGGAGACCCCGCGGCGCATCAGTTCGCGGTAGAGGCCGATGTCGTTGTAGGGGCCGATGACCACGACCTTGGTGCCGGAATCGCAGACCTCGGCCAGGCGGTCGAGCCCGGCCAACAGCGGGGCGGCGCCATCGCTTGACTCGACGATGACCAGGGAGGGGGTGGGGGCGTTCTCGTAAAAGGCCAGGGCTCCGGCGAGCCCGCCGGGTCGGACCACTGTGGTTGCGCGCGCCAGGCGCCGATCCTCGGCGGCGCGGCTCATCGCCTCGTCGGTCTCGGGATTTTCGCAGAAGACGTGGATGGTGATCCGCGGGGCCATGCTCTCGCCGAGCACGGAATCGCCGGCCGGGACGGCGGCGGCGGGCGCGGCGGCCGGGTGAATGGGCGCAAAATCGTCGTTGATGTCGCCCTGGGCGGCCGGTCCAGCCCCGCTCGGGGCCGTCGGGAAGGCGAAGTCGTCCTCGGCGTCGAAGCCGAGATCGTCGAAGGTGGGGGACCCGAAGCCGGAGGCGCCGTGCGGTGCGTTCTCGAGCGCCGAGAATGGACCCGGCGCTGGTCGCGGGGGCGCGTTCATCTCGCTCATGAAGTCGTCGTCCTCGTCGGTTTCGAGCGGGCGGCTCATTGCACCGCCTTCGAGACCGTGCCGTTGGCTTGGTCGTCCTTTGTGGTGGAGGTCACCTCTCCCTGGCGGTATTTGCCCAGCACCACCTGACGACGGCTGTTGTCGGCCGGGTCCATCGGAACCGGGCGCAGAAGGTCGCGCGGGTCGGCGAGCATCGCCGCGAAATTCGCGGTGGTGGTGCAACCAAAATTCTTGGTGACGCGGTTCGAGCCGGTCGCGCCGACATTGTCCCAGGTCCCCGAGCAGTCGGTCGGCGTCACGGTGAAGCGCCAGTAGCTCAGCACCACGGGCGCGACAGGGTCGGAAGCGCCGTCATAGGCGACCACCCGCACCCGGGAGCGCGAGACGCCGAAGTCTTCGAGGCTCGAGACCACTTCGGTCGCCATCCGCGACGGCGTCAGGCTGTCGCTGAGCCCTTGCGGCACGCGCAGGCTCAGTTCGGCCGTCCCATCCTCACGGTACTGGGCGGCAAAGCTGGCGAGCGCCTGACGCTGAGTGTCGGAAAGCCCAGTCGGATGGCGCGCGAGGGCCAGAGTCTGGGGCGTCTCCTCCACCTTGGGTCGATACTGCTGGGTCGGTGTGAGCAGGGCCGTGCCGTCGGCCGCCTTGGGCGTGGCGCAGCCGGTCAGGGCGACGCCGGCCACGGCGAGCAGGGCGAGGGCGCGGAGATCAATCAACGACATAGCCGAACGGTCCCTGATAGGTCGGAGCGGCGGGACCAGCCGGGGCCGATTTTCCAAAGCCCTGATTGATCCTGCCGAGCAGAGTGGTCTGTACGTCGCTCGCCATGACCAGCCCGTCGGCCGGCGTCTGGAGCTTGTCCGGGCTGACGGGCTTGACGAGATAGGGGGTGACGATCACCACCAATTCGGTCTCGTCATTGAGGAAGTCGCGAGAGCGGAACAAGGCGCCCAGCACCGGCAGCTGCATCACGCCCGGAAGGGCGTCGAGCGTCTGTTTGGCCTTCGACTGCAGCAGGCCCGCGATCATCATCCCCCCGCCGGAAGGCAGTTCGACCATGGTCTCGGCGCGCCGAACATTCAGGCCGGGCAGGGACAGGGTGCTGTTGCCGCCCTGAAGCGTGAAGGACCCGACACTGGTCAGCTCTGAGACTTCGGTGGAGATCTTGAGGGAAATCCGCCCGCTTGACAGAATGATCGGGGTGAAGCCTAAACCGACGCCGTAGGGTTTGAATTCAGCGGTGATGCGACCCGTGGCGTCGACGGCCACGGGAACGGGAAACTCGCCGCCCGCCAGGAATTTCGCGCTTTCCCCGGAGACGGCGGTCAGGTTGGGCTCGGCTAGGGTGCGAACCAGGCCGACGCGCTCGAAGGCCTTCAGCATGGCCTCGGCTTGATTCAGGTTCGGGTCGCCCGCTAGGCCGTTCTTCACCTGAGCCGTGTCGGCGTTGCCGCCCGACCGGGTGATGAAGTCGCACATCTGGCTGTCATTCGGCGCGGGGAAACCGCAGGGAGCCTGCATCACAGGCCCCTTGGTCGTGTCCATCGAATAGCCGCCCGTGAGGCCGCCAAGCAGCGAGCCGTTGACCCCAAAGGTGGCGGCCTGGGCGAACTTGAGCTGGCTCTCGCCGATCTGGTTGTAGACGGCGTTCAAATTGACGCCGAGTTGTTTGACCACGGTCCGGGAAACCTCGATCACCCGAACCTTAAGCATCACCTGTTCGGAGCCGCCTACCGCCAACATGTTCACGACGAGATCGGGTTTGGCCACCATGCCCTGGGCGAGACGCATGGCCTTGTCGGCCTCGGAGGCGTTGCGGACCTCGCCGGATAGAATCAGGCTGTCGCCCAGGCCTTCCACACGGATGTTGGAGCCCGGCAGGATGCGGTTGAGGGTCTGGCCGAGGGCCGAAATGTCCTGGTCCACCCGGATGTTGAGGCTCAGGAGCTGGCGGCCCGAGGCGTCGAAGAAGATGGCGTCGGTCTGGCCCGCGCCGACGCCGGTCACATAGATCCTGCGCGGGGTGGAGAGAACAACGTCGGCCACCTTGGGGTTGGAGACCAGGACGTCGCGCGCGTCGACCGGCAGTTCGACCACCGCCGATTTGCCGCGCGGCAGGGAGAGCATCCGCTCCGTTCCGCCGCCGCCGAGGCCGACGCGAACAGTCTGGGAGCCGCTATCGGGCTGTATGGCGGAAACCGGCTGGGCCTGGATGGGCTGAGGCCGCGCGGGCTGGGCTTGGCGCAGTCCGCCCGCCAGATTGGTGTAGCCCGCCGTCGGCAGCTGCGAGCGCGGGAAGGCGGACGAACCCATATTGGCCTGGGCCAGGGCGCCCGCGACCTGGCCGAAGACCATCAGGCCGGAGGCGGTCGCGGCGAGGAAGCGGTTTCTCATCGGTTCACCGGCACGTCGGTGGGCTTGCCGTCGCGGTAGACCCGCACGACCGAGGCCTTCATGCCCATGGTCTCCGCCAGCTGGCCCAGGTTGATCGAGGGGCCGCTGGTGTCGGCGTAGGAGCGAAGCACCAAGTTCAGCTCGCCTTGCGCCTTGGCCAGGACCAGGGCCTCGGCCTGCTCGAGCGGGACTTCCAGCGTGGCGGTCGCGCCGACCACGGCGGCGCCCTTCTGGACCCCTGTGTTCTGGTCGATGGCCAGGACCCGCACATTCTTGAGAACAGCGCCGGAGATGAAGCGCTTGGGGCCGCCGCCTTGTTCGATTTCGCGCACCTGGACAACATCGACGTGGTCGCCGGGCAGGATGAATCCGCCGGCCGCGCTCTCGGCCGAGAGGGGAACGGCCATGGCCCGCATGCCGGGCGAGAGGCTGACCGCCATCAGACCGGCGCTGCCGGCCTTGACCACCTTGCGGTCCGCGATCGGCTCGCCGGCGACGAAGGGCTCGCGTACGGTCATGCCGATGTAGCGGCCCATGATGTCGTCCGGCGCGCCGGTGGCCACCCGCATGGCGGCGGTGGCCTCGGCCGCGGCCTTGGCCGGACCGGTCGAATCCATCTTGGCCTTGACGATATAGGTCGGACCGACCGCTTCCTGGGGCCAGGCCTGCCAGGCGAGGTCGGCTGCGGTCAGCCGCTGGCCGGCGACGAGATCGCCCTTGGCCACCAGCACCTGGGCCATCGGCTGAGGCGGCGGCGGGGCGGGCGCGGCGACGACCGCCGGGGGCGCCGGTTTGTCCTGGCCCTTGGCGATGGTGCGCACCACCAGGGCCGCGCCAATGGCGGCCAGAAGGGCGACGCAGAGGATCAGGACCCGAACGGGGGCCATAAGGCGCTCCAAAGCGCACGGCGAGCCGCGCGGGACTAAGGTCAGGATCGACCTTCGCGCTGTTGTGGTTAACGACGGCCTAAGCCGAGGATCACGAATGAGTTTCTCTCGGGGGCCCGAGAAATGCTCAGCCGCCCGTCAAAGCCTTGATCAGCGGGCTCTCCGGAAAGGCCAGAAGGGCGCCGGCGCAGATGGCCAGGCCGTAGGGGACATCGCCGTCGGGCTTGAGCAGCCGCTCGACCCAGGCGGGGCCGTGGATGGCGAAGGCGAATTTGCGGGCGGTGAGCAGACCCAGCGCGACCGCGCCGCCGGCCAGAGCGGTGAAGATCAGGAAGATGGGCGTGGCCGCCAGGCCCAGCCATAGGGCGCAGGCGGCGAACAGTTTGGCGTCGCCGCCGCCGATCCAGCGCAGGGCGAACATGGCCATGCCGGCCAGAAGGGCGCCGAGGCCGGCGGCCGCGGCCAGCCCTATCATCGCCGGCGACAGGCCGGCGGCCAGGGCGGCGGGCAGGAACAGGACCGCGAGCGCGATCGAGATCCAGTTGGGAATGGTCATGGTGGTGGCGTCTCGCAGGGCGGCGACGATGGCCAGGGCCGGAAAGGCCAGGGCGAACAGGGTCGCGGCCAGATGCTGCGCGTCGGAGATCATTTGGAGAAGATGGCGGGCAAGCCTGAAAAAAGGATGAGCGGCGCCTGGCCTCGATGCGGAGGCTCTATTTCACCGCGTTTCCAATGGCGTTGTACTTGGCGTTCAGGCCCGTCCCCAAGACGCCGACGGCGGCGATGACCACCATGCTCAGGAGGGCGAGCAGCAGTCCGTATTCGATGGCGGTCGCCCCGGACTGGTCCTTGCGGAAGCGAGCGAGGAAGCTGCGCATGAGGATTCCTTGGGTGGGGCGGACCAGGGCTGCGACGCTATTCGCGCCGCAGCCCAACGGTTCACGGGAGTAAAATCTCTCGCGGAGCCGCGTTTATTTCACCGCGTTGCCGATGCTGTTGAACTTGGCGCTCAGGTTGGTGCCGACGGTGGTGACGGCCGTGATGATCACGACGGCGATCAGGGCGGCGATCAGGCCATACTCGATGGCGGTGGCGCCGCTTTCGTCCTTCAGGAAGCGCGTGACGAACTTGGACATGGGATTCTCCATTCTTAGCAAATACAGAAACGGGTCTCGAGCCGTTCCTGCTCGCTTGACCCCGGAACATTGCTGACAATGGCGAAGTCATCTTAATTCTGAATGAATAGAAATCCGACGAACTCACGAATACATGGTTTATTTGCATTTACCATTGGCGACAATCCGCCGCGCCGGTTTTGATTCTATAATGAGAGGTTGGTCTGAGTCGCCACCGCTTGAGACTTTGTTGACCAATGGCGTGCAGTCTGGAGCCGAGCGGGAGACTGTCTCCCTGGTTTTACTGCCCGAGGCTCTTCGGATGACCGCCATGTCGATGCTTTCCAACGCAAAGCCCGCCGTGACCGGCCTGATCTCCAGCCTGGTCCTCGCCGGCGCCGCCCTGGCCGACCCGCTGGTGGTTCCGATCGACCATTCGACCCGGCTGACGGTCTTGGGCACGGCCGCCTCCGTGCTGATCGGCAACCCCGGCGTGGCCGACGTCACCGTGGTCGACAGCCACACCCTGTTCGTGCAGCGCCGCGGCTATGGCGAGACCGACATCGTGGTGCTGAACGATCGCGGCGACACCCTCTACACCGGCGAGGTCGTGGTCGGGGCGGCCACGAACAACCGTGTCTCCATCTATCGCGGTTCCGAACGCACCGATCTGGCCTGCGCGCCGGGCTGTCAGGTGTCGGTCCGGTCGCCGACTGGGGCTTCGGCCGGCGGCGGCGGCGGCGGCGGCGGCTCGGGCGGCGGCGCGGCCACAGGGGGCAATCCGATGGCCGCGGCCAGCAACCTTGGCTCCGTCGCGGCGGCGATTCCCTGACCCGCATCATGAAGCCCGGTTTTCCGCCGCTGACCCGCGCGCGAGCCCGCCTCGCCGGTTTCGGACGCGCCTATCGCACAGACGCCAAGGGCGCGACCGCCGTTGAATTCGCCATGGTGGCCTTGCCGCTGCTCATGCTGCTGTTCTCGGTGCTCGAACTGGCGATGGTCTTTCTGATTTCGACCACGCTGGAGAACGCCACCTATAACGCCGCGCGCCAGATCCGGACCGGCTCCTTCCAGGGCGGCGGCACGCCGACCGCGCAGGCCTTCAAGACCTCGATCTGCTCGAGCCTGGCCTGGCTCGGTTCGAACTGCACCGCCAATGTCGAGGTTGACGTGCGGACCTACGCCACCTTCACCAACCCGACCATTCCCGACCCGATCTCAAGCGGCACGTTCAACACCGCGTCCTTGTCGTTCACCCCCGGCGCCGCGGGTGAAATCGTCCTGGTGCGAGCCTTCTACAAATGGACCCTGCTCACCCCCTTCCTGAACGGCGGGCTGCAGAAGCTTAACGGCGGGATCAGCGTCATCACCGCCGCCTCCCTGTTCAAGAACGAGCCCTACTCGTGATGAAGCGGACGCTCTTTCTCAAACGCTTTTGCCGCGATCGGCGCGGCGTCTCGGCGATCGAGTTCGCCCTGATCGCCCCCTTCCTGATCGTCCTCTACACGGGCATGGCCGAGCTCTCGCAGGGCATGAGCGCCCAGCGCCGCGTCAGCCACGCGGCCTCGGCGGTCGGCGACATCATTACCCAGAGCGACACCATCACCGCGACCAATGTCGACGATGTCCTGAACGCGGCCACGACGATCATGAAGCCGTTCGCCGCCACCAGCCTGAAGCTGCGGATCACCAGCGTGACGGCGGACTCCAACGGCAACCCAAAGTCCGAATGGAGCCGGGGCAAGAACGGCCTGACCGCCTACACCAACGGCACGGCGGTCAGCATACCGACCGGGCTGTTGTCGGCCGGCGACAATCTCCTGGTTGCGGAAGCCGCCTACACCTACACCTCGCCGGTGACCTCGGTGCTGCCCAACGCCCTGACCTTCAGCGAGAAGTTCTATCTGAAGGCGCGCAAGGGCTCCAAGGTGGCCTGCACCGGCTGTTAGGGGTCAACCCTTCGGCAGCTCGGCCGTCGTCCATCCACCCCCGAGCGCCTCGATCAGGCTGACGCTGGCGATCAGCCGCTGGCGCAGGGCCGTCAGCGCGCCCTGCTGGGCGTTCAGGCTCGTGTTCTGCGCCTGGACCACAGCGGTGATGTCGGTCTGGCCGGCCTTGTAGCGGTTCAGGGCCAGCTCCTCGGCGTGGCGGGCGGAGGTCTCTGTCTCGGCCCGAAGCTGGGCCTCGTCCTGCAGGATGCGCAGGGCCGCGAGCTGATCCTCGACGGTCTGGAAGGCGGTCAGCACCGTCTGGCGATAGGCGGCGACGCGCTGGTCATAAACGGCGCGCGCCTGGCGGATGCGGGCGTTGCGGGCGCCGAAATCCAGCACCTGCAGGGCCAGTTGCGGTCCATAGGCCCACAGGTTGCTGGAGGCCGAGAACAGGTTTCCGAGCTCCGTGGAATTGTAGCCGTAGTTGCCCGAGAGGGTGAGGTTTGGGAACCAGGCGGCGGTCTGGACCCCGATCTGGGCGCTGGCCGCCTGGGCCTGGCGCTCGGCCAGGGCGATGTCGGGGCGACGCTCCAGCAGCGTGGAGGGCAGGCCGGCGGGGGCGATGGGAACATTGCGGGTCAGGGGCGCCGCCGCGAGGCTGAGCTCGGACGGCGCGACGCCCACGAGGACGGCGATGCCATGCTCGAGTTGGGCGCGCTGGATGCCCAGATCGATGGCCTGGGCCTGGGCGCCGCGCAGCTGGGTCTCTGCGGTGATCACATCCGATCGGGCGACGATCCCGGCGTTATATTGGTTGGTCGCGAGATTGGCGGCCTGGCGGAAGCTATCGATGCTGGCGTCGAGCAGCCGCTTCTGTTCATCGAGGGCGCGCAGGGTGAAATAGTTCGTGGCGAGGTCGGCCTGGAAGCTCAGGGTTGCGGCGGCCAGATCGGCGGCGCTGGCCTGGTTGCTCGACTTGGACGCTTCGACGTTGCGGCGGATGCGCCCCCAGACGTCGGGGACCCAGCTGGCGGTCAGGCCGGCGTTATAGACGGTGGTCGGGCCGCCCCGCGTGACCACGATGCCGTTGATGACCTGGGAGCCGCCGCCGGCGCGCTCGCTCGTCTGGCGCGAGGCGTTGACGCCCGCCGTGGGGAAGAAGGCGGCGCGGGCCTCGGAGGTCAGAGCGCGGGCCTGGCGATAGGCGGCCTCGCGCGCGGCGACGTTCTGGTTGTCGATCGCGACCCGCTTCATCAGTCCGTCGAGCACGGGATCGTTGAACACCGACCACCAGGCGCCGCGATCGATGTGGTCGACCGGCTCGGCAGGTTTCCAGCCCTGAGCTTCCTTGAACGCGGTCGCGGGCGCGGAGGCCGCCGAGGTGGGGCGGCTGTAGTCGGGTCCGACCGCGCATCCGGCGAGGGTGGAGGCGGACAGCAGCAGGACGAGGGAAAGCCTGGTCATCGGGTTCACTCTTTCGGGGGCGCGGCTGGACCCAGGACGGCGGGGGCGCCGCCGTATCCAGGGGCCGGCTTGTGTCGGCGGCCACGGCCGCGCAGACGGTCCATATAGACATAGACGACGGGGGTCGTGAGCAAGGTCAGCATCTGACTCACCAGAAGGCCGCCGATGATGGCGACCCCGAGCGGGCGGCGCAGCTCCCCGCCCTCGCCGAATCCGAGCGCCAGCGGCAGGGCGCCCAGGAGGGCGGCGGCGGTGGTCATCATGATCGGACGGAAGCGCATCACCGCGGCCTGGCGAATCGCTTCGGTGGGCGAGAGCCCCTGGTCGCGTTCCGCCGCCAGGGCGAAGTCGATCATCATGATGGCGTTCTTCTTGACGATGCCGATCAGCATGATGACCGCGATCAGGGCCATGATCGAGAACTCGATCTTGAACAGCAGCAAGGCGAGGACAGCGCCGACGCCCGCTGAAGGAAGCGTCGAGAGGACGGTGATGGGATGGATGTAGCTCTCATAGAGCACGCCCAGAACCAGATAGACGGCCACGAGCGCCGCCAGGATCAGCATCGGCTGGTCCTTCAGAGACTGCTGGAAGGCCTGGGCGGTTCCGCGGAACTTGCCGACGACATTGATGGGCAGGCCGATCTGGGCCTCGGCCTGTTTGACGATGGCCTGGGCGTCGGAGAGGGACGAACCTTCCTGCAGGTTGAAGGAGATGGTGGCGGCGACCGCCTGGCCCTGGTGGTTCACCTGCCGGGAGGTGTTGGCGAGGCTGTAGCTGGCGATGGTCGAGAGGGGCACGACCCGCGCGACCGCGGTCGAGACGGCGGCGCCGGTTTGGGCCTGGTTGGCGCCGCCGCCTCCGGTGGTGGTGCGAAGCTGGCTCGTAGCCCCGCGCGCGGCGGCGGGCGAGACATAGATCTCGTCCAGCGCGCTCGGCGAGGTCGCGTACTTGGGGTCGGCCTCCATGATCACATGGTACTGGTTGACGTCGTTGTAGATGGTCGAGACCTGACGCTGGCCGAAGGCGTTGTAGAGGGCGTTGTTGACCGCCGCCGAGGTGATGCCGAGCCGCGAGGCGGTCTCGCGGTCGACGGTCAGGAAGGTCTCAAGGCCGCGTTCCTGCTGGTCGGTGTTGACGTCCGACAGTTCGGCGAACTTCTTCAACTCGTCCGACAGCTTCTGGGTCCAGACCCGCAGGTCGTCGATGTTGTCGCTCTCCAGCGTGTATTGATACTGGGCGTTGGAGCCCCGCCCGCCGATGCGGATGTCCTGCACGGTTTGGAGGAAGAGCTGAGCGCCCGGCTCCTGGCTGAGCTTGGGGCGCAGCCGCGCGGTCACGGCGTCGGCGCTGACCTTGCGTTCCTTCAGCGGCTTCAGGGTCACGAACATCACCCCGCCGGCGCCCTGGATGAAGCCGCCGACTCGGGAAACGGCGGGGTCGGCCTGCACGATGGCCAGCATCCGCTTGTACTTCTGGCTGGTCAGCTCGAAGGAGGAGGCTTGGTCGACCTGGACGAAGCCCTGCAGCATGCCGGTGTCCTGCTGGGGGAAGAAGCCCTTGGGGACGATGGCGTAGAGGTAGAAGTTCAGCCCGATCACCGCGATCAGGGTGGCGAGCACGATCCGCTTGTGGCCGAGCGCCCAGTCCAGCGCCTCTTCATAGGAGCGCATGAAGCGGCCGAACTGCTTGTCCCAGGTCTTGGCGAACCCATCCATCAGCCGGGCGACGGAGCCGTGGCGCTTGGCCTTGGGCTGTTGCAGCCGGGCGGGTTTCTGCACCAGCCGCGCCGCCATCATCGGGGTGCAGGTCAGGGAGACGACGAGCGAGATGGCCACGGCCGCCGCGAGGCTGACGGCGAATTCGCGGAACAGCCGCCCCATCACCCCGCCCATCATCAGGATGGGGATGAAGACGGCGATCAGCGACAGGCTCATGGAGACGACGGTGAAGCCGACCTCCTTGGCGCCGACCAGCGCGGCCTTGAACCGGCCCATCCCCTGCTCGACGTGGCGGGTGATGTTCTCCAGGACCACGATGGCGTCGTCGACCACGAAGCCGGTGGCTACGGTCAGGGCCATCAGCGAGATGTTGTCGAGGCTGAAGCCGCAAGCGTACATGACCGCGAGCGTGCCCAGCAGCGAGACCACCACGGCCACGGCCGGGATCAGGGTCGCTTTGACGTTGCGCAGGAAGACCAGGACCACCATCACCACCAGCGCGGTGGCGATCAGCAGGGTCCGCTCGACCTCCTTCAGCGAGGCGCGGATCGAGGTGGTGCGGTCGCTGGAAATCTCCAGCTTGATCTGGGGTGGAAGCTCGGCCTGGAGCTGGGGCAGGAGGGCCTTAACCCGTTCGGCCGTGCCGATGATATTGGCTCCGGGCTGGCGAGTGATCTGCACCACCAGGGACGGCTTGCCCATGGTGATGCCCATGTTGAACAGGTTCTCGGGTCCGTCCGAGACGGTGGCCACGTCCCGCAGCCGCACGGCCGCGCCGTTGCGGAAAGCGATGACCAAGGGCGCGTAGTCGGCGGCGTGCTGGCCCTGGTCGTTGGTGTAGATCTGCATCCGCCGGCCGCCGGCCTGGATCTGCCCCTTGGGCAGGTTGGCGTTGGAGGAGGCGATGGCGGCCCGAACATCCTCCATGGTGACGCCGTACTGGGAGAGGGCGCGAGGGTTCAGCTCGATCCGCACCGCCGGCGAGGCGGCCCCGCCGATCGAGACCTCGCCGACGCCGGAAACCTGGGACAGCTTCTGCTGCAGCGTGGTCGCGGCCGCATCGTAGACCTGCGACATGGTCAGGGTGTCGGAGAGCAGGTTCAGCTGCAGGATCGGCGAGTCGGCCGGGTTGATCTTGCGGTAGTTGGGGTTGGACCGCAGGGTCGCCGGCAGATCCTGGCGCGCGGCGTTGATCGCGGCCTGGACGTCACGGGCCGCCCCGTCGATGTCGCGGTTCAAACCAAACTGCAGGATGACCCGCGTCTGGCCCGTGCCGCTCTGGGAGGTCATCTCGGTGACGTCTGCGATCTGGCCGAGCCGCCGCTCCAGGGGGGTGGCGACGCTGGTCGCCATCACCTGCGGACTGGCGCCGGGCAGGTTGGCTGAGACGGCCACGGTGGGGAAGTCGACCGACGGGAGGGCCGCGACCGGCATGACGAAGAAGGCGGCGATCCCGGTCAGGGCGATGCCGATGGTGAGCAGGGTCGTCGCCACCGGCCGCTTGATGAAGAACTCGGTGATGTTCACGGCGGGCCGTCCGCCGCCACGGCCGGCTTTCGGTTCCGGCGCCAGTTCCGCAGTCCTTCGGCCCAGTTGTCGAAGGTCACGTAGATGACCGGGGTGGTGAACAGGGTCAGCATCTGCGAGGCGATCAGGCCCCCGACGATAGCGACGCCGAGCGGCTGGCGCAGCTCCGCGCCGGTG
Source organism: Caulobacterales bacterium (assembly GCA_947474805.1). Classification (GTDB taxonomy): domain Bacteria; phylum Pseudomonadota; class Alphaproteobacteria; order Caulobacterales; family Caulobacteraceae; genus CANJKM01. The sequence goes on along the minus strand of CANJKM010000062.1, from coordinate 1,113 downwards.
CCGGTCGCCAGCATCAGCGGCAGGGCCCCGAACAGGGCGGCCATGGTGGTCATCAGGATCGGCCGGAAGCGCAGCAGTCCGGCCCGATGGATGGCGTCGCGGGCGCCCTTGCCTTCGTTCCGCTGAGCGTCGAGGGCGAAGTCGATCATCATGATCGCGTTCTTATTGACGATGCCGATCAAGAGAATGATGCCGATGATCCCGACCACCCCCAGATCCATGCGCGCGAGCAGCAGCGCCAGGAGCGCCCCGACGCTGGCCGAGGGCAGGGTCGAGAGGATGGTGATCGGGTGGATGAAGCTCTCATAGAGCACGCCCAGCACGATATAGATGGTGATCACCGCCGCCAGGATCAGCCACAGGGTGTTGCCGAGCGAGGTTTGGAAGGCCTTGGCCGCGCCCAGGAAGGTGGTGTTGATCGAGCCGGGGATGCCGATCTCCTTCTCGGCCTTCTCGATCGACTGGACCGCCTCGCCCAACGAATGCCCCTGCGCTAGGTTGAAACTGACGTTCACGGCCGGGAATTGGCTGACGTGGCTGATCTGCAGCGGCGCGGCCCGTTCGCTGATCTTGGCGAGCGAGCCGAGCGGCACCGGCTCTCCCGATGAGGACTGCAGATAGATGTTGCTCAGCGCCTCGGGCGAATTGGTGACATTGGGGTCGGCCTCCAGGATCACCCGGTACTGGTTGGACTGGGTGAAGATGGTTGAGACGATCCGCTGGCCGAAGGCGTCGTAGAGGGCGTTGTCGATGCTCGACAGGCTGATGCCGAGCCGCGCGGCGCTGTCGCGGTCGACCTCGACATAGGCGGCCAGGCCCCGGTTCTGGGTGTCGGCGGCGACGTCGGTGAGCGAGGCCTCCTGGCCCAGTCGTTCGACCAGCTTGGCGGCCCAGTCGTTGAGCGAGGCGGTGTCGATCCCCTCCAGCACGAACTGGTACTGGGTGCGGGCGACATTGGCGTCGATGGTCAGGTCCTGGACCGGCTGCATATAGACGGAGATGCCGGGCACGTCGGCGGTCTCGCGCTGCAGCCGGCGGATGATCTCCGAGGCGTCGTCCTTGCGGTCCTCGCGCGGCTTCAGGTCGATCAGCACTCTGCCCGAATTGAGGGTG
>CANJKM010000061.1 GCA_947474805.1 Caulobacterales bacterium | reverse complement strand
CGCGCCGATTTCGGACGGCTGCTAAGACGTCTTTCACAAGGTCTTCAGCCACCGCTCTCCTTTGAGCCTCAGGTGCAGCGGCGATGATTTCCCTAAATTGGCGGAAGGTCTGGCTATGCAGATTGGTGGCTCCAGGCGATAGATCATCACCGACACGGCTGCGCCAATTCGCGACTTGTTTGGGTTTAATCTTCTCACCCTTCTGGTCGCCAATGCCCCGTTTGTTGGCTTCGTCGGCGACGAACTTTGCCGCGTCAACCCTCTGCACCCCGGCGAAGATCAGGCAATCCATCGCCGCCGCCATGGCTCCCTGGGCCAGATGCTTCGCTTGGTTCCCAGGCGCACCCTTCTTCTGATTCGTGGGGCGAAGAAGTTCGGGCCGGCCGCCGTTCAAGGTGTCGCTCAGCGCGTTGATCAGATCGTACAAGGGACTGAGCGCATCGAGGGCATCGACGCCGAAACTCCGTTCGAATTCTCCCTCCAGGAAATCTGCGATGTCCCTAAGCGCTTGATGTGAGCGCTTAAGGTCGGGCGGCGTATCCCTGCTCCCTAGGTTGTTCAGATCGTCAAGCAATCCCCGTAGGCGAGCATTTACGGCCGGGGCGTTCATGCTGCGTCATCCGTAGCGATCAGAGGGGGCGCGGGCTCGGTGTAGCGGGTGGCGACCCTGCCCAGAGCCACGCTGGACGCGTCATCGCGCAGATGGGCGTACCGCGCGGTTGTCTCCGGCTTGGCGTGCCCAAGCATCTTGCCGACTGCGTAGAGACTGACGCCGTCGGCGACGGCGAAGCTGGCCAGCGTGTGTCTTAGAATGTGGAAACTGGCATCGGTGACCCCCGCATGGGCCAAAACCTTTGCCCACGGCTTCTTCGGAGGGGCCATCGGTGCGTCTAAGCCGGCAGCCGGAAACACGTATTGGCTCACGCGCGGGATGCGAGAAGCGATTTCCACCGCCTCATCGGACAGGCCGATGGCCTTGGGGCGCGAGGTTGCTCCGGCCTTGTGCCTGAGAGGCGGCAGCAGGAGCAGCTTGCGGTTAAGATCAACTTCGGTCCACCGCAGGCCAACGATTTCCCCCCGGCGCGCGCCCGTCAGCATCAGGAGCTTGAAGCAAGCAGCCTGTGACGCTGTAAGGCGTCCCTCCCGCTCCAATTCCCCAACGGATCGCCAAATGGCGCCCGCCTCGTCCTGCGACAGATAGCGTTCCCGGCGCCCATCCTTGAGCCGCTCCACCGTCAGGGCGGGGTTCTCAGGGATCAGCCGTCTCGCAACCGCCCACGCAAACATGGCGGCGAGGCACCGCATCGCCTTTGCGGCAGCCCCAGCGCCCCCCGTCACGCGGGCGCGTCCCCGCCAACCGGTCCGCTCGTCGATGGCGGTCTTGCCCATGGCGACTGCGGCCTGCCACCGCTCCAAGTCCCCAGCTTTCAATGCGGTGACTACTTTTTTCCCGAGAAGCGGTCGAACGTGGCGAACCAGATTGTAGTTGTCTGTCGTCCAGGATGAGGCGCGTTTGTTGGGCTTGGAGAGTGGCCCTTGGGTTAGGTAAATATCGATCAAGTCGGCGACTGTCAGCGCGTTGCGGTTCGCTTGCTTCTCTTCATTGGGATCGATCCCGCCAGAAACCTCGCGCAATATGCTCTCGGCTTTTTTCCGGGCGTCATCCGGCGTCCAGGGAGACCCATGCTCGCCAATCGTGAAGACGCGTTTTCGCCCGCCTGAGAGGTAGCGGACCCGGTAGAATTTCCGCCCGCTCCCAACGGTGCGCAGATGAAACCCCTTGATATCGGTGTCCCAAAGGTCAGTGGCCCCGCTCGCTGGCGTGGACGCTCCATCCACGACTCTCTTTGTGATCCGCGCTCTATTTGTCGCCATTGGGGCTTCCGGTTAGGTGGTCACCGCGTCCAGGTACTTCATAGGTACCCACACGAAACAAATCCGGACAAGGCCTAGCAAACACGGATCCAGCCCAAAAGGATCTAATTATCTGAAATAAAGCAGATCATTTCAGTTGCGGTTCGATATTTCAAACCGCCACAAACCTGCGCAAACACAGGTGCCTCACCTTGCCAAGGTTGGGGTCGAGAGTTCGAATCTCTTCGCCCGCTCCAATTTCTCCCCTGTCGCAGCGGTTCAGTTGGAGCGGTCAGCGCGCGAGCGGCCTGCTTGTTCACCGTCTGGGATTTTCCGTGATACCCGGTCTTCAGCCCGAGCGCTCGCCTGGGCCACTCCGGAGACGGCTCTCGCCTCGCGAGCCTCGGAGTTTGTCGGAACGGCCAAAAGATGACCTCTCCAGAGAATCCGGGCGCCATCGGGCAACTGCTAGATACGCCCGACCTTGCGGACGCCCTGGAAAGCGATCTGTTCAAACAGTTCCTCGATCAGGTTCCGATCGCCATAGCCGTGTCGGAACTCAAGCCGGTCGAGCGGGTGATCTACGCGAATCTCGAGTTCGAAGCCCTGTCCGGACAGGCGGGGGCGACCATAATGGGCGCGGGCTGGGATCTTCTGCTCGGCGAAGCCGAAGCGCCGGACGACCGCCGGACCCTGGCGATCGCGATCCGCGACGGGCTGGACTATCTCGGCGCCTTCTCCATGCCGCATGGAACCGGCGGCCTGATGGTGGACGCCTGGTCGAACGTCATCTCCGATGACGCGGGGCGGCCGGCCTTCAGGTTGTTGGCGCTGGTCGAGGCCGCCCGCCCGCCTTCCCCGGCCGAGGAGATGGCCGAAAAAGTGCGCGAGAAGGACACCCAGCTTCTCGAGTTGCAGCATCGCGTCCGCAACAATCTGCAGATGATCACGGCGCTGATCCGGCTCGAGGCGCGGGGGGTGTCGGACCTCTCCACCGGGCAGGGTTTTGATCGTCTCGCCGGCCGGGTCGAGGCGCTTGGGCTGCTCTACCGGGCGCTGGGCGATTCCAACGTTGAAGGCGAGGTGGATCTGGGCGTCTACCTGGGGGAAATTGCATCGGCGGTGATGCGGGCGCACGCCACCGAGGGCGTCCACTTCGACCTGCAGCTCGACACATGGACCGTGCCGCTGGACACAGCCATGCCGACCGGGCTCGTCGTGAACGAGCTCTTCACCAATGCTTTGAAGCACGCCTTCGCAGGGCGCGACGGGGGAACGATCACGCTTCAAAGCAAGACCGAAAACGGCGGATGCGAAGTCGTCGTCGCGGATGACGGCGTGGGCCTGCCTCAAGGCTACAACTGGCCTCAGCCAGGCAAGTTGTCCGCCCTGATCGTCCGCTCGCTGGTCGCAAACGCCAAGGCCAAGCTGGAGGTTTTTTCCTCGCCCGGCCGGGGCATGAAGGTGGTGATCACCTTCCGTCGCGCCCCGTCCGCTACGGCAGCTTGAACACCACCACCGTCACCCCCGTTGTCGGGTTGTCGATCTCCGGCGCCAGGATGCGCCCGCCGCTGTCGAACGAGCCGCCGCCGCCGGCGACCACCGCCAGATACTGCTCGCCGCCGGTCGAATAAGTGATCGGCGATGAACTCGGCGCCGCGTTCAGCCGCGTCTCCCAAAGCACCTTGCCGGTCGCCGCGTCGTGGGCGCGGAAGCGGCGGTCGAGCCCGCCGTTAAAGACCAGCCCCCCCGCCGTGGCCAGAGCCGAGCTGGCGATCGGCGCGCGTTGGCGGCGGCTCCAGATCACCTTGCCGGTGGAGAGGTCTATGGCGTCCAGCCGCCCAAAGTTGTCGTCGGAATCGGGGCGCGCCCTCGGCGGGAACTGGATGTCGATCCCGCCCGCCGCGACCTCCCGCGGGCCGCGCGCGGTCCAGGTGTAGTCGGCGCAGGACTCGATCATCGGCACATAGAGAATGCGCGTCGCCGGATTGAAGGCGGTGGCCGGCCAGCTGCGGGCGCCCGACGAACTGGGGCAGAGCAGCTTGCCCTTGCCTGACTCCGGCTCCACCGCAGGGTTGGGGGTCTTGATCCCGGTCTTGGGGTCGATGGCTGTAACCAGGTTCTGCAGTCCCAGATCCTTGGAGAACAGATACTGGCCCGTCGCCCGGTCCATCACGTCAAAGACGGCGATCTTGCCGCCGGTGACGACCACATCGCGCGGCTTGCCATCGATCGGCAGGGTGGCGAGCGTCTGCTCGAACGCCCAGTCCATGTCCCAGACGTCGCGCTGCATGTGCTGGTAGAACCAGGCGAGCCTGCCGGTGTCCGGATCGATGGCCACGGTCGCGTCGGTGTAGAGGGCGTCCTTGGACTGGCCCTGCCGCGGCTTGGCCAGCAGCAGGGTTCCGGCGTTATAGGTGTTGCCCACACCGAAGAAGACCAGGTTGCGCGCCGGGTCATAGCTGCCCGCGGTCCAGACCCCGCCCCCGAACCGCTCCTCGGCCGGGGCGCCGTTCCAGCTGTCGCCGCCGGGCTGGCCGGGCTGGGCGATGGTGTTGAAGCGCCAGGCCTCCTTGCCGGTCTCGGCGTCGAAGGCGACGATATAGGCCCCCTTGGCGTTGGCGAGGCCCAGGCTCACCCCCAGCATCACCTTGCCCTTGGCCGCCAGGGGAGCGCCGGCCACGGTGAAGATGGCGTTGTTGGTCCGGCCGTCGCTGGTCAGCTCGACCGGTCCCGCCACCGCGGCGTTCCACAAAAGCGCGCCGCTATGGATGTCGAGCGCGACCAGCCGACCGTCGGCGGTGGGGGCCAGGAGCTTGTCCCGATAGATCGCCATCCCCTTGGTGTGGGCGTTGCGCCCGCCGTTCATCGCGGCGGGGAGCGGATGGACATACTGCCAGAGCCGGTCGCCGGTGGCGGCGTCGAGCGCCTGGACCGTGTTGCCGCTGGCGACGAACATCACCCCGTCGTGGACCAGGGGCGTGGTCTCGTTCTGGCTCTCGGGCAGGCTCCAGCTCCAGGCAGGGCGCAGGCTCGCGACATTCGCTTTGCCGATCGACTTGAGGGGGCTGAAGCCCATCGTCTCATAGGTCCGCCGCCAGATCAGCCAGTCGCCCTCGGGCGGCCGCTCCAGCATGACGTCGGTGACGGGGCCAAGCGCGTCGAGCTTGGCCTTGCGTGCCGCCAGCACGGCCGTGGTGGTCTTGTCGCGCGGGCTCAGCAGCGTCCGGGGCAGGACGGCGCTGGCGGCGACCGGAGACGGGGGGACGACGGCCGTCGGGGCACCGGACGCGCCGGCCTTCGCGCCATTGGTCTTCAGGATGTGCGCGGCGAGGTCGCGATAGGTCTCTGGCCCCAACGACCCGGGGCGGCCGGGCGGCATCCGGGTCTGAAGATAGGCGACGAACGCCTGGGTATCCGAACCCCGCCAGTGGGCGGCGAAGCCCGCGCCCTTCAGCGTCGGCCCGAACGGACCGCCGTCAAGATCGGCGCCGTGACAGGCGGCGCACTCGGCGCCAAAGGCGGTCTGGCCGCGCGCGGCCTCCGCCTCGGCATAGGTCGAACCCACGAAAGGGTCGGCCGATTGAGCCCGCGCGAATCCGGCGGCGGCGCCCACGGCGGCCAAGGCGATCGCGGCGGCCTTCAGCCTCGCCGTCCCGCCATCCCGTTGCACCATGGTCGCCCCCTCGGTCACGCCACCTGCTTTCGGGCGACTGTAATGGATTGAGAGTAACGGCCCCGCCGGGATTGTCGATTTGCGTACGCGGCGACCCCGCACGGCATCGTGAGGCTTCCTTATGTTCGCGGCATGGTTCAATCTGGGGCCGGATCAAGCAACATGGGGTCCGACCCCGGGAGAGATATCCATCGTGGCGTCACCCGTTCCACCCGTCGCCCTCGCGCTGACCTTGGCGGCCGCCGCATCCGGCCCGGCCCTGGCGCATCATTCCTTCGCCATGTTCGACCGCACCAAGGAGCTGGTCCTGGCCGGCACGGTGCGCGAATTCCAATGGACCAACCCCCATTCCTGGATCCGGCTCGATGTCGTGAACGACAGGGGCGCAGCCGACACCTATGCGGTCGAGCTGAACAGCCCCAACAACCTGATCCGCCAGGGCTGGAGTTCAAAATCGCTGAAGCCCGGCGACAAGGTGGTGCTGACCCTCAACCCCGTGCGGGATGGAACCAAGGGGGGGCTGTTCGTCGCCGCCACCCTGGCGGACGGCAAGATACTGGGCGACGTCACCCGCGCTAAGACCGCCAACTGAACACCGGAGCAACCCGATGAAACGCACGCTTTTCGTCCTGGCCGCCGTGGGGCTGGCGCTATCGGCCGGCGGCGCCTCCGCCCATCATTCCTACTCGATGTTCGACCGGGAAAAGAGCCTCGCCCTGACCGGCACGGTCGTGGCCTTCAAATGGACCAATCCCCACTCCTGGCTGGAACTGAAGGTTCCCAACGCCAAGGGCGGCGCCGACACCTGGGGGGTGGAGTTCGGCAGCCCCGCCGTCCTGGTTCGGGCCGGCTGGCGGGCTTCAACCCTGAAGCCGGGCGACACGGTGATCGTCAATGTGCGGCCGCTCCGCAGCGGCGAGTTCGGCGGCGCCTTCGTCTCGGTTCAGCTTCCCGACGGCCGCGTCCTGACCGACAAGGCTCCCGTCGCCGCCCCCGCCGCCTGAGCCCGGAGCCTTTCCGCATGCGAACCCTTCGCCTCGCCGGCTTGGCCCCGTTCTGCTTGGGTTTGGCCTGCCTGTGCCTCGCCGCCGTCCAAGCCAAGGCCGCGTCGCCTCCGGGGCCGCCCGCTCCGACGCTCGGAGCCCTTGCGCCGGAGAATCTGAAGAAGCCGCGTCCCAAGCCGCCCTTCGACCTGACCGGGACCTGGTTCGTGGACACTGGCTTTGCGTCCTTCAAGTTCGGGCCGCCCTATCCGAAGTTCAAACCCGCGGCCCAGGCCGAATATCTGGCGGGGGAGAAAGCGACGGCTGAAGGCCGCGCCTACAAGGACTTCATCGGCCAGTGCTACCCGGCCGGCCTGCCGATGATCATGACCCGCGTCTGGCCTATCGCCATGGTCCAGCTTCCGACCGTGATCTACATAGTCTCGGGCTTCGAGAACGCCTTCCGCGCCGTCTATCTCGACGGCCGCCCGCACAGTGAGCCCGACATCGTCGTGCCGAGCTACAACGGAGAGTCGATCGGCCGCTGGGAGGGTAATACGCTGGTCGTCGACACCGTCGCCATCGAACCCGCCAACCACACCATCGACGTGGGCGTGCCGATCTCCAGCCAGTTCCACGTGGTCGAGCGGATCAGCATGCCGAACCCGGCGACGCTCGAGATCAAATACATCATGACCGACCCCGAGAACTGGGACGGCGAGTGGGTCTCGACCAAGCGCTGGAAGCGGGTCGACGACCAGGACATCACCGAGGTCGAATGCCTGCCCGACCTCGACAGCCACCTGCCGGCCACCAATTCGGTGCTGAACGTCCGATGAGGGCGGCCGTCGCTCTCGGCCTGCTCGCGCTGGCGGGAAGCGCGGTCGCCGCGCCCGCGCCTATTCCCGGCGCGGCCCAACCCAAGGGTCATTACGGCGCGCTGGACAAACTGCCCGACTGGGGCGGGGTCTGGGTCCTGGCCCCAGCGCCGGGCCCGCCGCCGGCGGCCAAAGGCGAATACGCCAAGAAGCTCGCCGAGCGCAAAGCCTTCGCCGACGCCAACAACGGCGAGTTCCCGCGCGACTTCTCCTACTGCGCCTCGCCGGGCGTTCCCTATCAGATGGGCCTCGGCCAATATCCGATCGAGTTCCTCTTCACCCCCGGCCGCGTCACCATCCTGCTGGAGGCCTGGATGCAGACCCGCCGTGTCTTCACCGACGGGCGCGGCCATCCGGAGGACCTGGAGCTCAGCCTCAACGGACACTCGGTCGGCCGTTGGGAGGGCGAGACCCTGGTGGTCGACACTGTCGGCCTCAAACCCCAGGCGCGCATCGTCGTCGGCCTCGATCACAGCGACAAGGAACGGATCACCGAACGGATTCACCTCGATCCCAAGGACCCCGACACCCTGATCGACGAGTTGACCGTCTCCGATCCTGACGCGCTGGAGAAGCCCTGGCTGAACGTCCTCAGATACAAGCGCCACCGCGAATGGGACCTGATCGAGTTCGTCTGTGCGGAGAACGACCTCAACCCCGTCGGCGCCGACGGCAAGGGCGTGTTTGGCCCCACGGCGGCTGGGACCTCCAAGTAGAGCCTAAACAGTCGAGGGCCTCCGGGAGACCTTGCCGCGCCCGATCAAGGCTCTGCGCCCCATTGACGACCGGGGGCGCCAGACCCCGAGCGGTCCTGATCCTGGTTCGTCCGTCGCCAATTCCATAGTGCGGACAATGACGTCCGCCCCTGCGCTTGCGGCGCGATGTTGGTTTTGTTTTCGGGCCAGAAATCTCCTGCAACAACCGCTTGGTATGATCTTCATCAAGGCTGCGAATTCAGATCGGGAAATAAGACGCACAGCCGAGGAAACGCACGGGAGTGGGTTGGATGCAGAAATCCCGAGTCTGGGGATGGGTCGCGGGGGCGACGGTTGGCGCCGTTTCGATCGCGGCTCTGGTCGGAGCCTGTTCGACCTACGATCAGCCTAAGGCGGTGGCCGAGGCCTCCAAGGCGGTCCCCGACACCGTGGACTGGAACTGGCACGTGCGGCCGATCCTCTCGCAGAACTGCTTCGGCTGCCATGGCGTCGGCGCCCAGAAGGCCGGCCTGAGGCTTGACGACGAGAAGGCCGCCAAGGGCGACCTGCCGGAGAATAAGGGCAAGCGGGCCATCGTGCCAGGCAACCCCGGCAAGAGCGAGATGTTCAAGCGCATCCTCGCGAGCGATCCGGAGCTCCGGATGCCGCCCAAGGACACCCACAAGACCCTCACCCCGCTCGAAATCGCGATCCTGCAGAAGTGGGTCAAGCAGGGCGCCAAGTTCAAGCAGCACTGGGCCTATATCGCCCCCAAGGAAGCCCGCCCCGAGCGGACCGAATGGGACAAGCGGGCGGTCAATCAGATCGACCGCTATATCTATGGAGGCCTGAAGAAGGCGGGCCTGGCGCCCTCGCCGGAAGCCGACAGGGAAACCCTGATCAACCGGGTGACGCTGGACCTAACCGGCCTGCCGGCGACCCTGGCTGAGGTGGACGCCTTCATGGCGGACAAGCGTCCCGACGCCTACGAGCGGCTGGTCGACCGGCTGCTGAACACCCGCGCCTACGCCGAACGCCAGGCCAATATCTGGCTGGATGTCGCCCGCTACGCCGACACCAACGGCGGGCTGTTCGACAACGAAACCGGCTTCCAGCACCCCTACCGCGATTGGGTGATCACCGCCTTCCAGCGGAACATCCCCTACGACAAGTTCATCACCTGGCAGCTGGCCGGCGACAAACTGCCCAACGCCACCAAGGAGCAGATTCTGGCGACCGCCTTCCTGCGGGCCGGCAAGAAGGACAGCGAAGCCGGGTCGATCGACGAGGAATACCGCAGCAACTACGTCAATGAGCGCACCGAGCTGATGGGCAAGGCCTTCCTCGGCCTGACCATCGGCTGCGGCAAGTGCCACAACCACAAGTACGACGCGATCACTCAGGCCGACTATTACTCGATGGGCGGCTTCTTCAACTCGATGGAAGAGCGCGGGTTGAACCCGGTCGGGGCGACGCTGCCCATGCCGACCCCATCCCAGGCCAAAGCCGACGCCGCGGCCATCAAGGTCACCGCCGGCCGGCAGGCCGCTTACGAGACCGCACTGGCCGCCGCCCGCGTTCGGGCCGCCCGCGCGATCGACGCCATGCCGGCGGCGCAGAGGCCCACCTATGTGCAGGCCGCGATCAACGCCAGCACCATCGCCTACTACCCCTTCGACAATGGCTATAAGGGCGACTTCGCCTCGCTGAAGGAAGACCCCGGTCCGCTGCGGATCGGCGGGCCGGTGCCCGGCACCCACTACGACCAGAAGGGCCTCACCCGGCAGGAGTTCCAACTCAAGCTGCAGAACCAGATCATCGCCGAGGCCAAGGACCGCCAGGCCCATCCTGAGAAGTACGCGGCCAAGGCGCGGGCGGTGAAGACCAGCGGCGGCTCGGTCATGCTCGATGTCGACAAGAAGCTCGGCCCCGACGGCAAGCCCGTCGCGGCCTCGCAGGGCGGCGGCCGTCAGGTGCTGCTCGGGCCCGCGCCCGACGCGCCTCGCCTGGCCATCCGTGAGGTCGGCAAGGCCCTGGATGAACTCGTCACCAAGGGCTTCACCGACGACCGCATCTCCGACCCGCAACGGCCGGACAAGAAGGACTATCCGATCGAGCTGAAGGAATCGCAGCTCCTCTGGACCGCCTCGGGGCTTCCGGCCGGCGCGCCGGGTTACCTCAACAACGTCAAATTCATCCCCGGCGCCAAGGGCCAGGGAGTCCTGCTCAAAGATTCGGTCATGGCGGCCGCCAAGGGCGTCGGCTCATTCGAACGCAGCGAACCCCGCAGCTTCGATTTCTGGGTCAAGCTGCGGGCCAAGGACTACACGGCCGACACCCGCCCGGAAGGACCCGAAGCGGTCATCCTGTCCAACAATGGCCAGGTGCAAAGCTCCGGCGATCAAATCAGCCTGAACAAGGGCAAGCTCGAGTACAGCATCATCTCGAACTTCCCCTACAACATGATCAAGATCGTGGGGACCACGCCGGTTCCTCGCGGCCGCTGGGTGCACCTCACCGCCACCTACGACGGCGGCTCCAAGGCCGCCGGCATGCGCCTCTATCAGGACGGTCGCCTGCTTCAGACCGTGGTGGAGAAGGACAACCTGACCCGCTCGGCCAAGGGCCGCGGCCAAAGCAATCTGTTCGGCGGCTATCACGGCCTGTCGGCGGGCAAGGGCTTCAACAAGCCCGAGCTCGTGGATGGCGGCTACGACGAGCTTCGGGTCATCAACCGCGCCCTGACGTCGGCGGAGGTCGCCCTGCTCCAGGACGGGTCCGCCCTGAACGGCCTCAAGCCGGACCAGCTGCTTGCATCCCTGATCGAACTCGCCGCCCAGAAGGATCCGGCCGTGGCCGCCGCCTGGAAGGACCTGAGCGCTGCGCGTGACAGCCAGCAAAGAATCGAAGCGCCGATCGCGCAGCTCATGGTCGCGGGCGACCAGCCCAAGCCCCGGACCAACTACATCTTGGATCGGGGCGTCTACAATATCTACAAGGGCGAGACCCCGACCCAGGCCCTCCCGCTGGTCTACAAGTGGGACGCCAAACTCCCCCGCAACCGTCTGGGCCTGGCGCAATGGCTGTTCGATCCGAAACACCCCCTGACCTCGCGCACCTTCATCAACCGGATGTGGCGCGATCACTTCGGCACGGGGATCGTGCAGACGGTCGAGGACTTCGGAACTCAAGGCTCGAACCCCTCTAACCCGGAGCTGCTCGACTATCTCTCCGTCGAGTTCATCCGCTCGGGCTGGGACATCAAGCACATGCACAAGCTGATGGTCATGTCGGCGACCTATCGCCAGAGCTCGGCCATCACGCCCGACCGGCTGGAGAAGGATCCGCACAACATCCAGCTGGCGCGCGGTCCCCGCTATCGCCTCTCGGCCGAGCAGCTGCGCGACACCGCCCTGGCGGCCTCGGGCCTGCTGGTCAACAAGCCCGGCGGCGACAGCGTCTTCCCGCTTCAGCCCGACCTGATCTGGGACGGAGCGGCCCAGGGCTTCGTGGTCTATCCGACCAATGTGCCCGACGACCAGAACCACCGCCGGTCGATGTACACCTTCGTTAAGCGCAACCAAGGTCCGGCCAATATGTCGGTGTTCGACATGCCTGACCGCAACCTGTCCTCCGTGGCGCGCAATATCTCCAACACGCCCTTGCAGGCCCTGGTGCTGCTGAACGATCCGCAGTTTCTTGAGGCCTACCGCAAGCTCGCCGAACGCGCGATAAAGTCTTCGGCGTCAGAGGATAGGCAACTTGTGACCCTTTTCCGGCTTGGCGCCCGCCGTCATCCGACGGAAAGAGAACTTGCTGCGATGAAGAACTTCCGGGCTCAGGAGGTCGCGCGCGCGGCCAAGGGCTCGGATGAGGTGACTAAGCTCCTAAACGTTGGTAATACACCGACCAATAAGAGCCTGGATTCGATCCAGCTGACGGCGATGACAGTCGTCGCGGCTGGGGTTATGAATTCCCCAGCGGCCTACACACTGAGATAAGTGACGGGAGAGCGTCTATGAGCAAGTTCGATTACGATCCTGCCAAGAAGATGATGGACGTGTCGCGACGCGCGATCCTCGGTTGCGGGGTCGGGCTGGGCGCGGTGGCCGCCGGTCAGCTTCTCTCGCCCAAGGCCTTCGGCGCCGGCGCGGGGCCCGCTCCGACCGACGCCGGCCCCGACAAGGGGGTCATGAAGGTCGGTCAGTTCCCCGGCACGGCCAAGCGGGTGATCTCGATCCATATGTGGGGATCGATCAGCCAGGTCGACACCTTCGACTACAAGCCGATGCTGTTCAAAATGCACGGCCAGGAAATTCCGGACTCGGTGAAGGGCAAGGCCAAGGTCTCGGCCATGTCGAACGCCCAGAGCTCCTTCCCGCTGTTCAAGCCGATGCGGGACTTCAAGCAATACGGCGAGAGCGGCCGTTGGGTCTCCGACCTGATGCCCTACACCGGCAAGATCTCCGACGATCTGTGCTTCGTGAAGACGATGCACACCGACCACGTGAACCACGACCCGGCCGCCTTCTTCCTGCACACCGGCTTCCAGCTCTCGGGCCGTCCGGCCGCTGGCGCCTGGGTCAACTACGCGCTCGGCACCGACAACGCCAACCTGCCCAGCTACGTGGTCATGAAGTCGCAATTCATGGCGGCCGGGGTGGGCGCGAGCTCGGGCTGCTGGTCCGCGGGCTTCCTGCCCTCCCACCACCAGGGCGTCGAATTCCGCTCGGGCAACTCGCCGGTTCTGTACGTGGACAACCCCGAGGGGATGGACCGCGAGCACCGCCGCAAGGAGCTCGACTTCATCGACGAGCTGTCACGCGCCGAATATGAGAATAGCCACGACCCTGAGGTGATGTCCAAAATCACCCAGTACGAGATGGCCTACCGGATGCAGGAATCGGTGCCGGAAATTTCCGACATCTCCGACGAGCCGGACTACATCCTCGACATGTACGGCCCGCAGGTCCGCATCCCGGGCACTTTCGCCCGCAACTGCCTGCTCACCCGTCGCCTGATCGAGCGGGGCGTCAAGTTTGTCCAGCTGGTGCAGGTCGGCTGGGATCACCACACCGGCATCGTCAAGCGCCACCCGGCCGACTGCTGGGCCGTCGACCAGCCGTCCGCGGCCCTG
>CANJKM010000060.1 GCA_947474805.1 Caulobacterales bacterium | reverse complement strand
GTCGACGTCATCATCCAGGCCGCCCGCCTGCGCGACGGCTCGCGCCGCATCACCCACATCACCGAGGTCTTGGGGCTGGAAGGCGATGTCATCATCACCCAGGATCTCTTCCTCTACGAGATCACCGGCGAGGACGCGCAAGGCAATGTGGCGGGCAAATTCCGCTCGACGGGCATCGCCCGTCCGCGCTTCTGGGATCGCGCCCGCTATTACGGCCTCGAGCGCGAGCTGGCCGAGGCTCTGGACGCCTCGGAATGAGCGGCGCTCATTTCGATCTCCTCAGGGCTAGAAGGCCATGAGCCCCGACATGCTGATGATCCTGGTCGGGGTCCTGGGCTTCATCGCCATCGCCGGCCTCGGCCTGGTCTTCGCCGGCGGCGACGGCGGCCAGGCCAAGACCGCCAAGCGGGTCCAGGCCGTCGCCTCGTCCGGCAAGGTCGTCGACCGGGTGCGCAAGAACCAGCCCGACACCGCCATCCTCCGCCGCAAACAGATCCTCGACAACCTCAAGGAAAACGAGCGCCAGCAGCGCAAGGCCAAGCTGAACATCGGCGCCCGGATTCAGCAGGCCGGATTGTCCTTCTCGCCCAAACAGTTCTGGATCGGCTCGGTCATCTTCGGCGTCGTGGTGATGCTGCTCGGCCTGATGCTCCGGATCATGCCCATCCTGGCGGTCGGCCTGGGCTTCGCGGGCGCGCTCGGCCTGCCCCGCTGGATGCTCGGCTTCCTGTGCGCCAACCGGCACAAGAAGTTCACCGAGGAGTTCCCCGGCGCCATCGACATCGTCGTGCGCGGCATCAAGTCCGGCCTGCCGGTCAACGACTGCCTGCGGATCATCGCCAAGGAGACCCCCCAACCCCTGGCCGGCGAATTCACCACGGTGGTGGAGAATGTCGGCATGGGTCTGACCATCACCGAGGCGCTCGAGAAGATGTATCTGCGGATGCCGACCGCGGAGGTTCGCTTCCTCACGATCGTGATGGCCATCCAATCCAAGACCGGCGGCAACCTGGCCGAGGCGCTGAGCAACCTCTCCACGGTGCTTCGCGCCCGAAAGCTGATGAAGGAGAAGATCAAGGCCATGTCCGGCGAAGCCATCGCGTCGGCGTTCATTATCGGCTCCCTGCCGCCCGGGATCATGATCCTCGTTTCGGTCTCCTCGCCCGGCTACATGGCCCCGATGTTCGCAGACCCGCGCGGCCACATCATGCTGCTCGGCGGCGCGCTGTGGATGCTCAGTGGCATCTTCGTCATGCGCAAAATGATCAACTTCAAGATCTGACGACGCCATGATCGAAGCCATCGTCGATCCGACCAACATCCTGACCGTCCTGGTGGCGATCGCCTGTTTCGCCACCATCGTCACCCTGGCCGCCCCGATGATGAAGGGCGACCGGCTCGACACACGGCTGCGCGCGGTCGCTAGCCGCCGGGACGAACTGCGCCGCCGTTCGCGCGCCCAGCTCAACGCCGCGCGGGCCCAGGGCGGATCCAGCCTGCGGCACTCCGACAGCGGCCTGGTCAAGAATTTCGTCGATCGGATGAACCTGAAGAAGCTGCTCGAAGACCCGCTGGTGGTCGATAAGCTGGCTCAGGCGGGCTATCGCGGCCCGCGCCCGGTCACCGTCTTCTACTTCTTCCGCTTCCTGACGCCCTTCCTCTTCGCCGCGCTCACCGCCATCTACCTTTATGGGATCAACGGCTTCGGCTGGCCGGCGATGACCAAGCTGTCGGCCTGCGTCGGCGCCTTCGTGGCCGGCTATTACGGGCCCAATATCTACATCTCCAACAAGTCCACCAAGCGGCTTGAATCCATCATGCTCGCCTTCCCGGACGCGCTCGACCTGCTGCTGATCTGCGTCGAATCGGGGATGTCGATCGAAGCCGCCGTCCAGAGGGTCAGCGCCGAGATCGGCAGCCGCTCGATCGAACTGGCCGAGGAGCTGTCGCTGCTCACGGCCGAGCTATCCTATCTGCCCGAGCGCCGCATGGCCTATGAGGGCCTGGCCAAACGGGTGAACCATAACGGGGTCAAGGGGGTGATGACCGCCATGATCCAGGCCGAAAAGTACGGCACGCCGCTGGGTCAGGCGCTGCGGATCATGGCCAAGGAGAACCGCGACATGCGGCTCGCCACCGCCGAGAAGAAGGCCTCGGCCCTGCCGGCCAAGCTGACCGTGCCGATGGTGCTCTTCTTCCTGCCGGTGCTGTTCGTGGTCATCCTGGGACCCGCCATCATCAAGGTCCAGGACATCAACAAGAAGCCGGCCAGCAATTCCTCGTCTCAGGCCCCGAAGTAGTCAGTCCCCCAGCCGGTCCTGGGCGAAGCTCTGGGCCTCGATGAAGACTGGGCCGATCTCCGGATAGGCGGCCTTCAGCTTCGCCTCCAGCCGGGTCACGATCTTTTCGACCTCGCCCGCCGGCAGGTCGTCCTGGAAGTCCAGGCTGAGCGCGACCAGCACCTCATTGGGCCCGAAATGCATGGTGCGGGCCTGGTTCAGCCCCACGACCCCGGGCTCCGCGCGGGCGATCCGATTGATGCCGATGCGGGTCTCGTGGCTGGCCGCCTCGCCGGTCAGCAGGCTTTGGCTCTCGACCGCCAGAAAGATGGCCGTGCCCGCCAGGATGGCCGCGATCACCAGGGACGCGATCCCGTCGAGCACCGGCAGGCCCAGCAGCTGGCTGAGCCCGATTCCCACCAGCGCCACGACCAGGCCGAGCAACGCCGCCGTGTCCTCGAAGAGGACGGTGAAGACGGTCGGGTCCTTGCTCGACCGCACCTCCCACAACAGCGATCGGCCGCCCCTCTGCTTGTTGAAGGCCTTGAGCGCGATCAGCCAGACGCCGCCCTCGAACACCACGCCGAAGCCGAGCACCAGATAGTTGATCCAGGCGTGCTCGATCGGATGGGGGTGCAGCACCTTCTCCAGCCCGTGCAGGAAGGTGACCACAGAACCGACCCCGAAGATCAGCACCGCGACCACGAAGGTGTAGAAATAGAGCTGCAATCCATAGCCGAACGGATGGCGGGCGTCGGCGGGCAGCGCCGCCCGCTTCAGCCCGATCAGCAGCAGCAGCTGATTGCCGGTGTCGACCACCGAATGGATGGCTTCGGACAGCATGGCCGCGCTGCCGGTGAAGTAGGCGGCCACGAATTTGCTGGCGGCGATCGCCGTATTGCCCGCGAGGGCGGCGAAGATGACGGACTTGGATGTATGGGAGGCCATGAGCCTCCGAAGCTAGCAGGGCCCGTGCTAGGGCGCGACGCTCGACTTCGGCTTGAACCCGACCTCGTTCCCGATCGCGCCAGGCGCCTGAAGGTCGTAGAAGCCGGCGATCTTCAGATGCACCACCACCGGTTTGACCGACTGGTTCTGCAGATACCAGCCGTGGATGCCGTCGAGCGGCGCGATCAGCGAGCCCGCGTCCTTAATCCCCACCGCCTGCCGGTAGGTCGCGACCTTGATGTCGCCGCCCGGCTTGTCCGGGATCGTCTGGCCGTGGAAGTCCGAATAGAACTCTTCGGCCGGCGCATCGACCGTCCAGCTGTAGATGAGGGTGGCGCCGGGTTTCATCCGCACCTTGTATTCGAGCTCGGAACCCTCCGGCTCCTCGGCCGACTTCAGCGGGATGTCGATCACGTCCGAACGCCAGGCCGTGGGATAGGAATGGTTGGGAACCGCGGGCGCCCCGCCGGCCGCCGCGGCCGCCGGCTTGATCTCGACCTCCTTGGGACCCGCCAGCCGGTTCAGCCCAACCAGCTTGCCCACGCCCAGGGGATCGAGGTGGTATTCCGCCGGCAGCACGAAACAGACGGCGATCAGGCTGGCGGCGACCAGCGCCCCGCCGGTGAGAAGAAGCAGCCTGCCCTTGGGCGGCGGCGTCCCGACGTGGCCTTCGGTCGGCTCTTGAGACTCGGGCATTCTAGGCCTTCCCGGTGAAATAGCCCGCCAGCTGGTATTCCATGAGCAGGAAGCCGGCGGCGAGGATGAGGACATTGGCGGCGACCGCCTGTTTGGCGAAACCGGGGGTCCGGCGCCAGGCGGTCATCAGCAGCAGGATGGCGGTGAGGCCCAGGAGCTGGCCGATCTCCACCCCGACGTTGAAGCCCAGCATGTTGGGGATCAGACCGTCCTTGGACAGTTTCAGCGCCTGCAGCTTGGTGGCCAGGCCAAAGCCATGCACCAGGCCAAAGCCCATCACCGCCACCCGGTTGTCCGGCGTGAAGCCGAACAGGGTCTTGAAGCCCGACAGATTGTCGAAAGCCTTGTAGGCGACCGACAAGCCGATCACCGCATCCACGAGATAGGGATTAACGTGGATGGAGCCGAGCACGCCGCTGAGCAGGGTGATCGAGTGGCCGAGCGAGAACAGGGTCACATAGAGGGCCACATGCTTCATCCGGTAGAGGAAGAAGACGACGCCCAGAATGAACAGCAGATGGTCGTAGCCGGTGACCATGTGCTTGGCCCCCAGATAGACGAAGGGCAGGATATCGGCGCCTTTGGTCGCCGCCACGAAGGCCGCGTCCTTGCCGCCGATGCCGTGCGCCAGGGCCAGGGCCGGCGCGAGGACGACGAGGAGGGCGAGGGCGAGCCCTCCGCCGAGGGTCTTCTTGTTCATGACTGTCCTACGCGCCGCGATAGCGCTTCCCCTCACTAAGCCTTCTTCCGCCGCGCGATCCAGCCCTGAATGTCGCGGCCGACCTTGAACCACAGCAGGATGAAGCCGGTCAGCACCACCGCCAGGGTGACCGCCGAGGCGGCGATGATCAGCGGATGATTGTAGGTCTCGGCCGGGCCGAAGTTCATGATGTGGAGCCGGAAGAAGAAGTCGTAGAAGCGCCAGATATCCGAGCGCCGGCTGACCACGTCGCCGTCGAAGCCGTTTATGTAGAGGGTGGTGCCCTCGCCGTCGTCGAACTTGACCTGCCAGGTCTGGTTGTCGGTCTGGGCCTCGACGGGCGGAGCGTCGAACAGCTTGACCGAGACCGGCTTGCCCTGGCCCGTATAGCTGGCGACCGCCGCGGCGCGGGCCTGGGCCTCGGTGATCTCCTCGATATCGCCGCCGGTCTTGGCGTCCATCCACTTCTGCTGGCCGTTGACCGAGTCGACGATCCAGACCGGCCCGCGCGGCGTGCCGCGAAGCTCGGCCTTGGCCACCTCGAACTCGGCCCGCTTGACCACCTCGGCGTAGGGCAGCACCTGATCCGGCGCGATCGCCGCCTTGGGCGCCAGACCGATGTGATGGTCGCCGTGAACCCGCTCGATCGGGATCGCGGTCATGATCAGCCCGCCCAGCACCCAGAAGAGAATCTGGATCCCGACCACGAGGCCGATCCACTTATGCAACTGGATCGAGGTCTTCAGCATGGGGCCGCCCTAGGGTTCATTTTTTGAAGAAGGCGTAGAGGGCGTCGAGCAGGACGCCGCCCTTCTCGATCCGTTCTTCATCCATAAGCCCCGGCGCGGCAACCCCCTCAAAGAGGTGGGCGACCCCCGCCGTCTCCTCGCGCCGGAATTTGCCGTCCTTCAGATCGATGTCGTGGATGATTTCGGCGATCGCCTGGAGCGCGGGATCGGTCGCTCCAATCCGCTCCAGCAAGACCTCGAAACTGCAGCTGTCGCCCTCGTGGGTGAACTCGGCCTCATACATGTCGAAGCGAAGTTCGCCCGGCGCCGGGATATAGCCTTTGGGCGGTACGAACTTGAACCGCGCCTCCGGATCAATGAAGCGGCGGATCAGCCAGGCGCAGGCGATGCGGTCGACCTTGACCCCCGTGCGCGTCACCCAGGTTAGATTGCGTTGGCCGAGCGGCTCCGCGTCGCGCTTCGCCGGAGCGGGCGGAGCCAACCGCGCCTCTAGCCTGGCCAGGGCCGCTTCCACCGCCGCGCGTCCCTCAGCGGCGAAGAAGTCGATGGCGACGATGGCCGCCAGCCTTTTGCGCAGCCGCCCGAGTTGGGCCTTCAACTCCTCGGCCCCGTCCCAGTGGGTCAGCGCCTCCTGCGGCAGGGCCTTGTCGAAGGCGCGCGCCTCCTCGGCCAAAGCCATGTAATCGGCGGCGCGCGGGGCGGTGAACAGGGCGCGCGCCTGGGCGTCGCTCAGCCCCTCGATCAGCCGCGCCTCGCACAGCATGGCTTCACCCCCGTCCGAGATAATCTCCTTCGACAGCCAGGACAGATCCTCTAGGGTCTGGTCGGTCGCCGGCAGGGCGTAGACCGAGCCTTTCAGCGCCACCGCGCCAAGGGATTGCAGGCGCCGCCAGGTCTTCACCCGCAGATAGGCGGGTTTGGGCGGCAGCTGATGGACCAGCAGGAGCCAGCCGTTCGGCGTTTCGATCATGCCGAATTTGTATCATTCGTTTCTTAAAAAAGAAACGGTTGCATCATTCGGTACGAGGTCTAGGCTTCGCGCTCACCTTTGGAGCCGCTCCATGTCCGCCGCCGCGATCGACCGACGCCAGCTGCTCACCGCCGCCGTGATCGGCGCCGCCGCGGCCCCCGCCTTGGCGCAGACAGCCGGCGCGCCGCCCCCCTTCACCGCCGCGCCCCTGCCTTTCGACCCCAAGACCATTCCCGGCCTGTCCGAAAGGCTCCTGGTCAGTCACCACGACAACAACTACGCCGGCGCCGTCCGCAGGCTCGGCGCCATCAACACCCAGTTCAAAGCCCTCGACCCGGCCACCGCCCCGGTCTTCGCCCTAAACGGGCTGAAGCGCGAGGAACTGGTCGCCTGGAACTCTATGATCCTACACGAGCTCTATTTCGCCAGCCTATCGGCCGCGGCCACGGCGCCCGGCGCCGCCCTGGCCCAGCAGATCGAACGCGACTTCGGCTCAGACGGCCGCTGGCGCGCCGAGTTCTCCGCCATGGGCAAGGCGCTCGGCGGCGGATCCGGCTGGGTGCTGCTAACCTATAGCCATCGCGACCGGCGTCTCGTGAACCAGTGGGCCGCCGACCACACCATGGCCCTGGCGGGCTCCACCCCGATCCTGGCGCTCGACATGTACGAGCACGCCTACGCCCTAGACTACGGCGCGGCCGCCGGCGGCTATGTCGACGCCTATATGAAGGTAATCAACTGGCGCGCCGCCGACGCCCTGTTCGCCAAAGCGGCGGCCTAGCTTGACCCGCACCTCCCTCTTCGCACCCGAACCTGATCGTATTTCCGTCGCCCCCCGGGCCGGGGCCAGCCAGAGCGCAGCGATTCTGGTGCACTGCCCGGAGCCCTAGACCTTGCAGACCCCCGCCCCCTCTTTCGCCGAACTCCTGCGCGTCTTCGGCCGCATCGGCCTGATCAATTTCGGCGGCCCCGCAGGCCAGATCGCCCTGATGCACAAGACCCTGGTCGACGAGAAGCAGTGGATCGAGGAGGACGCCTATCTGCGCGCCCTCAACTTCTGCCACCTGCTCCCCGGTCCCGAGGCGCAGCAGCTGGCCACCTACATCGGCTGGAAGCTGCACGGCCTGCGCGGCGGGCTGGCCGCCGGTCTGCTCTTCATCATCCCCGGCGCCGTCGTGGTTCTGGGCCTGAGCATCCTCTACGCCTACGCCGCCGACCTCTCGCCCGTGGCGGCCGCCCTCCTGGGGGTCAAGGCCGCCGTGCTCGCCATCGTGGTCGAGGCCCTGCTGCGGATCGCCAAGCGCGCGCTCGGCACGCGGCTCAAGCAGGTGATCGCCCTCACGGCCTTCATCGCCCTGGCGGTCTTCTCCGCGCCCTTTCCGCTTGTCGTGCTGGGCGCGGGCCTGATCGGATTCGTCGTCGCGGCTCGGCGCCCCGATCTCCTGGCGCTCAAGCCCGGCGGCGCCGCCGCGCCCGCCGCGCCGGTCAGGATCCGCGGCGTCCTGCTCACCATCAGCGGCTGGCTCGCGCTATGGGCCGCCCCGTTGGCCCTGGCCTTCCTATGGCTGGGGCCCGATCACGTCCTGGTCGAGGTCGGGGTCTTCTTCTCCAAGCTCGCCATGGTCACCTTTGGCGGAGCCTATGCGGTTCTGTCCTACATGGCCCAAGAAGCCGTCTCGGCGCACGGCTGGCTCAAGCCGGCAGAGATGGTTGATGGGCTGGGTCTGGCCGAGACCACGCCCGGACCGCTTATCCTGGTCACCGAATACGTCGGCTTCCTGGCCGGCTTCAGGAACCCCGCGCCCTTCACCCCCCTGCTCGCCGGGACGCTTGCGGCGCTGATGACCCTGTGGGTGACATTCGCCCCCTGTTTCCTCTGGATCTTCGGCTTCGCCCCCTTCATCGAGCGCCTGCAGCACGCCCGCCGCCTGCAAGGCGCGCTCGCCGCCATCACCGCCGCCGTGGTGGGGGTGATCGGCAACCTGACGCTCTGGTTCGCCCTACACGTGTTGTTCGCTCGGTTCGAGCCGCGAGGATTTGGCCCTTTGACACTGAGCCTGCCCGCCCCCGCGAGCCTGGACTGGCGCGCCGTGGTTCTCAGCCTGCTCGCCGCGGTCCTTTTATTCCGCTTCCGAGTCGGGGTGATCCGCACCATTGGCGCGGTCCTGGTCGCGGGCCTCGCTTTCTACGTCGTTGGCCCCCGCTAGCCTCTCCCCCATCGACCTGGATCTCGTCCGATGACGCCGACCCGAGCGCTGCCCTTCCTACTGCTTGCCCTCGCCTCCGCCTTCCCTGCCCTCGCCGTCGAGAAACCGTGGCGGCTCCACGACGCCGTCGGCGCCCCTAAGGCCCTGAAGCTCTCCGGCGGCATACGCGCGCGCTATGAGACGATCGACGGCCAGGCCCGCGCCGGCCTGCCGAGCTCGGAGGCGCTGCTCAATCTCCGCACCAACCTGCTCGCCGAATACGCCTCAGGACCCGTCCGTTTGGGCGCCGAGCTGTGGGATAGCCGCGTCTATGGCGGCAAGCGCGGCGGGGCGGTCTCGACCGGCGAGGTCAATGCGCTGGAATTCGTCCAAGCCTATGTCGTAGCAGAGCTGACGGCGCCGTTGGGACCGGGAACCAAGGGCGCGGTCCAGGCCGGCCGCTTCGTGATGAACCTGGGCTCTCGCCGCCTGGTCGCGGCCGACGACTACCGCAACACCACCAACGGCTACACGGGGGTGAAGCTCGATCTGGCCGCCAGAGGCGGAACCACCGCCACCCTCTTCTACACCCTGCCCCAGGTCCGTCTGCCGGACGGCCAGCTAAACCTGCTCGATAACCGAGTCCGCTTCGACCGCGAGAGCGGCGGCCTGAGGCTGTGGGGCGCCATCGCCGCGACGCCGGTCGCGGGGCTCGGCCTGGCGGAGGCCAGCGTCGTCGGCCTGCAGGAGCGGGACTCGCCGGGACATCCGACACGAAACCGGGACCTTCGCACCCTCGACGCGCGCCTGATCCGCAACCCCGCCCCGCATCGCTTCGACTACGAAGCCGAGGCCGCATACCAGTTCGGCAACATCCGCGCCGGAACCGCCGTCAATGCGGCTCCGCTCGACGTCTCGGCCTACTTCCTGCACCTCGACGCCGGTTATCAGTTCACCGGCCGATGGAAGCCGCACCTGTCGGTCGAGTACGACCTCGCCTCCGGCGACCGGGGCGCGGGCCGTTACAACCATTTTGACACCCTGTTCGGCATGCGTCGGGCCGATTTCTCCCCCTCCGGCCTCTTCAACACCGTCGCGCGCACCAATCTGTCGACTCCCGGCCTGCGCCTGGAAGCGACGCCCAACGCCAGGCTCGACGGCTTCGTCACCGCCCGCGCGCTGTGGTTGGACAGCGCCACCGACGCCTTCTCGGCCAGCAATGTGCGCGACGGGCGCGGTCGCTCGGGCAGGTTCGCCGGCGAGCAGTTCGAGGGCCGGGTGCGCTATTGGCTGCTTCCCGACCAGCTACGCTTCGAGGCCGACGCCGTCTGGCTGCACAAGGGCCGCTTCCTCGAGACCGCGCCGAACACGCCAACACCCAAGGACACCGCCTATCTGTCGCTGAACCTGACCGCCAATTTCTAGCCGGCCGTCAGGACCGGCGTCGGTAGAGCCGCAACTCGCCTTCGGGCCGCGCGAACCGGCGTACGAGTTGAAAATCCGCCCGCGCGGCCGCCAGAGCGTCCGCGCGGGCCGGGTCGGCCGAGGTGGGGAAGCGCGCGGGAAAGCCGTGCATCCGCCGGAGCCCCGCCCCCGGGACCACCGTCAACAGGAAATCGCTCGTGGAAAGGTCAGGTTCAAGCGCGGCCGGGTCGCCGATGCTGTCGATCCGCTCGATGTCCATCAGTTCGCCCGTGCGCTGGAAATAGAGCAGGGACAGATCGGGAGACGGCGCGAAACTGTCCTCGTAGAACTGTCTCAGCTTGAGGGTGCCGCCGCCCGCCCGGACGACAAGATCGTCGGCGACGCCCCGATAGACCGCCTCCAGCCGCTGCAGCTCAGCGGGCGTGGCGCGGCCGACATCCGGCATCAGGAAGGGACCCTCCAGCGGCGCGAACAGGGCGAGCGGAACGACAACGGCCAGGGCGGCGCGGGCCCCATAACGCGGCAGCGCGTCCGCGAAAACGCGGATCGAGATGAGCGTCAGGCCGGCGAACACCCCCAGCAGGCTCGCCGCGAAGTCCCAGTTGGAGGTCCGGGCTAGGACAAGCGGAGCGAACAGGAGCAGGGCGAACAGGGCCAGCAGCAACAGGGCGGCCGCATAGAGCCGGCGTCCGGCCCTGAGCGAGACGATCAGAGCGGCCGGGACGAACAGCAAGGCGAAACCGTGCAGATAGCTCCAGGCGCCGCCGCCGGGCGCGAACGGGCTGTAGAACAGCGCCCGCTGGACGGGCGTCAGACCGTCGGTCCAGGTCTCGCTGATGGCGTAGCGGATATAGGCCAGCAGATGGTGGTAGCCGAGCGCGCTGAAGGCGAAGAAGAAGACATAGGGGCCCGTGACCAGGGCGGCGGCGGGACCGAGGTCCTGTCGCGCCGCCTGGAGGCGAGAGCCCCACGTGCCCGGCGCCGGCGGCCGGGCGACCAATGCGAGGCCCTCGAACCCCATCAGTAGGCCGATCGCGAGAACCGGCATGTAGAAGGCGGTCAGTTTGGCCGCGATCCCGAGGCCCAGAAGCCCGGCGCCCCAAAGCTTTAGGTCGCGCCGGTCCTGCTCGACCGCGGCGTAAAGCAGATAGACGGCCGCCGCGATCAGCAGTCCGCCCTTCCAGTCCGCCTTAAGATAGAGGAGGGCGTCGAGCGTCACCGGCTGGACCAGGATGAACAAAAGAAGCGCCGCGAACAGGCAGGCGGCTGGCCGCCCGGCGCGGAACAGCACGGCGTAGGCGGCGAACAGGACGGCCGCCCCGTTCAAGGCGTAGGGGCCCCAGAAGGCGCCCCCGGTCAGGGCCAGACCGACCAGGGTCTGAATGTCCGAGATCGGGCTGTGGATCGTTCCCAGGAAGCCGACCAGCCGCCAAAGCGACTGATCTCTGGATAGAAAGCGCAGGTTATGCAGCCCTCTCTGCAGGGTGACGCTGTCGTCGCCGGGGATCAGACCCGACAAGGCGCCATAGTGGAAGCCGGTGTAGAGCAGCCATGCCTGCAACAGCAGGACCGAACCTATCATCGCCAGCGCGCGCGTCGTGTTCACCGGCTCCGCCCTCGCCATCGCCTGCCTCAAGAATGGAGGAGCCGGCGCTTTGGTGAAGATGAGGTTAGCCCGACGCCCCGCCGCGCGTTCAGATTGACTATCCACAGCCCGGAGCGTATCTCCCCGCCCTTCCGGCGCATCTTGCAGAGCGCCCTCTCCCGCCACGGTCCCGTTCATCTCAGAACGGATGAGGGCGGGAAGGCCCCCCGTCGACGTGAACGTCCACGGGGGTCGATCTGCTTTGTGCGCATCGTTTGGGATGCGACGCACCTATGTTCGAGAGCCTCGGCGACCGTCTGACAGGAGCCTTCGACCGGCTTAGCGGTCGCGGCGTGCTGTCCGAAAAGGACGTCGACGAAGCGCTTCGTGAAGTTCGTCTGGCCTTGCTGGACGCCGACGTCGCCCTGCCCGTCGTCCGCGACTTCATCGCCAAAGCCCGCGAGCTCGCCACCGGCGAGGCCGTCATCCGCTCGGTCCGCCCGTCCGAGCAGGTGGTCAAGATCGTCCACGACGGCCTGGTCGACATGCTGGGCGGCGAGGGCTTCGTCGATCTCAACCTCGGGGTCTCGCCCCCGGCGGTGATCCTGATGGCCGGCCTGCAGGGCTCGGGCAAGACCACCACCTCGGCCAAGCTCGCGGCCCGCATCACCAAGACGGACCGCAAGAAGGTCCTGATGGCCTCGCTCGACACCCGCCGCCCGGCGGCGATGGAGCAGCTGGCCATGCTCGGCAAGCAGGCCCAGGTCGAGGTCTTGCCGATCGTCGCTGGCCAGTCCGCCCCCGACATCGCCAAGCGCGCCCTCCAAGCCGCCAAGCTCGGCGGCTTCGACGTCCTGATCCTCGACACCGCCGGCCGCACCACGTTGGACGAAGACATGATGGGCGAGGCGGCCGAAATCGCCCGCATCGCCAATCCAACCGAGACCCTGCTGGTCGCCGACGCCCTGACCGGCCAGGACGCGGTCCGCACCGCCAAGGCCTTTCACGAGCGCCTGCCGCTCACGGGGTTGATCCTGACCCGGGTCGACGGCGACGGCCGCGGCGGCGCCGCCCTGTCGATGCGCGCCGTCACCGGCCTGCCGATCAAGTTCATGGGCGCCGGCGAGAAGATCGACGCGCTTGAGGTGTTCGACGCCCGCCGCGTCGCCGGCCGCATCCTGGGCCAGGGCGATGTCGTCGCCCTGGTGGAAAAAGCCGTCCAGGAGATCGACCAGGCCGACGCCGAGAAGATGGCCGCCAAGATGGCCAAGGGCGTCTTCGACCTCGAGGATCTCGCCCAGCAGCTGCGCCAGATGCAGAAGCTCGGAGGCCTTCAGGGCATTATGGGCATGCTGCCCGGCGTCCAGAAAGCCAAGCAGCAGATCGCGCAGAGCGGGATCACCGACAAGACCTTCAAGCGCCAGGAAGCCATCATCACCTCGATGACGCCGCTTGAGCGCAAGAAGCCCGACATCCTCCAGGCCTCGCGCAAGCGCCGCATCGCCGCCGGCGCCGGGGTCGATGTGGCCGAGGTCAACCGCCTGCTGAAGCAGCACCGCCAGATGGCCGACGCCATGAAGGCGATGAGCAAGAACGGCGGCCGGGGCATGGCCCAGATGGCCAAGATGATGGGGATGCCCGGCATGGGCGGCATGCCCCCCGGCGGCATGCCCTCCATGCCCCCCGGCTTCCCGCCTTCCGGCGCCGGAATGCCCGACCTCGACGCCCTGAGGAAACTCGGCGGCGGCAAGCTTCCCGACCTTCCGGGGATGGGCGGGGGTTTCCCCGGCCTGCCCGGT
>CANJKM010000059.1 GCA_947474805.1 Caulobacterales bacterium | reverse complement strand
TCCCGCAACATGCGGATCATCGGCGGCAAGGTGCTGATGGACCGGTTTGCGCCGGACGGTCTGCTCGACGGGCCTGATCTGGGCCGCGCCGAGACCGAGGCGCTGATCAAGGCCTGGCACGGCAAGGGCCGGCTGGGTTACGCCATCACCCCGCGCTTCGCCCTCTCCTGCACCGACGCCCAGTTGCAGATGGCGGGCGAGCTCCTGGCCGCCCACCCCGGCGTCCTCCTCCACACCCACCTGTCGGAGAACCTCGGCGAGATCGAAGTGGTGGCCGCCCTCTTCCCCGAGGCGCGCGACTATCTTGACGCCTATGACCGCCACGGCCTGGTGGGCGACCGCTCGGTCTTCGCCCACGCCGTGCATCTGGAGGACCGCTGCGTTCACCGCCTGGCCGAGGCCGGCGCCGCCATCGCCTTCTGCCCCAGCTCCAACCTCTTCTTGGGCTCGGGCCTGTTTGACCTCGATCGCGCCCACGACCACGGCGTCACCGTGGGCCTGGGCACCGACGTGGGCGCGGGCACCAGCTTCTCGCTCCTGGCCACCGCCGCCGACGCCTACAAGGTCGGCCAGCTCAGGGGCGCGGCGCTCGACCCCTTCCACGCCTTCTATCTGGCGACGCTGGGCGGGGCGAAGGCGCTGAAGATCGACGACAAGGTGGGGTCGCTGGAGCCGGGCCGCGAAGCCGACTTCCTGGTGCTGGACCCTGCGGCCACCCCGCTCCTGGCGCGCCGAACGGCGGCGGCCAAGACCCTGGCGGAGAAGCTGTTCGCGCTGATCGTGCTGGGGGACGACCGGGTGGTGGCGCGGACGTATGTGGCGGGCGCGTTGGGGCACTGCAGCTAAGGGCTCTTAGCGGCCGTTGGGCAAGTCTGCTTTCCAGCAGTGAGCATTGCGAATCGAGGCGGCGCACCCGGCCATCACACGCGGGCAACTTTGTTGCGCGCCCTTCGTGTGGACTTTAAACGCACAACCTTCACGTTAGAGCGCCGACAAGGCAACGGGGGCCATGCCAAATGCACGTCAGTCGCGTGGTGATAAAGAATTTCCGGTCTTTAGCGGAGGTAGACGTTTCGATTTCAACGGGCGCAACCGTTGTTATCGGCGAAAACAACGTCGGAAAATCCAACTTTATTCAGGCGCTTCGCCTTTGCCTGGATGTTGGGCTCCCGTCTTCCCATCGCATGTTGCAAAAGGAGGACGTCTTTTGCCAAGTCGACCAGACTAAGCCATTTCAGGTATTGGTCGGCATCGAATTCTCTAGTTTCGAGGGAAATGAGAACGAAGAAGCGATGCTTCTTGGCACCCAAATCGGCCCTGACAAAGCGCGCCTGTTCTACCGATTCCGACCCAAGAAAGCGGTCCGAGAGGCGTTGGCCGACGACGACTTCGATGGGGAACTGTCAATTGAAGACTTCGGCTGGGAGCTCGCCGGATCAGGCAACCCGAACATCGACTTGACCGACATCGAATGGGATGACGACATCGGTGCACTGGGAGCCACCAGCTTCAGCATCCAGAATTTGCAGAGCTATCTCGTGGCGTTCCTGCCCGCGCTACGGGACGTCGAAACCGACCTGCAGCAAAACCGGCGCTCGTCGCTCGCTCGACTGATCGACGCAATCGGCATCGACAAGGCGGAGCAGGACGCTCTCGTTGCGATTGTTGCCAGTGCAAACGCCGACATCGAGGCGTCCCCTACGATTAAGACAGTCGCGGAGGCAATCGACAAATCCTTCAAGGACGTAACCGGCCCCGCCTTCAGCCTTGACGTTGACCTGGGACTTTCGTCGCCGACGTTTCAGTCCATCGTGCGGAACCTCATCGTTCTGCTGACGAGCGACATGGTCAAACACTTCGAGCCCCGCCGAAACGGACTCGGGCTCAACAACATTCTATACATCGCCATACTCGTTGAGCACTTTCGCCAACGGTCGGCGAAAGGCCGATCAGCCGGGGAACTGATTCTCATCGAGGAGCCGGAAGCACATTTGCATCCCCAGCTTCAGAACACCCTGATCCAGGCGCTTCAGCCAGTGCTAGTCCGCGACCGCTCGACGTTTGGCGCCATCATGGAGCGATTTCTGCCGGCTTTAGCCGCCGACAACATCTCTTTTGGCGACGCCACCATCCTCTGCCGCGAATGGGGTCCGCTGATCTCCCTCTCAAGGCAACTTAGAGACGCTGGCATTCCAGTTGTCGGTCCAGGCGCACGACCCTACCGCAAGTCCCGCCTGTTCGCCGGTCTCGCCGAGCAGCTGTGCGGCGCGGTCGTGGACCCGACCCCAGACACCATCCGGCAGCTTGAGCGCGCGCTCTTCTTCGCGGTCCGTGACTGCACCAATGAATCGCGGATGAGCCTCTTCTCGGGTGATGGCCGTCTCGCCATTGTCAGGCTCCTTAAACGTGCCGCCGCCGCAGCGGCCAACGGTTCCGCGGTCCGCTTTCTCGACGAAATGAGCGCGGCCACTGGCGAAACCCTGCGTGACCTCGAATTTGTCGACCGGGTTCAGGCTGGCCTGTTCTACGCATCGGCGCAGGAGATGAAGGCCGACGTCGTCCGGCAGAAGGTCGACCTCGCCAATTTGAGCGTCGAGGATCTCGGATTGTTCGCCAGTCCGCAGAAGGCGCTGAAATTGTCGACCGTGCATACGGCGAAGGGTCGTGAATACAAGGGCGTTGCGCTGATCGAAGTGACGGAGGGGAAGTATCCCCACTACTATAGCAGAACAGACGAAGCGATTCTGGAAGACAAACGGCTGCTGTATGTAGGCCTGACCAGGGCAAAGCGGGTCCTGATGTATATTTCTGCCCCTGACCGCTTCGGCAATCAGCCAAGCAGGTTCTTAGGTGCGAACGGAATTGGACTTTTTTGATCGAGTTCGCTTGCAGAAGGGCAAAAGAACAGCTCGGAGCTTCGCCTGGACCGGGGCGCATCAAGGTGCCCTTGAAGGTCCTCTTCTCGGCTCGCATCCAGCTTCCGCTAGTGGCGCAAACCGAGCTTCCGTCAGCCCTTCGCAATCGACAGCAGTTCGATATCGAAGACCAAGACGGCGTTGGGCCCGATGTCTTGGCCGGCGCCCCGCTCTCCGTAGCCCAGGGCCGCGGGAACGAAGAGACGCCACTTGGAGCCCACAGGCATGAGCTGCAGGGCCTCGGTCCAGCCCGCGATGACGCCTTCAACGGGGAAGTTGGACGGGCCGCCATGCGCGGCGGAACTGTCGAATTCCGTGCCGTCGATCAAGGTCCCCCTGTAATTGCAGGTGACCGTATCCGACGCCGTCGGGACGGGCCCCGTCCCAGCGGTCAGCACCTGATATTGCAGCCCGCTCGCCAGGGTCTTCACGCCCGGCTTGGCGCCATTGGCCTTCAGGAAGGCTTCGCCCTGCGACCGGTTGGCGGCGGCGGCCTGGGCCTGTTTCTCAATACGACGCGTCCGCATGTCGGCCTGCAACTGGCTGAGGAGCGCGCTCATCTCCTGCTCGCTCAGGGCCGGCGTGGCGTTGGCGAGCGCGTCCTGAACGCCTTTGAGGAAGGCGTCGCCCTCGACGGTGATGCCGTCGGCGCGCAGGCTCGAGCCGATATTGATGCCCAGCGCATAGCTGGTCTGGCCCTGCGGAGAGGACAGCGGATTCGATACGGGGGCTTTGGGCTGTTGGGCCATGGCGAGCGAGGGTCCTGTTGCGAGAAGGGCCAGGGGCAGAGCAAAGCGCGCGTATTTCATAGCCCTGAGTCCATGGCAGCGTGTGGCAAGCCCTCATGGGCGTGCGCTTGTTAATCAGATCGCATCCGGGCGAACAACCCAGCCAGGCCAAATGGGGATGCCGCGCCGCGAGCGTGCGGAAGGGCCGCGTTTTTGGGTGGGATCGCGGGTCGGTTCGCCTGCCTAGCGAACGCCGAGCGTCTCGGCGACGTCCGCAAGAAAGGCGCGGCGGTCGGCGATGACCTGTGCGCGGCACGCCGGGTAGTGGATGACCTGGCCCTCGCGGCCGTTGCCCTCCAGCCAGAAGCCGCAGGACTTGTCCTTCCAGGCGATCCACAGGCGTTGTTCGGCGCGGAGCTGGGCCTTCTGGGCGGGCTCCAGCTTTGGGAAGACGCGGGCCCAGACCGCGTTGAGGCGCTGGTCCTCGCGGGCGACCAGTGCGGCGCCGCACTGGGCGTAGTCGGGGTTGGTCACGGCCTTGTCCATGCAGGCGTCGTAGGGCGCGTCGGCCCGGGCGGGGGCGGCGAGCGCGAGGACGGCCGCGGCGGCGGCGAGGGACAGGAGGGTCGGGGTCGGGGTCATCAGGGCTCGGCTGGGGCTGGGTGCGTGGCGGGAGGCTAACCTCCCCTCCCCTCGATGGGGAGGGTGGCCCGGAGGGCCGGGTGGGGCGGCGGCGCGGTCCCCCTTCCCCGTCGAGGGGAAGGAGGGGCGGTGGGGCGACATTCTTCCCTCCCCTCGACGGGGAGCGGGGCTAGAGGTCGACGCCGGTGGTCGCTTCTTCCTCGGCGTCGGCCTTGGCGGCGTAGCGGCGGGCCAGCACGGCGCAGGCCATCAGCTGGATCTGGTGGAACAGCATCAGCGGCACGATCATCGGGCCGACCGCCGCCGCCGGGAACAGCACCCCCGCCATCGGCACGCCCGAGGCCAGGCTCTTCTTGGAGCCGCAGAAGACGATGGCGACCTCGTCCTCGCGCTTGAAGCCGAGCGCGCGGGCCGCCGCCGTGGTGGCGGCGAGGGCGACGATCAGGATCAGCAGGCTGGCCAGGAGGACGCCAAACAGGTCGGCGGCCGAGAGCCGGGTCCACAGGCCGCCGACCACCGCCGCGCTGAAGGCGGTGAAGACCACAAACAGGATCGAGCCCCGGTCGACCAGGCCGACCAGCGCCTTGCGCCGGCCGAGCCAGCCGGCGGTCAGGGGGCGCGACAGGTGGCCGAGGATGAAGGGCAGGAGGAGCTGGAGCGAGATGGCCTCGACCTGTTTCAGCGCGCCTCCGGTCGCATCGGCGGCGCCGGCCTCGGGCATCAGCAGGTGCACGAGCAGCGGGGTGATGAAGATGCCCAGGAGGTTGGAGGCCGAGGCGGCGCAGACGGCGGCGGCGACATTGCCCCGGCCGACGGCGGTGAAGGCGATCGAGGACTGAACCGTGGAGGGCAGCAGGCAGAGGAAGATCAGCCCCGCCGTCAGGCTGGGCTCGAGGAAGGGGGCGGCGGCGGCGCGGGTCAGGAGGCCCAGGATGGGGAAGAGGATGAAGGTCGAGCCCAGCACCAGCAGGTGCAGCCGCCAGTGGCCGAGCCCCTGGATCACGGCTTCCCGCGACAGCTTGGCCCCGTGCAGGAAGAAGAGAAGGGTGATCAGGACGTCGGTGGCGATGTCGAACGGCCGCACCGCCCAGCCGCGCGCCGGCAGGACGCTGGCCAGCACCACCGTGCCGAGGATGGCGAGGACGTAGCCGTCGGGCAGGAAGGATTTGATCTTCGCGAACATGGGAAACCCATACCCTGTCCGCGTTTCCCGGCGAAGGCCGGGATGCCGTTGCGCCGCCCTATCCTGCAAATGCTCCCGAAGCTGGGCCCCGGCCTTCGCCGGGGACATCGGAACGAGACAAGCCGCCCCCTACCCGCCGCGATAGGTCGAATAGGCGTTGGGCGAGAAGACGATCGGCACGTGGTAGTGGGCGTTGGGGTCGGCGACGCCGAAGGCGATGACGACTTCGCCGAGGAAGGGCGGCTCGCTGAGCGCGGCGCCCTGGCCGCGGTGGTAGTCGGCGAGGTGGAAGACCAGCTCATAGCCGCCCGTCTCCAGGGCCTCGCTGAGGGTTCCGCGCCCGCGCTCGTCCAGGGTCAGGTCGGCCAGGGTGTAGCCGTCGCGGCGCAGCTCGACCCGCAGGCCCGATGCGCCCCTGCCCGCCACCGTGTCGAGCGCGTGGGTGGTCAGATGGCCGTTCATCGCAGTTTGGCTCCCGCCTTGATCCAGCCGCCCAGGTCGGCGCGTTCCTGGTCGGTCATTCCGGTCTCGTCGCCCAAGGGCATGGAGTGGGTGGCGACCGCCCGTTCATAGATCCTGGGCGCGTACTGGGCGATCTTTTCGGGCGTGTCGTAGGCGACCCCGTTGGGCGGGGCGACGAAGCCCTTATGGGTCGGCTTTGTGCTGTGGCAGGCCAGGCAGTGTTTGCCAACGATGGCCTGGACGGCGGCGAAGCCGACATTGGCGTTGGCCGTCGCCGCCTTGGGCTGCACCTCGGTCGCGACCACGGCGGTCAGGTAGAAGAGAACGAAGGCCAGGAACAGGTATTCGTGCCGGGTCTCGCCGTAGTGGCGGCGGGTGAAGAACTGGCGCACCGAGACGCCCGCGGCGCTGAGCATGGCCAGCAGCAGCCACGACAACGGGTGGGCGGTGACGATGGGGTAGTGGTTGCTGATCATGATGAACAGCACCGGCAGGGTCATGTAGTTGTTGTGGACCGACCGCTGCTTGCCCATGGGGCCGAGCCGCGGGTCGACCGGCCGGCCGGCCAGCATGGCCTTCACGATCTTCGTCTGGTTGGGGATGATGATCAGGAAGACGTTGCCGACCATGACGGTGCCGATGATGGCGCCGACGTGGATGAAGGCGCCCCGGTCGCTGAAGATCCGGGTCAGGGCGTAGCCGGCGGCGGTGAGGGCGATAAACCAGACGAGGCCGAAGAGTTTGGGGCGCTGGCCCAGCGGCGAGCGGCAGAGGCCTTCATAGGTCAGAAGGCCGCCAAGGATGAAGCCGAGCCCGGTCAGGACCGCCCCCGCGTGGGTGAAGTCGACCTTCGATTTGTCGATCAGATAGACCGGCGCACCCCAGTAGTAGAGGACGCCGAGGAGGAGGAAGCCGCTGAGCCAGGTGGTGTAGGCCTCCCACTTGAACCAGTGCAGGTGGCCCGGCATCTGGGGCGGGGCGTTGAGGTATTTCTGGCTGTGGTAGAAGCCGCCGCCGTGGACGGCCCAGAGCTCGCCCTTCACCCCCTCGCGCGGGGGATCGGGCTCGGTCAGGTTGTTGTCGAGCCAGACGAAATAGAAGCTGGCCCCGATCCAGGCGACGCCCGCGGTCAGGTGCAGCCAGCGCAGGCCGAGGCCGAGCCAGGTGGCGATGTCGTAGCTCATAAGGTGATGTCGCCCAGCCGCAGCCGCACGATCTTGCCGACCTGGGTCAGGGCCTCGTCGAACTCGGCGTCCTTGTCATTGGCGAGCCGCGTCTGCATGGCGGCCAGGATGCCCGCCTTGTCGTGCAGGCGCACGCAGATGATGAAGGGAAAGCCGAACCGCTCGCGATAGACGCGGTTCAGCGCGTGGAAGCGGGCGTATTCCTCGGCGGTCAGCTGGTCGAGCCCGGCCGAGGCCTGCTCCTTGGCGGAGTCCTCGGTCAGCCCCTCGGCCTGGGTGACCTTGTCGGCGAGCTCGGGGTGGGCGCGGATCACCGCCAGCTGCTCCTCGACCGGGGCCGAATACAGGACGCGCATGAAGGCGCCGTGCAGTGCCAGGGCGTCGGCGTAGGGCCGCAGGGCCCAGGCCCGCTCGGCCACCCAGGGCGAGTGTTCGAACAGGTGGCCGTAGGCGCCCAGGAAGACGGCGCGGCTCTCCTGCGCCACCGGCCGGCCGGCGAGGTCAGGGAGCATAGGGATGGGTCTTCAGCCAGTGCTCGGCGATGTCGATCCGGCGGGCGATCCAGACCTTGTCGTGGCCCTGGATGTAATCGAGGAAGCGGCGCAGGCCCATGATCCGGCCCGGGCGGCCGAGGATGCGGCAGTGCATGCCGATCGACATCATCTTTGGCGCGGTTTCCCCTTCCAGATAAAGGGCGTCGAAGGAATCCTTCAGGTAGGAGAAGAACTGCTCTCCTGTGGTGAAACCGTTCAGGGCGACGAACTTCATGTCGTTGGCTTCGAGCGTGTAGGGGACGATCAGTTGGGGCCGGCCGAAGCGGTCGTCGTAATAGGGCAGGTCGTCGGCGTAGCTGTCGGCGTCATAGACAAAGCCCCCCTCCTCGGCCACCAGCCGCGCGGTGTTGGGGCTGGTCCGGCCCTGGTACCAGCCGAGCGGGCGGGCGCCGGTGACGCGGGTGTGGATCTCGATCGCCTTGCGGATCTCCTCGCGCTCCTGCACCTCGGGCATCTGCTGGTGGTCGATCCATTTGTGCCCGTGGCTGGCGATCTCCCAGCCCGATTGCAGCATCCCCGCGACGGCGTCCGGGTTGCGCTCCAGGGCCATGGCCACGCCATAGACGGTGAGCGGCGTCTGGTGCTCGTCGAACAGCCGCTTCAGCCGCCAGAAGCCCGCGCGCGAGCCGTATTCGTAGAGGCTCTCCATCGCCTGGGCGCGCTGGCCCTTGTGCGAGGGGGCGCCGACCATGTCCGACAGGAAGGTCTCCGAGCCCGCGTCGCCGTGCAGGATCGAGTTCTCGGCCCCCTCCTCGTAGTTCAGCACGAACTGGACCGCGATCCTGGCCCCGCCCGGCCATTGGGCGTGCGGGGGCGAGGCCCCGTAGCCGACCATGTCACGCGGGTAGGTCGTCACTGGGCGGCCATCAGCTGAGCCTGGGCCGAGGCCAGGCGCTCGACGAAGGCGACCATGGTCAGGGCCGCGACTCCGACGTCGTCGTCGCGGACCGTCTCGGCCGGGTTGTGGCTGATCCCCCGCTCGCAGCGGATGAAGAGCATGGTGGTCGGGCAGAGGCTCGACAGCATCATGGCGTCGTGGCCCGCGCCGCTCATCAGCCGGTAGGGGCGCACCCCGACATCGCCCACGGCCTCGGCCATCAGCTCGGTCAGGGTCTCGTTGGAGGGCGAGCCGGGAAGGTCCTGGACCACGGTGAATTCCAGGCCGACGTTGCGCTCGGCGGCGATGGCCTCGATCCGCTCGCGGATCCGGGCGGCGGCGGCGTTGCGCACGTCGCGCGAGGCGGCGCGCAGATCGATGCCGATCTCGCAGGACCCCGCGATGACGTTGAAGGCCGAGGTCGAGGCGATGATCCGGCCGACCGTGCCCACCAGGTGCGGACCACCCTCGGTGGCGACCGTCTCGACCGCCAGGATGGCGGCGGCGGCGGCGGCGACGGCGTCGCGGCGCAGGCCCATGGGGCTGGTGCCCGCGTGGCCGGCCTGACCGGTGAAGCGGGCCTTGATCCGCAGTTGGGCCGCGATGCCGGTGACGACGCCGACCGGCAGGTCCTCGGCCTCCAGCACGGGGCCTTGTTCGATATGGGGCTCGACATAGGCGAGGATTTCGCCCGGTGCGCGCCGAGCCTCGCCGGCCTTGGCGGGATCGAGGCCGAAAGCGGTCAGGGCCTGCGCGATCGTCACGCCGTTTTCATCGCGCGCCTCCAGGGCGGCGGGGTCGGCGCCGGCGGCCAGCGCCCCGCTGCACAGCATGGAGGCGGGAAAGCGCGAGCCCTCCTCATCGCCGAAGGCGATGACCTCGATGGCGAAGGGCAGGCGGCGGCCGGCGCGGGCGAAGGCGTCGACCGTCTCCACGCCCAGCATGACGCCGAGCGCGCCGTCGTAGCGGCCGCCGTTCTGGACGCTGTCGATATGGGAGCCGATCAGCAGGGCCGGCGCATTGGGGCGCTCGCCCTCATAGCGGCCGATCATATTGCCGACCGGGTCGATCCGAACGCTCATGCCGGCCTCGGTCATCCAGGTCCGTAGCGCGTCCAGCGCGGC
The DNA here is from genome assembly GCA_947474805.1 of Caulobacterales bacterium. Classification (GTDB taxonomy): domain Bacteria; phylum Pseudomonadota; class Alphaproteobacteria; order Caulobacterales; family Caulobacteraceae; genus CANJKM01. The sequence goes on along the minus strand of CANJKM010000059.1, from coordinate 3,770 downwards.
CTTATGGGCGTCGGTCAGGTACGGCCGGGTCAGGACCTGAGGGTCCACGCTGAAGGGGGCGACGCCCAGCTGGTCGCAGCGGGAGACGGGACGGCGGCCCTGCGTTTTGAAATCCATCCGGTTTACAATCTCGGTATGCACGGCCCTGCATATTGGCGCCATTCCAGGCGAGCGCCTTCAAATTGTTCATGAGGGTGTATCCGCCCGCAGAGGCTCAGTAGGCGAGCGCCGCCCCGTCGCTGCGGGGGTCGGTCGCGCCCTCGAAACCCCCGTCCGGCAAGCGGACCAGCGCCCCGGCGTGCCCCATCATGCTGGTCATGGGCGGTGCAAGCTCGATCTGATGGCCGGCGGCGGCCAGGGCCGCGAGAACGGACTCGGGAACGCGGCTCTCGATCTTCAGGCTGTCGGTGTCGAGCCGCCAGCGGGGCGCCGAGATGGACGCCTGCAGGTCCTGACCGAAGCGGGCGTAGCGGGTGAAGACCGCGCCCTGAGTCTGGGGCTGGCCGTTGCCGCCCATGGTCCCATAGGCCATCAGCCGCCCGTCCCTAAGCTGGGCCAGGGCGGGGTTGAGGGTGTGGAAGGGCCTGCGTCCGGGCCGGAGCGCGTTCCAGCCCGCCTCATTGAGCTGGAAGCTCGTTCCCCTGTTCTGCCAGAGAACGCCGGTCTGGGGCAGGACCACGCCCGAACCGAAGGGCTCGAAAATGCTCTGAATGACGCTGGCCGCGCGACCGGCCTCGTCCATCGCGCCGAACCAGACCGTGTCGCCGCCGGGCGCGCGGAGGGGCCATTGCAGGGCGCGCTCGGGGTTGATGGCCCGGGCCATATGGTCAAGCAGAGCGTCGTTATTTAGGGCCGCCTGGGGGTCGAAATCGCTGTGGTCCGGGTCGCCGATGTGGCGGTCGCGGATAATGAAGGCGAGCTTGGTGGCCTCGATCAGACCGTGGATATGCTCGAAGCCCTCGGCGGTCCTGACCCCCAGCCGATCGAACAGGCCCAGGATCAGCAATGAGGCGAAACCCTGGGTGGGAGGCGGCAGGTTGACGAGGCTGTCGCCGCCGGTGCGCAGCTCCAGCGGGCGGACGCGGATCGCCTTGTGCGCCTCGATGTCGGCCAGGGAGACCGGCGCGCCCAGGGCCTCGAGGTCGGCGGCCACAGCCCGGCCGACGTCGCCGCGGTAGAAGTCGTCGAGGCCCGCCTCGGAGAGACGCCGCAGCGTGGCGGCGAGCCGAGGCTGATGCAGGACGTCGGGATCGTTCAGGAAGGCTTCGGCGAAGCCCGGCTGACGGGAAAAGTTGTCCCGATGCTCGGTGAGAGCCGCGGACAGGTGGCCGGCGGTCGGAACCCCCTCCTCCGCCATGGCGATGGCCGGAGCCAGCAGACGCTTCAGCGGGAGGCGTCGGTCGGGCACCACGGTCAGGGCGGTCTGCCAGCCGGAGACGACGCCGGCGACGGTGTTGGCGGCCAGCGGGCCACGCCGCGGCACGGCGGACAGGCCCTGGCCGCGATAAAGATCGAGCGTTGCGGCCGAACCGGCGCGGCCGCAGGACTCGACGCCGTGCGGAGGCTTGCCCGGCTCGGATATCAGCCAGAATCCGTCGCCGCCCAGGCTGTTCATATGCGGATAGAGGACCACCAGCGCCGCCGCCGTGGCGACGGCGGCCTCGACGGCCGTTCCGCCCTCCTTCAGCACCTCCAGCCCCGCCTGGGTGGCGAGGCGGTGGGGCGATGTGACGACGCCTTTCCGGCCCTTGGCGGTTTCGAGCATCATAGTCTCCAACCGCTCAGACATCCTGGCGGCGCGATGGGGTGATATCATCGCGTCAAAGAATAAGAAGACGAGGGCGGCATGAAACGCTGGTTCGCACGATCCCTGACCTTGGCCGGCCTCCTGATGTCGGCCCAGACGGCCCTGGCGGCGCAGGCCTACAGCATGCCAGGCGTCGACCAGCTCCCCGACTGGAGCGGAGTGTGGGAGTCGGTCGGCGGCACCACCTTCGACCTCTCGACCGCCGATCCCAAGGGCGCGCGGGCCGGAACCGCCGGAGCGCGCCAGCATCCCCCCTACAACGCCGAATGGGAGGCCAAATACCTGGCCAATATCGCCAAGGTGGCCAGCGGCACCCTGCCCGACTTCAACTCCTATTGCGGCATCCCCTCGGGCTATCCGCGCATCCTGGCCATGCCCGAGACCATGGAGTTCGTCGTCCGGCCGGAGGAGACTTGGTTCCTGACCGAGAACGGGCCGAACGTGTTCCGCATCTATACCGACGGGCGCGGCCATCCGCCGCCGGACGAGCTCTTCCCCACCTATGGCGGCGACAGCGTCGGTCACTGGGAGGACGACACATTGGTGTTCGACACGGTGGGGGTGAAGGGCGAGGGATATCAGCTGATCGACCGCACGGGGGCCATCACCTCCGATGCGATCCACGGCGTCGTGCGCATGCGGATGATTTCTCCGGGGCTGATCGAGTCCAAGATCGTGCTGGACGACCCCAAGGCCTTCACAGGTCCCTGGAACGTGACCCGCCAGTACCGGCGGCTGCCGCCGGGCCAGAAGGCCTATGAATACGCCTGCGCCGAGAACAACCGCTCCAAGGTCGGGCCCGACGGCTTCACCCTGACGCTCGACACCAAGGGCAAGGTGATCGACCAGCCGCGCAAGTAGAGCGCCTTTCTTCGGACGCGCGCCGCCGCTATATCCGCTCCGCTATATTGCTGGAGGCCGACCGTGCGATCCGTCCTGACCCTCGCCCTATGCTGGTTGCTCGCGGGAGCCGCCGAGGCCCAGGCGCCCGCGCGGACGGTGAGCGTCTATGCCGCCTCCTCGCTGAAAGACGCCCTGGACGAGGTGGACGCCGCCTGGAGCAAAACTGGCGGCGGCTCGGCGGTCGTCTCCTACGCGGCCTCCTCGGTCCTGGCCCGGCAGATCGAACAGGGCGCCCCCGCCGAGGTCTTCATCTCGGCCGACAGCGACTGGATGGACTATCTGGTCGCGCGCAAGCTGATCTCCGCCGGTTCACGCCGCGACCTCTTGAGCAACAAACTGGCCCTGATCGCGCCGCGAAATTCGACGGTTTCGTTAAAACTCGTCCGCGGCATGCCGCTCGCCACGGCGCTCGGAGCGGGCCGCCTGGCCATGGCGGGCCCCGATGCGCCGGCCGGACGCTATGGAGAATCGGCCCTGAAAGACCTCAGCGTGTGGGATTCGGTACGCTCCAAGGTGGTTTTGGGCGAGAATGTTCGCGCGGCGATGCGATTTGTTTCGCGCGGCGAGGCGGCGCTGGGCGTCGTCTACGACACCGACGCCAAGGTTGACCCAAACGTCAAAATCATCGGCCTGTTCCCAGCCTCAAGCCATCCGAGGATCGTCTATCCCGCGGCCGCCACGGCGCGGGGCGCGGGTCCCGCCGCCTCGGCCTATCTCGGCTTTCTGGCCGGCCCGCAAGCATCGGCCATCTTTCGACGTTATGGGTTCAGCACCTTGGGCCGCTGAAGACGCGGCCGCGCGAGGCTGCATGCTTATTGAGCAATGGCCGCGCTCAATTAAACGACAGGCTAGATTTTGAGCAGTAGAAACGCCTTAAAGATAGCCCGCGAAACCTTGAAATCCCTTATACCATAAGGATTTTGGCAAGGTGACTACTTGATAGTCAGCCCGTGAGCAGTTAGATAGCAAGCCATCAGACACAGCCCCTTTGAAGGGCCGTTCATTGGGAGAGACAGTTATGCGTTCGATCATCATCGCCGCCGCCGGCGCCGCCGCCCTG
>CANJKM010000058.1 GCA_947474805.1 Caulobacterales bacterium | reverse complement strand
CGGTGGCAGTCGTACCTTCCTTGGGTTTGCCGATCAGTTTGAAGCCAATGACTTCCGGAATCAGCATCGATACCGGCTGGCCCAGCAGCGCGGCTTCGGCCTCAATCCCGCCGGCGCCCCAGCCCAGCACGGCCAGGCCGTTGATCATGGTGGTGTGGCTGTCGGTGCCGACGACGGTGTCGGGATAGGCGACGTTTTCCTTACCGTCCTTGGCCGTCCAGACGGTCTTGGCCAGATATTCCAGGTTCACCTGGTGGCAGATGCCGGTGCCTGGCGGCACGACGCGGAAGTCCTGGAAGGCCGAGGAGCCCCAGCGCAGGAAGCGGTAACGCTCGCCGTTGCGCTCATATTCCTTGTTGACGTTCTGCTCGGCCGACTTGGAGGTGCCGAACTCGTCGACCATCACCGAGTGGTCGATCACGAGATCGACCGGGTTCAGCGGGTTGATCTTGGCCGGATCGGCGCCCAGCGCCTGCATGGCGTCGCGCATGGCGGCCAGATCCACCACCGCCGGAACGCCGGTAAAGTCCTGCATCAGCACGCGGGCGGGCTTGAAGGAAATCTCGTGTTCGACCTGACCCCGGTTCTCGACCCAGGCGGCCACGGCCTTCAGGTCTTCGGGGCTGACATTGGGCCCTTCGTTGCGGAGCAGGTTCTCCAGCAGGACCTTCATCGAGACCGGCAGGCGAGAAATGCCCGAAAGACCCGCTTCCTCCGCGGCCGGGAGGCTGTAATAGACATACTTGGCTTTACCGACCGCAAGCTCGCGGCGGGTGTTGAGGGTGTCGATGGACGGCATGGATCAGAATCTCCGGATGCACGCCGCCCTTCAATCGGTCCCCACCCCAGGGAACGGGAGCGCGCGCCGAAAAGGACACACAGCGTCCTTCCAGGCGCCGCGATCACCCCGCGCGGCGAGGGGTGTCTTAGCCCCGCGCGAAGCGCTCGTCCATGCGCCCGAGGCGTCGCGGGGGGCGCCGGCCCATGATTAGTCGCCTCGATGTCGAAAACCTGGCCCTGGAGCGCGGCGGACGCCGGCTGTTCGAGGGTTTGTCGCTGACCATTGAGGCCGGCGAGGCCGTGGCCCTGACCGGCGACAACGGCGCGGGCAAGACCAGCCTGCTGCGCGCCGTCGCCGGGCTCTTGCGCCCCGCCGCCGGCGCCGTGAGCTTCATCGGCGAGGGCGGCCCGCTCGACCCGGACGAAGCGCGCTCGGACGGCCTGCACCTGATCGGCCACTACGACGGACTGAAGGGCGGCCGCACCGCCGGGGAAGAGCTTTCCTTCTGGTCGGCCTGGACCGGCGGTTCGCCGGAACCGGCGCTCGACGTCCTCGACCTGCGCCCCCTGCTCGACCTGGAAGTGCGCAAGCTGTCGGCCGGCCAGCGGCGCCGCCTGGCTCTAGCGCGGCTGATCACCAGCCCCCGGCCGCTGTGGATGCTGGACGAGCCCCTGGCCCCGCTCGACGCCCGCATGCGCACCAAACTCGGCGAGCTGATGGCCGCCCACATCAAAGGCGGCGGCATGATCCTCGCCGCCGTGCACGATCCCCTGCCCATTCCCGCCCGCGAGACGAGGATCGGGGCATGAGCGCCTTGGCCGCCCTGTTCAGACGCGAGCTGGCCCTGGCCTGGGGCAAGGGCGGCGGCGCCCTCTACGCCTGCGCCTTCTACGCTGGGGTGGCGACCCTGCTGCCCCTCGCCTCCGGCCCGGCGCCGGAAAAGCTCGGCGCGGTGGCCCCCGGCGTCGCCTTCGTCGCCCTGGCGCTCTCCTCGCTACTGTCGCTGGAGCGGCTCTTTGAACGGGATTTCGAGGACGGCGGGCTCGATCTCCTGGCCCTGGGCTCGGCGCCGCTGGAGCTGATCGCGGCGATCAAGTGCCTCGCCCAATGGCTGGCCGCCGGCGCCCCGCTGGCCCTGCTGGCGCCGGTGATCGCGGTTGCGCTCGGCGCCTCGCCCACATTGATTCCGTTGATCCTGCTCACCTCGCTCGCGGCGGGCCTCGGCTTCGCCTTCGTCGGCGGCGTCGGCGCGGCCCTGGCCATCGGCGCGCGCCGGGGCGGTGTGCTGGTGGCGGTGATCGTCCTGCCGCTGTTCACCCCGCCGGTGATCTTCGGCGCCGGCGCGGTGGACGCCTTGAACAGCGGTCTCGACTGGACCGGAGGCCTGCTGCTGCTGCTCGCCTATTGCCTCTGCGCCGTCGCTCTCGCCCCCTTCGCCATGGCGGCGGGGATCCGGAACGCGATCAGCTAGACACCGTCGCTCAAACAAACGCCCCGAGCAGGAAGATCGCGATCATCACCCCGAAGGCGAGGGTCCAGAGGGTCGAGCGCAGGGTCGGCAGATCGCCCAGATAGGCCGCGCCGTACAGCGCCCTCAGGATCACCCAGGCGATGGCGAGGCCGTTCAGCCATTCGCGGCCGCCCCCGAGCTGCCAGGCGATCAGCACCGCCGCGGCGAACGGCGGGAAGGCCTCGAAGGCGTTCTGCTGCGCCCCGTGCGCCCGCTGGCGGAAGCCCTCGGCCCAGACGGCTTCGTTCCTGGGGTTATGGTTGGAGTAGTTGCCGCCCGCCTTCGACAGGACGGCGAACGGATAGGGAAGCAGGGCCGCGATCAGGATGCACCAGTGGGCGGCGGTCATGGAGGTCTCCAGGGCCAGCGATCGGCGCCGCCAATGAGCCATGAAGCGCAGCCTTAGGCTAGACCCTCCCCATCGCCCCTCCAATTTGCGACACTCGCCGCCATGATCCGCCTGTTCGCCGCCGTGGCGATTCCTCATGAGATCGCCCAGGGCCTCGCCTGGCGCCAGACCGGGGTTCCCGGCGCGCGCTGGCGCGACGAGGAGCAGCTGCACATCACCCTGCGCTTCTTCGGCGACGTCGAGCCTCGGCGGGCCGAGGAGCTGGACCTGGAGCTGGAGCGGATCGCCGCCAGACCCTTCGACCTCGTCCTGGCCGGGGTCGGCTCTTTTGGCGAGGGCTGGCGGATCGACACCCTATGGGCCGGGCTCGAAGCGTCAGAGCCGCTGGAGCGGCTGCACGGCCGCTGCGAGACCGCCGCGCGCAAGGTCGGCCTGAAGCCTGAAAGCCGCCGTTACACGGCCCACGTCACCCTGGCCTATCTGGGGCCCGCGCCGGAACCGAAGGTCGCGACCTGGATCGCCGAGCATAATCTGCTTAAGTCGCCGCCCTTCCGGGTCGAACGCTTCGGCCTCTATTCCAGTGTCCTCAGCCCCTCGGGCTCGAAATACCACCTCGAACGGGAATATCGCCTTTCATGACACCCACTCGCCGCCCCCGCCGCAGCGTCCTCTTCCTGCCCGCCTCCAACCCCAAGCTGATCGAGAAGGCGCGGACCCTGGCCTGCGACGTGGTCTGCCTGGATCTCGAGGACGCGGTGGGCCCGGCCGACAAGGCCGTCGCCCGTGAGGCCGCCCTGGCCGCCGCCGCCGAGGGCTTCGGCGGGCGTGAGGTCGTCGTCCGGGTCAATGGCCTGGACACCCCCTGGGGCGCCGACGACCTCGCCGCCGTATCGGCCGCAAGAGGCCTGGACGCCGTCCTGGTTCCCAAGGTCGACGACGGCGGCGACGTGGCCCGCTACGACGCCCGCCTGAGCCACGCCCCCGAGAACGTCGCCCTCTGGACCATGGTCGAGACCCCGCGCGCCATCCTGCGGCTCGACGACCTCGCCGGCGCCGCCCGCTCCTCGCGCCTCGCCGCCCTGGTGCTGGGGACCAACGATCTGGCCACGGGCCTGAAGGCGCGGGTCTCTCTGGGCCGGGCGGTTCTCGCCCCCGCCCTGTTCGCCACCGTCGCCGCCGCGCGCAGCCACGGGCTCGTCGCGATCGACTCGGTCTTCAACGCCTTCAAGGATGTCGCCGGCTTCGAAGCCGAGGCGACCCAGGGCCGCGATCATGGTTTCGACGGCAAGTCGGTCATCCACCCCGACCAGATCGCCCTGGCCAACAGCGTCTTCGCCCCCTCCCCCGCGGAGCTGGAGGAGGCGCGCGCGATCGTCGCCGCCTTCGAGGCCCCGGAGAACCAGGGCAAGGGCGCGATCCGGCTCGGCGGCAAGATGGTCGAGCGCATGCATCTGGCCGACGCCGAGGCGATGCTGATCCTGGCCGACAAGCTGAACGCTTGATGAATATGGGGTTTGGGTCTTCGTTAACGGGTGAGGTGTAGGCTCTCCAGACTGATCTGGGAGTTCCGATGATCCTCGCCGTCCTGGACGCCCGCGCCGTCTGCCCTCGTCTCGCGGCGGCCCTGCTCTCGCCAATCCTCGGCGAGCCGATGATCTGGCGCCAGATCGAGCGCATCCGCCGCGCCCGGACCGTCTCCAAACTCGAGGTCCTGCTCACCGATCGCGCCTGCGACGACAATCTCGCGGGCTTCCTGCTGGGTCGCGGCGTCGCCGTCCGCCGCGACGGCCAGATCGACGACCCCGCCCTCTGGGGCTCGACCCACATCGCCCTGATCAAGGCCGACCGGCCGCTGATCGATCCGCGCATGATCGACGAGACCGCCGCCTTGGCCCTGCGCTCGGGCGCCGCCGCGACCTTCGGCGGCGAGGAGGTCGAGATCGTCTCCGCCCCCGCCTTCGCCAAGAATGTGCGCAAACCAGAGGCCCGGCTGCCAGGGCGCTTCCCCGACTGGAAGGTCGCCACGCCCGAGGACTTCACCTTCGTCCGCGCCGTCTTCCAGGCCCTGCACTCCGAGGATCCCGAGTTCGGGACCGAGGAGGTCTTGGAGTTGATCGAGCGCCGCCAGGACCTCGCCCCCGCCGAACCGGCCCGGGTCGCCGTCGCGGCCTAGCCCGTCACCACCACCCCGTCCCTCACCTCGACCGGCCAGGGCGTCAGCGCCTGGCCCGCGCACGGACCGGCGATGCACGCGCCGCTGTCGATGCGGAACAGCGCCCCGTGCGCCGAGCAGATGATCAAGTCGCCGGCGCGGGTCAGATAGCGGCCGATCATGTCGCCGAGCGGCGAGCCGGCGTGCGGACATTGATCAACATAGCCGCGCAACTGACCGGCCTTGCGCACCACGAAACCCGACCACAGCTGATCGCCCTCCCGGTAGTCGAAGCCCTTGGCGCCCGGGTCGGCCATCTCGTCCAGCCGGCAGAGGACGGTTCCGGGCGCGGGCCGGCCCGGCTCCGGCATCAGGTGATCACGCCCTTGACGATGGTGAAGGCGCGAACGGTCGAGCTCTCGAAAACGCCCTCGTGCTGATAGGGGTCGGCGTCGGCGAAGGCCTGGGCCTCGGCGATCGTGGCGGTCTCCAGAATGAGCATCGAGCCAATCATCTCACCCGCCTCGTTCACAAAGGGCCCCCCCAGGCGCACGATCGATTCATGGGCGGCGATATGGGCCTGGTGGGCGGGCCGGGTCTTCAGGCGGAGCTCCAGATTGTTGGGCTTGTCGATGCAAGTCAGCACAAAGAGAGGCATGTCTATCGTTCCGTCTTGAGGGGTCTGGCGAGAAGTCCGTCGATGGCTTCATCGACGCCGAGGCGTCCCGAAAGCATGGCCGAGACCGCCGCGCAGATGGGGGTCTCGACCCCGAGCCGGCGGGCCAGGGTCTCCACGGCGGGGGCGGAGGCGACACCCTCGGCCACGCTGAGCTTGCCGGCCAGGGCCGAGGCCAGGCTCTCGCCCCGGCCGAGCGCCAGGCCGACGCTCATATTGCGCGACTGCGGGCTGGAGCAGGTCAGAACCAGATCGCCCAGGCCGCAGAGCCCCGACATCGTCTCCTGCTGGGCGCCCAGGGCGACCGCGAGGCGGGTCATCTCGGCAAAGCCCCTGGTGATCAGGGCGGCGTGGGCCGAGCGGCCAAGGCCCCGGCCCTCGACGACGCCGCAGGCGATGGCCAGCACGTTCTTCACCGCGCCGCCGGCCTCGGCCCCGATCAGGTCCAGGCCAAAATAGGGTCGGAAGGTCGGTGTGGCGATGGCGCGGGCGATCCGCGCCGAACAGACCGGGTCGCCGCACGCGAGAGTCACGGCCGTCGGCAGGCCGCGCGCCACTTCGGCCGCGAAGCTCGGCCCCGATAGCACCGAGGGCAGCACCTGGGGCAGGGTCTCGGCCAGGACCTCGGTCATCAGTTTCAGCGAGCCCTGCTCAACACCCTTGGCGCAGAGCGTGACCATCATGCCCGGGTGGGTGTGCGGCGCGAAGGCGGCCAGCACGCCGCGCATATGCTGGGCCGGCGGCACGGCCAGGATCAGGTCGGCGCCCTTCAGCGAAACCATGTCCGTCGAGGCGCGAATGGCGGGGTCGAGCGCGATCCCCGGCAGGAAGCTGGGGTTGGCGTGGTCGCGGTTGATCGCCTCGGCCACGTCCGGCTCGTGCGACCACAGGGTCACCTTGCGTCCGGCCCGCGCGCAGACCTGGGCCAGGGCCGTGCCCCAGGCGCCCGAGCCCAGCACGCCGACGGTCTCGATTTCGCTCATGCTTTCGCGCCCTTGCGGCCGATCAGATGGGTGGGATGGCTCAAGGCCGCCGCCGCGTCTAGCGGCCAACGCGGCCGGGCGGGCGCGTCGAGCCCGTCGGTGATCCCGAGCGCCAGCCGCTCGGCCCCCGCCAGCGCGATCATGGCGGCGTTGTCGGTGCAGTAGGTGAGCGGCGGGGCGGCGAAGCGGAAGCCGCGGCGCTCTGCGGCGGCCAGGAGCCTGGCGCGAACCGTCTGGTTGGCGGCGACCCCGCCGGCGACCACGAACAGCCTGGCAGAGGCGGGACGGCCGACCGCATAGAGGCCCATCGCCCGCTCGGACCGGTCCGACAGTTGGTCGGCGATGGCGGCCTGGACAGCGGCGGCGAGGTCGCGCTTCTGATCCTCGCCCGTAATCCGCTCGGCCAGCCGCGCCGCGGCGGTCTTCAGGCCTGAGAAGGAGAAGTCGCAGTCTTTGCGGCCGAGCAGCATCCGGGGAAGGGTGAACTTCGAGGCGTCGCCGCCCTCGGCCAGTTTCTCAAGGGCGGGGCCGCCGGGATAGGGCAGGCCGAGGGTCTTGGCGATCTTGTCGAATGCCTCGCCCGCCGCATCGTCGATGGTGGTCCCAAGCCGGGTGCAGGCCCCGACCCCCTCGACGCTGAGGAGCTGGCAATGGCCGCCGGAGACCAGCAGTAAGAGGAAGGGATAGGGCGCGTCCTGCGTCAGCCGCACCGACAGGGCATGGCCCTCCAGATGGTTGACCGCGATCAGCGGCAGGCCGCGCGCCAGGGATATGGCCTTCGCCGCCGACAGCCCGACCATCACCCCGCCCACCAGGCCCGGCCCGGCGGTGGCGGCGACGCCCGACAGCCCCTCAAAGCCCAGATCCGCTTCGCGCAAGGCCTGTTCGATTGTGGCGTCGATGGTCTCGACGTGGCTGCGGGCCGCGATCTCCGGCACCACCCCGCCATAGGGGGCGTGCTCGGCCGTCTGGCTGGCGACGACGGACGACAGCACCTGCGCCCGACCGTCGACGAGCCGCACCACGGCGGCGGCGGTCTCGTCGCAGCTGGTCTCGATGCCGAGGACGGTCAGGGGCTTGGTCACGCCCCCTCATACCGCGCGCCCGACCGTTCGACCAAGCCGCCGTATCGCCCCCTCACCTAACCTCTCCCCGCCGGGGAGAGGTTAGGTGAGGGGGCCAGATGCGTTCGACCGTTTGCACCGCCCGCGCTCCTCGCCCTATACCGCGAAGGATGAAGCCTATCGTTCGCATCGGCGCGCGCGCCTCCAAACTGTCCCAGGCCCAGTCACGCCTGATGCAGGCCCAGATCACCCTCGCCCTCGGCTATCCCGTGGAGCGGGCCGACGAGGTGGCGCCCTTGGTGCTGATCACCACCACCGGAGACCGCATCCAGGACCGGCGGCTGATGGAGGCCGGCGGCAAGGGCCTCTTCACCAAGGAAATCGAACAGGCCCTGTTCGACGGCGAGGTCGATGTCGCCATCCATTCCCTGAAGGACGTGCCGGCCGAGGACCCCGAGGGCCTGACCCTGGCCTGTTTCCCTGAGCGCGAGGACGTGCGCGACGTCATCGTCTCGCTGACCTGCCAGCGATTCGAGGACCTGCCGCCGGGGGCCCGGCTCGGCACCGCCGCCCTGCGTCGTCAGGCCCAGGCCCTGCATCGCCGGCCCGACCTGGACATCGTCATGCTGCGCGGCAATGTCGACACGAGGCTGCGCAAGCTGGACGAGGGGGAGGCCGACGCCATCCTCCTGGCCATGTCCGGGCTGAAACGGCTGGGGCTTGAGGGCCGCGTCGCCGAGGCCATCGACCCGTTTGAATGTCCCCCCGCCCCCGGACAGGGCGCGCTCGCCCTGCAGACGCGCAGCGGCGACGCGGGCTTGGACTGGCTCAAGGCTTTGGATCACGCCGATACCCGGCTTTGCATCGCCGCCGAGCGCGGGGCGATGATGGCGCTAGAGGGCTCCTGCCGCACCGCCATCGGCGCCCACGCCCGGATCGAGGGCGGCCGGCTTGCCCTGGTGGTCGAGGCCCTGACCCCTGACGGCGCCCTGCGCTGGCGCCGCGAGGGCCTGGCCCCCGCGACCAGCGAGGAGAAGGCGCGCGGGCTCGGCCTGCAACTCGGTCAGGCCATCCGCGACGAGGCCGGGGACAAGCTGGTCCTGTAATGCCCAAGACCAAATGAAAGTCTGGGTCACACGGGCCGAGCCCGGCGCTACGGCAACAGCCGAGCGGTTGAAGGCCCTGGGCCACGAGCCGCTGGTCGGCCCGCTGCTGTTCGTCCGCGACGTGGGCAGCTCAACGCCGCCCGCCTTCGCGGCCCCTCCCTTTGCAGCTTTGGCCTTCACCAGCGCCAACGGCGCGGCCGCCTTCGCCCGCCGCGATCCTGAACGGGACAAGGCGGTCTTCACCGTCGGCGACGCTACGGCCGCCGCCGCCCGCGCGGCCGGCTACGCCGACGTCCGCTCCGCCGACGGGGATGTCGAGGCCCTGGCCGCGCTGATCCTGTCGCAGGCGCCGCTGGGCGGGATGGTCCTGCACCCCTGCGCCGCCGAACCGGCCGGTGACCTTGTTGGGGCGCTCAAGGCCGGAGGCCAGGCCGCCGAACGGCTGACCGTCTATGAAGCCGCCCTGGCTCAAGCCCTGCCCCCGAGGGCTCTGGAAGCGGAGGCGGTGCTGGTTCATTCGCCCCGCGCGGGCGAGGCGCTGGCCGCCCTGACGCCGCTGGGCGCCGTCGCAGGGATGGCCGCCTATGTGCTGTCGCCGTCCTGCACAGAGCCGCTGGCCGGGCTCGGCTTCCGATCGATGGCGGTGGCGGAGACACCGCATGAGGCGTCTCTGCTCGCGCTGCTGCCCCCCGCCGGTCCAGCCCGACGCAGGGGACTTCTGGGCCTGTTCCGGAGCTAGCCTTCCAGCTCGCCCATGGCCGACTGCAGATAGTTGTGCTCGCCCAGTTGCTGAACCAGCTGAAGCTGGGTTTCCAGGAAGTCGATATGCTCCTCGGTGTCCGAGAGGATCTCGACCAGGAGTTCGCGGGTGACGAAGTCCTGGGCCGACTCGCACTGGGCCACGCCGGGAACCAGAGCGGCGCGGCCGGCGTATTCGAGCTGCAGGTCCGCCGACATGGCCTCGAACACCGTCTCGCCGATCGACAGCTTGTGCAGTTCCTGCAGGTTGGGCAGGCCGTCGAGGAAGAGCACGCGCTTGATCAGCTTGTCGGCGTGCTTCATCTCCTCGATCGACTCTTCGTAGACGACCTTACCGAGCTTGTTCAGACCCCAGTTCTGGAACATCCGGGCGTGCAGGAAGTACTGATTGACCGAGGTCAGCTCATTGGTCAGCACGCTGTTCAGCAGCCGGATGATGTTCGGGTCGCCGCGCATCGCGCTCACTCCTCAAGGTCGAATGAAGCGGAAACTGACGAGCGTCAGGATCAGTTTCAAGCGATTTCCATGCGAACGTTTCGCGCTCGCACACAAATCCTCTCAAGCCGCTCTCGATCGCGGGAAGACCGCCTATTCGGCGGCGAGTTTCATCGCCTGCGCCTGACAGGCGATCATCGCCTTCATGTCGCAGACGCACTTGGCGCATTGAGGCTGACAGCCCTGGTGACGGAAGATGTCGGCCGGCCGCTGGGCGCCGTCGTCGATGGCGGCGCGGACGTCTCGCTCACGGATGCCGTTGCAGTTGCAGACGTACATGGCCTTCGGCGCGCTTCCTTGAAGCCCTGTTCGCCAGGGTTGCCCTCCCCATCTAGGCAATTGCGAACGCCGATGCAACTCATTCGCATAAAGAATCCTGCGACGAATCGGCCAGGCGCCGTTTTCAAACCGGGGCAAATCGGCCCAGGCTTTATCCAACTCCAGCCGAGCGATCTCCATGTCCGACACCTCTCCCTCCTGGCCCCAGCCCGAAGCTCCGGCGAGTCCGGCTCCGAGCCTTCCCAAGGCCGCCGATCTGGCCGGCCAACTCGCCGGTCGCCTGTGTCACGACTTCATAAGCCCGGCCAGCGCCATCAACACCGGACTGAACCTGCTGGACGACCCCACAGCGCAAGACATGCGCGAGGACGCCATGGAGCTGATCGCCGGCTCGGCCAGGAAGCTCATGGCCCTGCTGGAATTCAGCCGGGCCGCCTTCGGAACCTCGGCAGGCGCGGAAAGCTTCGATTCTCGTGACCTGGAGACCCTGGCCCAGGGCGTCTACGCCCACGTCCGCCCAGAGCTTGAGTGGGATGTGGAGCCCCAGAGCCTCGACAAGATTCCTGCCCGCGCCCTGCTCAACCTCGCCCAAATCGGGGCCGGTTCGCTCGCAACCGGCGGCAAGGCCCGGTTGTTCGCTCGCAAGGAGGACGAAACCTTGCACGTCGGGCTGGAGGCGAGCGGCCCGCGCGTGCGGCTGAAACCCGAGATCGAGGCGGGCCTACGCGGCCAGCCCCTCCCCGAGGGGTGCATGGCTGGCCATTGGGTTCAGGCCTATCTGCTGCATGGCTTGGTCGGCGGACGGATGACGGTCGATCTGACCGAGGACTGGCTCGCCGTGGATATCCGGCTGCCCGTCTAGGCCATTCCGCCGCAGTGGAGACCGGTTCGGCGTCGAGAATGGTCTATCTTCAAAAAAGCCGAGCAAAGTCCGAATGAACTTTGCTGGGGCTCGGACACACCGGTCCTTAACCTGCGGGGCGCCATAACTGTCGTGAAACCGCGACGGAACCGATGGACGACCTTCTGGCTGATTTCGCGACCGAGGCCCAAGAGGCTCTGGCCGAGACGCGCGCCGCCCTGGCGCGCGGCGGCGACGGCAGGATCGCCGCCGCCCGCCGCCTGCATGGGTTGAAGGGCGCCGCCGCCTGCCTGCGTCTCGCCGCCTGCGAGGCCGCCGCCCACGAAGCCGAGACAAGCCTTGCCCAGGGTCATGACATCACCTCCCTCCTGGACCGCATCGGCCGCCTGGCCGAGGAGTCTGCGGGCCCGGTCTCCGGCCCCCGGCCCGACCCCACCGCCGCCGTCCTGTTCGCTGGGCTCGACGGCATGGCCCGCGACCTTGGCCGAGGGCTGGGCAAGCGGATCGAGCTGATGACCTGGGGCGCCGACACCCCGATCGCCCCCGAGGCGGTCGCGGGTCTGCGCCGGGCCTTGATCGCCCTGGTCCGCAACGCCTGCGACCACGGCATCGAAACCGCCGCCGAACGCGCCGCCTGCGGCAAGCCGGCCGTAGCTGTCTTGCGCCTCTCGGCCAACCGCGCCGCGGGCGAGACCACGATCGAATTTTCCGATGACGGCCGCGGCCTCGACACGGAGGCCGTGCTCCGACAGGGCGCGCTGATGGGTCTGGTCTCCGCCGACGCCGGCCCCGGCCTGGGCGCGCTCGACGCCCAGCGGCTGGTGTTCGAGGCCGGCTTCTCCACCGCCTTCGCCGTCACCCCCTTGTCGGGCCGCGGCATGGGGCTGGATCTGGTGCGTGAGGTCGCCGACACGCTCGGCGGGCGCATCGAGACCGCCTCCGTCCCTGGACGCGGCGCCAGCTTCACCCTTCGCCTTCCCGCCGTTCGCGGCCGCAGAAGGAGCGCGGCATGATGCGTATCTGTCTCGTGGTCGATGACAGCCGCGTGGTGCGCAAGATCGCGCGCCGCATTCTGGAGGGTCTGGGATTTGAAGTGGCCGAAGCCGGCGACGGGGTCGAGGCCCTGGCCTTCTGCGCCGCCGCCATGCCTGACGCCGTGCTGCTCGACTGGGCCATGCCGACGATGGACGGGCTCGAATTTGTCAAACGCCTCAGGGCCGAGCCCGGCGGCGATGCGCCCCTCGTGCTGTTCTGCTCGTCGGAGACCAACCCGGCCGAGATCGGTCGGGCTCTCGACGCCGGCGCGGACGAGTACATCATGAAGCCGTTCGATGGCGACATCATCGAAGCCAAGCTGACCGAGGTCGGGCTGCTCCAGGAAATCGCGGCATGACCCCCGAACATCTGGCCCTTCTGACCGAGGTCGCGCGAGTCCACGCCGGTCTGGCGCTCGGCAATCCTTCCATCTTTCATCTGGAGACGCGGCTGGGCTCGCTCGCCCGCCGTGAGGCCGCCTCGTCGGTCGAGGCCCTGATCGACCGACTGAAGGCCCCGGGCTCTGAGGCGCTGGCCCGCGCCGTCGCCGAAGCCCTGGCCCAGCCCGACACATGCTTCTTCCGCGACCGCGAAGTCTTTCACGCGCTGAAGACCCGGATCCTTCCGGCCCTCGCTCAAGGCAAACCGGGCGGGGAGTTGCGGATCTGGAGCGCCGGCTGCTCGACCGGCCAAGAGGCCTATTCGCTGGCCTTGATGGGCGCCGCCGCGCCCGAGCTGGCCGAAGTGAAGCTCGACATCCTGGCCACCGACATCTCCGAGCGCGCGCTGGAGAAGGCCGCAGCCGGCCTCTACACCCAGTTCGAGGTCCAGCGCGGCCTGCCGATCCGGCTGCTGATCGACCATTTCGAGCGGGTCGACGACAACTGGCGCGCCGCGCCGCGTCTGCGCCAATCGGTCCGCTGGGGCCGGGTCAATCTGGCCGCCGACCTGTCGCGGGCCGGCCCCTTTGATCTCATCCTATGCCGAAACGTGCTGTCGAGCTTCGAGCCGGCCGCGCGCGAGCGGACGCTGCAGGCCCTGATCGCCGCCGTCGGCCCGGACGGCGTATTGATGCTGGGGGCCAAGGAGGCGTTCGCCGCCCCCGAGGGCTTCGAGGCCCTGCGTGAGGCCCCGGGCCTGTTCCGCCGCAAGGCCGGTCGGGCCAAGGCCGCCTAGAGCAGGGCCTGGAGCTTCTCTTTCGGGCGCACCAGGGCCGCCCCCTTGTCCGTCACCACGATCGGCCGTTCGACCAGAACCGGGTGGGCGACCATGGCGGCGAGGATCTCCGCCGTGTTGCTTATAATTACAGAAGGTTATGACATCGACAGAAAAAATCCCCTAATCCATCCCCTAATAATATCGCTGAACGGGCGCGAATGGCCCTGAATTTCCGCCCGTCACCGTAGCCCACTTTCTGCCTGGCCCCACCCGGCCTTCGAACCCGCAGG
>CANJKM010000057.1 GCA_947474805.1 Caulobacterales bacterium | reverse complement strand
GTCGACATCCAGTCCAACCGCATCGCCTATCTGAAACAGCCCGATCAGATCCCCCAATATGTGCGGACCAACCCCTGGCTCGGCACGGTCTATCTGGCCTTCAACCAGAAGCTTCCGAAGTTCAAGGACGCGCGGGTCCGCCAGGCGCTGAGCATGGCCATCGACCGCGAGTTCATCACCTCAAAGCTGCTGCGCGGCTCCCAGCCCCCGGCCTATGGCCTGGTGACGCCGGGGGTGGCGGGCTACGGCGACGGGGTGAAGGTCTATTGGGCCGGCTGGCCGCTTTCGAGGCGGCAGGCGGAGGCGAAGCGGCTCCTGGCGGCGGCGGGCTATGGGCCGGGCCGCCCGCTGAAGACGGCGATCAAGATCCGCAACATCTCCGACCCCATCCTGATCATGCCGGCGATCCAGGCTGACTGGCGGGCGATCGGGGTGGATGCAGCGCTGGAGCCCGAAGAGAGCCAGATCGCCTACGCCGACTTCCGCGCCCGCAATTTCGAGATCGCCGACGCCAGCTGGATCGCCGATTTCGACGACCCTTTGACCTACCTCGCGCTGCTGCAGACCAAGACCGGGGTGCAGAACTACGGCGACTATTCCAACCCCGCCTACGACGCCCTGATCGACCGGTCGGAGCGCGAATCCGATCCGGCCAAACGGATCGCCATCCTGAAACAGGCCGAGCAGCTGATGGTCGACGACGCGGCGATCGCCACGGTCTATTTCTACATCTCCAAGAATTTGGTGAACCCGGCGGTGACGGGGTGGCTGGAGAATGTGCCCGACCACCACCGGCGGCGGTGGGTGTGTTTCAAGGACGCCGAGGCGCGACGGGCGGCGAACAAGGGGACGGGGTAGGGCCTGGCCTGTCGAGGCTCACCCCTCTCGTAATCCCCCGACTTGACCCTCGGGATATGTCCGAGGGCACGACCCAAGCCCCGAGTCCGGACACGGCGAGGTTGCTTGGGTCCCCCGGTCGGCTTCGCCGCCGGAGGATGACGGTTGGGAGAGGGGGGCAGGAGCCAGCGCCTCAATCCGAGGTTCCCGGAGAAGCCTGGTGGGGTTGGTCCCCGCGCCATCGGACGGAGTTTCAAGGGGCGCGGCGCTAATGGGCGGCGCGGGGACGGGGCAGAGTGTCGGCCCGGTTCAATGCATGCAGGTCAGCCTATGGGACGCCGCCGTCTTCACACCCTCGCGGGGATCGCCGCCCTGGTCTGGGCGGGCCAGGCCTGCGCGGCCGACAGCCTGATCAGCTCGCCGCGCGGCGACGACAAGAACTTCTCGATCTTCTGGCTGCATTCGCGGCCCGACGGGACGACGGTGGTGGAGGAGAAGGCGGCGGCGCTGAAATCGACGGTGGGGCGGTCGGGCCGGTCGGACGTGCTGTTCGACGGGGCGCTGGCCTACGCCTCGATCCGCTGGAGCCCGGACGGGAATTTGCCGCCGGAGGACGCGCCGCCCAACCACGAGAAATCGGCGCGGCTACAGCTCGTGCTGCAGGGCGAGTTCATCGTCGAGGTCAGCAACGGCCAGACTGTGCGGGTGAAGCCGGGGAACCTCCTGCTGCAGGAGGACGCCGACGGCCATGGCCACAAGATGCGCTGCTACGCGCCCGCCGGATCGCTGGGTTGCGTGCAGATGACGATGGACGCGGGTGATCCGGCCAGCTTCTTCGCCAATGTGGCGCGATAGAGAAGCGCGCGCCTAGAGGCCGACCCGGCCGCTGAAGACCGGTACGCACGGGCCTCCGACGCTGGCGCGGACGCCGTCCGGAGCGCGCCAGGCGCGCAGCGAAAGCTCGCTGGGGCGGCCCATCTCGACGCCCTGGATGGCGCGGTAGGCGAGGCTCTCGTCATCCGTCAGCGACAGGAGCAGGGCCGCCAGGGTGGCGTTGGCGCTGCCCGTGGCGGGATCCTCCCAGGTTCCGGAGAGGGGGGCGAACATCCGCGCGCGGATGCCCGAGCCGTCGTGGGCGTAGAGGAAGATCGACAGCCGGTCGGTGAGCCCTGACGAGTCGGCGAGCCGGCGAAAGGCGCCAAGGTCGGGGTTGGCCCGGGCCAGAGCTTCCGGCGCGAGGGCGGTGAACACGAAGTCGACGCCGACGGTCGCCTCGACCGGCTTGTGGTCGCGCGTCGAGATCTGGGCGGGGTCGAGCGAGAGGCAGGCGGCGATGGCGTCCACCGGCAGCTCGCCCTTCACCTGCAGCGGCTGGGGCGCGTCGATCTCGGCGCTGTCATCCCCGGTCAGCCGCACCTCGACCAGCCCGGCCAGTTCCTCGAACTTCAGCACCGGGTCGCGGACGAGGCCGAGGCGGGCGAGGACGCAGGCCGTCCCGACATTGGGATGGCCGGCGAAGGGCATCTCGGCAGTCCGGTTGAAGATACGCACCCGCGCGGTGTTGGCAGGATCGTCCGGCGGCAGGACGAAGGTCGTCTCGCTGTAGTTCAGCTCGGCCGCCAGGGACTGCATGGTCGCGGTGTCCAGGCCCCGCGCGTCGGGGAAGACCGCCAGCGGGTTGCCGCTGAACCGCCGGCCGGTGAAGACGTCTGTGGTGTGGTAGGCGTATTCGCGCATCCGGGCCCCTAGTGGAAGGGCGTCGGGGCCAGCACCGCTCCGCCGCCGTTGGCCTGCATCCGGGTCTGCGCGAGGCTGTCGAGCATGCCCTGGGCGCGGGGGTCGCCCAGCACCCAGGCGGCGGCGGCCAGGGTCTTCATCGAGACCGCCGACAGGCCGAGCGTGCGCTGCAGGACCTCGAAGGGCGACTTGCGGCCCGGGACGCGCTTCAGGCGAACCTGTTGCGAGGCCGGAACCCCGCCGAGCCGCTTGGCTTCCTCGACCGCCTCGTAGAAACCGCCCTGGCGGTCGACCAGCCCGAGCTTCTGGGCCTGGGCGCCGGTCCAGACCCGGCCCTTGGCGATCTCGCGCACCCGTTCGACCGGCAGCTTTCGGCCGGTGGAGACGCGCTGGACGAAGCCGTCGTAGATGCGGTCCATCCAGCCGGAGAAGGCGGCGCGCTGGGTCTCGGTCATGGGCTGGGCCGTGCCGAAGGCGGTGGCGTAGTCCCCGCCGACGCTGAGCTCGCGCATGTTGACGCCATAGCGGCTGAGCGCCTCGCCCAGCACGAACTTGCCGCCGAAGACGCCGATGGAGCCGGTGAGGGTCGAGGGCTGGGCGACGATGGAGCTGGCTTCGGAGGAGACCCAGTAGCCGCCGGACGCGGCGTAGGTCCCCATGGAGACGACGACCGGCTTGCCGGCCGCCTTGGCCTGGCGGACGCCCGCTGCGATCTGTTCCGACGCGGTGTCCGAGCCGCCGGGCGAGGAGACGCGGAAGACGATGGCCTTGACCGACTTGTCCCTGGCGGCGGCGTCGAAGGCGTCGGCGAGGTCGTCGGAGTAGATGTTGCCGCCGCGGCCAAAGCCGTTGTTGTCGCTGGAGCCGGTGACGATGGCGCCCTCGGCCCCGATCACCGCGATGGTCGGGCGGCCCTCGGCGGGCTTGTCCTTGATGGTGGTCCGATAGGTGGTGAAGTCCATCAGCTTTGCGCCCGAACCGGCCCTGCGCAGGAGTTCGCCTTGGGCCTCGCGGACCTGGCCCGTCTTGTCGATCAGCTTCTTCTGCAGGGCCTCCTCGGCCGACCAGGGGCCGGCGGCGAGGGTGGCCTTCAGCGTGGCGGCGTCCTGTTTGCGGTCGGCGGCGGCGGCGGCGGTCTGGCTGTCCAGCACCGAGCCCATCCAGCTCAGCGTCGCCTCGCGGTGGGCGGGCGTGTAGTCGTCATAGAGGTAGGGGTTGACCGCGTTCTTGTACTCCTGGCGCTGCTGGAAGTCGGCGCGGACGCCGTATTTGTCGAACAGGCGCTTGAGGAAGGCGTCCTCGCTGGCGATGCCGACGGCCTGCAGCGAGGAGGCCGGCTGCATCCAGAATTCGCTCGCGGCGGCGCCGATGCGGTAGCTCGCGACCGCGACGCCGGAGGCATAGAGGCCTTGGCTGTGGGCGATCACCGGCTTGCCGGAGGTGCGGAAGTGGCGGATCGCCTCGCCGATCTCGTCGGCCGCGCCCGGCGCCATGCCGCCCTCGGGCAGGCGGATCAGGAGCCCCTTCACCCGGCCGTCGGTCTCGGCCTCGCGCAGGGTCTGGGCGACCGAGAGGACAGACAGGGCGCGGCCCTGGAACAGGTCGAAGGCGTCGGCGGAGCCCTGGTCGGAGATGGTCTGGCGCAGGTCGAGCTGGATCACCGCGCGCTGGGGCGGGGGCTCGGGCTTCATCGCATTGGCGGCGATCGCCACCACCAGGATCGGCAGGCCAATGAAGAACAGCAGAAGGCCGGCGAAGGCGCCGGCCGTAGCGATCAGGAAGGACTTCATACGACGCGCCTCGGAACCAATGTCCATAAGCCTAACAGGGCGTTTGTCACGTTCCAATCATCGAGGCTGGCGCTCGGGCCTTTGCGAGGCTAACCCTTGTGGATCCGGAAGGAATCACGTGGAAGGACTAGCGATGAATCAGTCGGAACTGGCGGAAAAGATCGCCACGAGCGCCGGCGTCAGCCGAGCCGAAGCTGGGCGTATGGTGGACGCGGTTCTGTCCGCTATCAGCGCCTCCCTTGAGGCGGGTGAAGACGTGCGGCTTTCGGGCCTGGGCGTTTTCTCGATCGGCTCTCGCGCCGCGCGCGAAGGTCGTAACCCGGCGACGGGCGCGACCATCAAGATCGCGGCGAGCAAGAGCGTCAAGTTCAAGGCCGCCAAGAAGATCTCCGACGGTCTGAACGGCAAGAAGTAAGAGCTGCACAGGCAGCCCCTGCTGACAAAGCGAAGGCCGCTCCCGCGAGGGAGCGGCCTTTTCTTTTGCCTTGATTTTCAAAGTTTAATTGGCGAGCAGCGCCTCGACGCCCGCCCAGCCTTATCCGGCCCTCACGCCCACATGGGACCGGCCGCGAGGCGGCGTGCTCATTGCGTTGCAGGGGCGTTATCCTGGCTGGCTTCGACTCCGCTAACAGGTTAGGGGAAGCTTCGGGCCATGGAGCCAAGGCCCGCCTCGAGCGTTCCCCTTGGGGTTCGCCCCACCGCTGCCCAGAGTTGCGTATGCCCCCTTCGGTCACCGGACTGCCTGAACGCCGGACCGACCTCGACTGGATCCGGGTCGCGGTT
This sequence comes from Caulobacterales bacterium, assembly GCA_947474805.1. Taxonomy (GTDB): domain Bacteria; phylum Pseudomonadota; class Alphaproteobacteria; order Caulobacterales; family Caulobacteraceae; genus CANJKM01. The sequence goes on along the minus strand of CANJKM010000057.1, from coordinate 8,603 downwards.
TTCTCGGGCCTGATCTTCTACCATGTGGGCCTGCTCTACGCGCCCTGGTCGCCCTATTTCATGAAGAGCGCCTACAGCCACAAGGCGGTCGAGGTGCTGCTCCTGCTCACCCATCCGTGGCGGATGAGCCTGCTGTTTCTGATCTCGGGCGCCTCGACGCGGTTCATGTCCGACCGCCGAACGCCCGGCAAGCTCGGGGGCGAGCGGTCGCTGCGGCTCTTGCCGCCGCTGCTGCTGGGCTTTGTGCTGTTCATCCCGCTGCAGCACTATTTCACCCTGCTGAAGACGACGCCTTATGAGGCGAGCTATTTCGAATTCCTGCGGGACTTCTTCCTGGCGCCTAAGCACGAGCTGATCATTCGCGGCCAGCGGTTCGCCATGCCGGTCTATGGCCATCTTTGGTTCGTGCTCTATCTGTGGGCCTATACGGTGGTGCTCTGCGCCCTGCTGTTCCTGGCGCGGAGCCGGTTCGCCTGGGTCGAGCGGGCGGTGACGGGCGTGCTGCGCGGGCCGTGGCTGCTGGTCCTGCCGCTCGCCTTCTGCCTCGTGCTGAGGGTCGCCCTCTATCCGGACCTGGGCTTCACCCTGAAGTTCTACAACGACTGGTACGCCCACGCGGTGTCGTTCGCGATGTTCGTGCTCGGCTTCCTGATCGCCAAGAGCGAGCGGGCCTGGGACGACATGGTGCGGCTGCGCTGGCCGGCGCTCGGTCTGGCGACGGTCGCCTTCCTCTTCTATGCGGACTTGGCCCTGACCAACGGCGGGGTCTCCGAGCCGATCGAGAGCGCCAACCCGGCCATGCATCTGGTCTATTCGATCGAGCAGTGGGCGGCGGTCGTGGCCCTGCTCGGCTTTGGCCGCCTGCATCTGCGGCGTGACGGCAAGGTGCTGCGCTATCTCAACAGCGGCGTCTTCACCTATTACATCGTCCACCAGGCGGCGCTCCTGCTCTGCCTCTACTGGCTCGCGCCGTTCGGCCTGCACCCGGGCGTCGAGGCGACCCTGATCGTGATCGTCACCTTCGCCGTCTGTTTCGTCAGCTATGAGCTGGTGCGGCGGGTCGGCTGGCTGAGGCTCTTGTTCGGCCAGCGCTACCGAGCCCGGAAGCCCGCGCCTTGGCGGCCGCCCGTGCTCGCCGCCGAGACCGCGGTCTAGAAGGGCATTCCCATACGGCGCAGCATAATCGCGCCGATGGCCGCCGCCGCGAGGGCCCACATCGGGCTGCGTTTGGTGAAGAGGACGAAGGCCGCGACCAGGGCGGTTACGGTTCCGGCCGCGATGCTGGCGTCGGCGGCGCGGGCCAGGATCAGGCCGCTGGCGGCGATCAGCCCTACGGCGATCGGGGCCAGCACCTGCTGCAGCATCCCCACCACCGGCGCGTGCGACCAGCGGCTCCAGACCCGGCCCACCCCGAAGGCCAGGAGGCAGGAGGGCCCCAGCATGGCGATGGTGGCCACCAGCAGGCCCGCCAGCCCGACCAGCCGCCAGCCGACCAGGCTTACGATCATCACATTGGGGCCGGGCGCGCTCTGGGCGATGGCGAACAGGTGGGTGAAGGTCTCGTCGCTCATCCAGTGATAGCGGACCACCACGGCGCGGCGCACCTCGGGGATGACGGCGTTGGCGCCGCCCACGGCGAGCAGGGAGAGCTGGAGGAAGGTGACGCCGACCTTGGCGAGGAGGGGCGCGTTCATCGCGCCCGCTTCCGCCATTTGATCCCAAGCCCGATCGGGGCCAGCACCAGGACGATCAGCAGCAGCGGCGCCTTGAGCAGGACGGGGACGAGCGCGCCGAGGCCGAGCGCTATGGTCAGGACGTCGCGGCGGAGCCCGGCGGCCATCTTCAGGCCCGTGCCGATCACCATGCCGCAGCCGGCGGCGGCCATGCCGGCCAGGGCCGCCTGCACGTCGGGAAGGGTCTCGAACCGGTCGTAGACGGAGACGATCCCGATCAGCACCACCAGCGGCGCGCCCATGATGCCGCCGAAGGCCAGGAGGCTGCCGACCGGCCCGAAATAACGGTCGCCGAGGATCACTGAGGCGTTGACCACATTGGCGCCGGGCAGGATCTGGCCGATCCCCATCAGGGCGGCGAACTCCTCGTCGGTCAGCCAGCGGCGCTCCTCGACCAGCACCCGCCGCGCCCAGGGGGCCACGCCGCCGAAGCCGAACATCCCGATCTTGAGAAAGGCCAGGAAGAAGGTCAGGCGGGTCAGGGGCGTGGCGGGCGTCATTGACCGTCGATTAAGGCCGCAAAAGCTTGGTCGCGCCAGAGATCAGCAGGCCGGTGAGCGACTCGACGCTGCGGCCGGTCTTGGCCGCGAGATCCTGCACGGTGAAGCCGCGCCCGCCGACCATGTCCAGCACCGCGATCTCCAGCGGTTCGAGCAGCTTGCGCGAGCCCTTCAGCCGGTCTTGGCCGTTCATGCGGGTGGTGGCCTTGTGCAGGCTCTGGGCGTCTTCATAGGCTTGGCCGTAGCGCCGGATGGCGTCGGCCATCGGGCCGGTCAGCCCTTCTTCTTCGGTCATGCAGATCCTTGGCGGCCGCGCCGCGAACGTGTGCGGAAGGGCCGGTAAGCGGAGGAGGGAAAGGTTGGCGCGGTTCTAAGCCGATGCGCCCGAATGTCCACCAGACCTCAGACCTCGCCCCAGAGCTGGCTGGCCGAGCGATCGGTCATCTCCTTGGCCGTGGCGCGCAGCTCGACGATCAGGGCCTCGGCGGCGGGCGAAAGCAGCGCGCCGCGACGGCGCGAGATGCCGATCGGGCCGACGGAGATGGGGGCGGCGGCGTCGATCACGGTCAGGTCCTCACGGTCGGGGCCGTCCTCTATGACGGTTCGCGACCAGACGCCGAGCATGTCGGTGCCCATCAGCAGGAAGCGGTTGGAGAGGATGGAGACGGACTCGACGATGGGGCGCGGGGCGTTGAGGCCAACGTCGTGGAAAAGGCTCTCGAACTGGCGGCGCAGGGCGGTCTCGGGCGGGGGCAGGATCCATTCGGCCTTGGCCAGGTCTTCGAGCGGCACCTGCTTCTGATTGGCGAACGGGTGGCCACGCCGGCCGACGATGCAGAGCTCGTCGTCGTAGAGGGCCTCCTGATCGACGTCGTTGCGGATGTCCGACAGCCGGCCGAGCACGATGTCGAGCTCGCCCGCGATCAGCCTGGGCATCAGCCGCTCATTGGTGCCCTCGACGATGCTGACGCTGATGCCGGGCCGGGTCTTGCGCAGGCGGATCAGGGTCTGGGGCAGCAGGTAGGTGGCCGCGGTCAGGAGGGTGCCCAGGAAGATGCGCCCGTCCGCGCCCGAGGCCAGGGCGTCGAAACTCTGGGCGGTGTGGCTGAGCTGGGCCAGGATCACCCGGCCGTGGCGCACGAACTCGCGGCCGAGTTCGGTGATCTCAACCCCGCGGTTGCTGCGGATGAAGAGGGGGCCGTTGAGCGAGACCTCAAGGTCCTGCAAGAGCTTGCTGGCCGTCGGCTGCGACAGGTTCAGGGCATTGGCGGCGTGCAGGATGCTGCCGTGCTCCTCGATCGCCACCGCGAGACGGAAATGACGGAACTTGGCCCACTGTTCAAAACCCGGCACGGGGTCTCCTATCGGTCTCGGGAATAGCAAAGCTCTCGGCGTTTGAGCCGTTCCGACAGGCCGCGCCGGATTTCCCGGCTGGCCCGGCTGCGGGCGTTGGCCAAGCGATCACCATAAATTGTGGTTTAAGGCTGCCATACATAGGGTTTGCGTGCGAAAGCGCCGAAAGCTGTTCTGTGGGGCCTGAGGGCTCGCGAAGCGCGATTCCAGAGGCGCTGGAGGATTGGGTATCACAAATTCGAATACCCAGGCCTACGTATTCGATTTCAACTTGGAAACAAAGCTGGGTACAAGCCGCTGATCGGGTCCGCCTCGGCGGACTGTTGAGGACGCCACGCTAGGTGGCCGGCCGCACCACCGCGGCCTTCCACGTGTTCGGCAGGCGCCACGGAGACGCGATTGACAGCGCGAGTTCGACTGCGGTCGGTTGAGAACCTTTCCAGGGATGAATTGAACAAGGCGCTTAGCCAAGCCGCGCCGTCCGGCGAGCGGACGCGCACGGAGACGGTCATCGACCAGATCGCCGCGCGACGCGCGGCGGCGACGGCCGGCGGCGGCGAACTGCGGATCGCGGCCCAGCACGCCAAGGGCAAGCTGACCGCGCGCGAGCGGCTGGACGTGCTCCTGGACGAGGGGTCGTTCGAGGAGTTCGACGCCTTCGTCACCCATCGGGCGACCGACTACGGCATGGCCGCCAACAAGACCCCCGGCGACGGCGTCGTCACCGGCTGGGGCACGGTGGGCGGCCGTCAGGTCTATGTCTACAGCCAGGACTTCACGGTGCTGGGCGGTTCGCTGTCGGAAACCCACGCGCGGAAGATATGCAAGGTCATCGACATGGCCGTGAAGGTCGGGGCGCCCCTGATCGGGCTATACGACTCCGGCGGCGCGCGCATTCAGGAGGGGGTCGATTCCCTGGCCGGGTTCGCCGAGGTGTTCCGTCGCAACGCCGAGGCCTCTGGGGTGATCCCGCAGATCTCGGTGATCATGGGCCCCTGCGCCGGAGGCGCGGTCTATTCGCCGGCCCTGACCGACTTCGTCTTCATGGTGCGCGACACCAGCTACATGTTCCTGACCGGCCCCGACGTGGTGAAGACTGTCATCAATGAGACGGTCACGGCCGAGGAACTGGGCGGGGCCAAGGTCCATACCGAGAAGTCCTCGGTCGCGGACGGGGCCTTCGACAACGACATCGAGGCGCTGGAGGGCGTGCGTCGGCTGGTCGAGTTCCTGCCGTCGAGCAACCGCAAGCCGGCCCCCGAGCGGCCGACGGAGGACGACCCCAAGCGGATCGAGCACCGTCTCGACAGCCTGATCCCCGACAGCCCCGCCAAGCCCTACGACATGCGCGAGCTGGTCGAGACCCTGGCCGACGAGGGCGACTTCTTCGAAATCCAGGCCGCCTTCGCCAAGAACATCCTGACCGGCTTCGTCCGGCTGGAGGGCCGCACGGTCGGCGTGGTCGCCAACCAGCCGATGGTGCTGGCTGGGTGCCTGGACAGCGACGCCTCGCGCAAGGCCGCCCGCTTCGTGCGGTTCTGCGACGCCTATGACATCCCGATCCTGACCCTGGTCGACGTGCCGGGCTTCCTGCCGGGGACGGCCCAGGAGCACGACGGGGTGATCAAGCACGGGGCCAAGCTGCTCTACGCCTATTCGGAAGCCACCGTGCCGATGGTGACCCTGATCACCCGCAAGGCCTATGGCGGCGCCTATTGCGTCATGGCGCCCAAGCATCTGGGGGCCGATGTCAACTACGCCTGGCCGACGGCTGAGATCGCGGTGATGGGGGCCAAGGGCGCGGTTGAGATTCTGCACCGCTCGGAACTGGGCGACCCCGACCAGATCGCCATGCGCACGCTGGAATACGAGGACCGCTTCGCCAATCCCTTCATCGCGGCCGAGCGCGGCTTCATCGACGAGGTGATCGCCCCGCACGACAGCCGTCGGCGGATCACCCGCGCCTTCGCCGCCCTGCGCGGCAAGCGCAGCCAGCCGCCGTGGAAGAAGCACGACACCATGCCCCTCTAGGGGGCGTGTCGCGCCGGACTGACGGACCCTATGTTCAAGAAGATTCTGATCGCCAACCGCGGCGAGATCGCCTGTCGGGTGATCCGGACCGCCAAGCGCCTCGGGATCGCGACGGTGGCGGTCTATTCCGACGCCGACCGCCAGGCCCTGCACGTGCGCGAGGCCGACGAGGCCGTGCGGATCGGTCCGGCGGCCTCGGCCCAGTCCTATCTCTCTATCCCCGCCATATTGGAGGCGATCCGCCAGACCGGCAGCGACGCTGTGCATCCCGGCTATGGCTTCTTGTCGGAGAACGCCGAGTTCGCGCGGATGCTCGAGCGCGAGGGCGTGACCTTCATCGGCCCGCCGGTGCGCGCGGTCGAGGCGATGGGCGACAAGATCACCTCCAAGAAGCTGGCCGCCGAGGCCGGGGTGACGACCGTGCCCGGCTATATGGGCCTGATCGAAAGCCCCGAGGAGGCCGCGCGGATCGCCGGCGGCATCGGCTATCCGGTGATGATCAAGGCCTCGGCCGGCGGCGGTGGCAAGGGCATGCGGGTCGCCTGGAGCGAGGCTGAGGCGCTGGAGGGGTTCACCTCCTCGCGCAATGAGGCGCGCACGGCCTTCGGCGACGAGCGGATCTTCATCGAGAAGTTCGTCGTCAATCCGCGCCACATCGAGATCCAGGTGCTGGGCGACAAGCACGGCACGGTGCTGCACCTGGGCGAGCGCGAATGCTCGGTTCAGCGGCGCAATCAGAAGGTCATCGAGGAGTCGCCCTCGCCCTTCGTCGACGCGGCCCTGCGCGACGCCATGGGCGCCCAGGCCGTGGCCCTGGCCCAGTCGGTCGGCTACCACTCGGCCGGCACGGTCGAGTTCATCGTCGACGCCGAGCGCAATTTCTATTTTCTGGAAATGAACACCCGGCTGCAGGTCGAGCATCCGGTGACCGAGCTGGTGACCGGTCTGGATCTCGTCGAGGAGATGATCCGGGCGGCGGCGGGCGAGCGGCTGCGCTTCGCCCAGGCCGATGTGCGCATGAACGGCTGGGCGATCGAGAGCCGGGTCTATGCCGAGGATCCCTATAGAAGTTTCATGCCCTCGGTCGGCCGTCTGACCCGCTACCGGCCGCCCTCTCCCGGCCCCCAGCCCGGCGGCAGCGTGCTGCGCAACGACACCGGCGTGTTCGAGGGCGGGGAGATCTCGATCTACTACGACCCGATGATCGCCAAGCTCTGCGCCTGGGCGCCCGACCGCCCGGCGGCGGTCGAGGCGATGGCGCGGGCGCTGGACGGGTTCGAGCTGGAGGGGATCGGCCACAACCTGCCGCTCCTGTCGGCGATCATGGGCCAGGCGCGGTTCCGCGAGGGACGGTTGACCACCGGCTATATCGCCGAGGAGTTCCCCGACGGCTTCACCGGCGTCGCGCCCAGCGCCGAGGACAGCTGCGTGCTGGCGACGGTGGCGGCCCTGGTCGCCATGCGGTCCGAAGAGCGAGGCGCGGCCAAGGCCACGGCCTGGGAGCGGGTCGTGCAGATGGGAGAGGGCTCCTGGCCCGTTTCGATCACCCAGGACGGCGAGGGCGGCCTGTCGGTCGATTTCGGCGGTTGGGCGGTCGGGATCGCCAGCGATTGGCGCCCGGGCCAGAGTCTGGCGGCCTTCCGCGTCGGCGGGGTCGAGTCCCTGGTCAAGACGGCGGCCTCGGGCTCGGGCTGGCGGCTGCGCTGGAAGGGGATCGATCTGGTCGCCCGGGTGCGCAGCCCGCGCGTGGCCGAACTCGCCGGGCTGATGCCCAAGAAGCTCCCGGCCGACACCTCCAAGCTGCTGCTCTGCCCGATGCCGGGCGTGCTGGTCGAGGTGACGGTGCAGGCGGGCGACGCCGTCGAGGCGGGCCAGACCCTGGCCACGGTCGAAGCGATGAAGATGGAGAATGTGCTGCGCGCCGAACGGCAGGGGCGCGTGAAGCGCGTCGCCGCCAAAGCCGGTGACAGCCTGGCTCTGGATCAGCTGATCCTGGAATTCGAATGAGGGCCTAGCGCCCGACGGAACTCTGGCCGTCCCTCCCGGGGCCAGTATCCTGCCCCCCGGCCCAAGGGCCGGGGGGCTTTTTTTGGTTGGGCGACCGCCCCTACCGCATCGCTGCGGCGCGGGCCCGGACGCGGACCCCCTCGCGGATTTGGTCGGACGGGAAGGCGACGAGGCCGTCGCCCACGGACAGGCCGCCGAGAATCTCCGCCTCCTGGTCGGTCAGCGCCCCGACCCGAACCGGCCGCAGGCGCGCCCGGCCGCCCTCGATCCGGAAGACGGCCCAGTCGCCCTTGTCCCGCACCAGGGCGCCGAGCGGGGCGACGACGGCCGAGGGGACCTCGCGCAGATAGACCCGGCCCCAGACCCGGTAGCCCGGCTCCAGCCCCGCCCAGTCGGCGGCGGGCCCTGTGAACTGCAGCATGACCAGGGCCCGCTGCTCCTCCACCCCGAGGGCCGAGACCTTGGTGAAGGCCTGGGGCTCGACCAGCCGCACCTCGGCGGGGATAGGTTTGGCGCCGCCCCAGTCGTAGATCTCCGCCCGCTGGCCGGGCCGGATCTTCACCGCGTCCTGGGAAAGGAATTCGATCTGGGCCTCCAGCCCCTTGGTCTCGCCGACCTCGACCAGGGGCGCGCCCATGGCCACGTCCCGCTCGCTTTGCTGCAGCAGCCGCGTCACCACCCCGGAGGCGGGCGAGGTGAGGGCGACAGCGCCCGCGCGTGCGGCGTCCGGTTCGGTCAGCAGGGACTGGGCTGCGGTGAGATCAGCGCGGCGGGCCCGCACCAGGGCGTCGGCGGCGCGGACGGCGTTGCGGGCGGCCTCGGCGGCCGCCTTGGCGTTGTCGAACGCCTGGGCGGACTGATCCTCCCTCGTTTCAGTGGACACCCATGCTAGCTTTTTGGAGCTGGAGAGGAGTGTCGGATGGAACGTCGTCAGCGCCGGATTTTCCCGGACGCATTCAAGCGCGAGGCCGTTGATCGG
>CANJKM010000056.1 GCA_947474805.1 Caulobacterales bacterium | reverse complement strand
TGCCGGTCGAGAACCTGGTCGGCGAGGAGAACAAGGGCTGGGACTGCGCCAAGTTCCTGCTCGGCAACGAGCGGATGAGCATCGCCCGCGTCGGCACCTCCAAGCAGCGCATCCGCCGGATCAAGGAGCTGGCGGCGCTGGAGAAGGACGGGGATAAGACCCTGCTCGACAACCCCCGCCTGCGCGAGAAGCTGGCGGCGCTGGAGGTCGAGCTGAAGGCGCTGGAGATCACCCAGCTGCGCGTGGTGGCCAACGCCGCCAAGCACGGCAATAAGCCCGACCCGGTCAGCTCGGTGCTGAAGATCAAGGGTTCGGAGATCCAGCAGGCGACGTCCGAACTGCTGATGGAGGTGGCCGGACCCTACATCCTGCCCTTCGAGCCGGTCGAGGACGGCGTGGACACCAACGAGCCGCCCATCGGTCCGGACTGGGCCTCGGTCGTCGCCCCCAACTATTTCAACTGGCGCAAATTCTCGATCTACGGCGGATCCAACGAGATCCAGAAGACGATCATCGCCAAAGCCATCCTGGGACTCTGAGTCATGGATTTCGAACTGAACGAAGACCAGTCGATGCTGAAGGACAGTGTCGACCGCCTGACCGCCGACCTCTACGATTTCGAGAAGCGCAAACACTACCGCCAGGGGCCCAAGGGCTATTCGGAGGAGATGTGGGGCCGGTTCGCCGAACAGGGCCTTCTGCTGCTGCCCTTCTCGGAGGATGACGGCGGGCTCGGCCTCGGCGGGGTCGAGACCATGATCGTGATGGAGGCGCTCGGCCGTTCGCTGGTCGTGGAGCCCTATTTCGCAACGGTGGTGCTGTCGGGTGGACTGATCCGTCACGCGGCCTCGGCCGAGCAGAAGGCCGAGCTGATCGCGGCCATCGGCGGGGGCGAGCTGACGGTCGCCTTCGCCCATTCGGAGCGTTTGGCGCGGCATGAGCTGGCCCATGTGGAGACCAAGGCGACCGCCAAGGGCGGCGGCTATGTGCTGACCGGCGAGAAGTCGCTCGTGCTGCACGGCGACAGCGCGGGCAAGCTGATCGTTTCGGCGCGGATGTCGGGCGCGGCGCGCGACCGCGACGGCGTCGCCCTGTTCCTGGTGGATGGGAACGCCCCCGGCGTCAGCCGCCGGGGCTATGCGACCCAGGACGGCCTCCGGGCGGCGGAGGTGTCGCTGGACGGCGTGGAAGCCGAGCTGATGGGGCCGGCCGGCGCGGCCCTGCCCCTGATCGAGCGCGCGGTGGGGGAGGCGATCGCCGCCCTGTGCGGCGAGGCGGTCGGGATCATGGCCGACGCCCATAAATCGACGGTGGAGTATCTGAAGGTCCGCAGCCAGTTCGGCCAGACCATCGGCTCGTTCCAGGCGCTGCAGCACCGGGCGGCGGAGATGTATGTCGCGCTGGAGCAGGCGCGCAGCATGGCCCTCTATGTCACCGCCATGGCCGTGTCCGACGACGAGGCCGAGCGCAAGGCGGCGGTGCACGCCGCCAAGGTGCAGATCGGCCGCTCAGCCCGTTTGATCGGCCAGCAGGCGATCCAGCTGCACGGCGGGGTGGGGGTGACCGACGAGTACAAGGTCGCCCACAGCTTCAAGCGGCTGACCATGATCGAGATGCTGTTCGGGGATGCGGATCACCACCTCGCCAAGCTGGCGCAGGGCGATGGGGTGCTGGCGGCCTGACCCATTTCCTTCCGTCATCACCCGACTTGATCGGGTGACCCAAGCCAGGGTCCAACTACGGCGAGGTCGCTTGGGTGGCCCGCTCAAGTCGGGCCATGACGGCTAAAAGATGGTCGCCTAAAACGGATAGTGCTCCGGCTGGGTCGAGAGCGTCACCCAGCGCAGGTCGGTGAACTGGGCGATGTCGGCCTTGCTGCCGAAGGAGCCGTAGCCGCTGTCCTTCACCCCGCCGAAGGGGGCGTGGGCCTCGTTGTTCAGGGTCGCGCCATTGATGTGGCAGATGCCCGACTGGATGCGTTGGGCGACCAGCAGCGCGCGCGCCGTGTCCTTGCCGAACACCGCCGAGGACAGGCCGAAGACGTTGTCGTTGGCCGCCGCGACCGCCGCCTCGACGCCCGAAACGCGGGTGACCGCGGCGACCGGGCCGAAGGTCTCCTCGTAGTAGATGCGCATCTTGGGGGTCACGTGGTCGACGATGGTCGGGGCCATGAACGGCCCTTGCAGCCGGCCGCCGGTGACCAGGGTGGCGCCCTGGGCCACGGCCTCGTCGACCAGGCCCATGATCCGGTCGATGGCGTCGGAGGAGATCAGCGAGCCCAGGTGGGCCTTGGGGTTGCGCGGATCATCGACGACGATGCCCTGGGCCCGCTTCTTGAACTTCTCGACGAAGGCGTCGGCGACGCTCTCGTCGACGATCACCCGCTCGGTCGACATGCAGATCTGGCCGGCGTTGGAGAAGGCCCCGAAGGCGGCGGCGCCGGCGGCCTCATCCAGATTGGCGTCGTCCAGCACCAGGAAGGGCGCCTTGCCGCCGAGCTCCAGCAGGGCCGGCTTCAGATAGTGGGCCGAGAGCTCGCCGATCCGGCGGCCGACGTGAGAAGAGCCGGTGAAGTTGACGCGGCGCACGGCGGGGTGGGCGATCAGGGCCTCGACCACCTGGGCCGCGTCCTTGGGGTCGTTGGAGATGTAGTTGACCACGCCGGCGGGAATGCCCGCCTCGACCATGATGTCGATAATCAGACGATGGGTGGCGGGGCAGATCTCCGAGCCCTTCATCACCACGGTGTTGCCGCACGCGAGGGGGGAGGCGATCGCGCGGGCGCCCAGCACCACGGGCGCGTTCCAGGGCGCGATGCCGAGGCAGACGCCGGCCGGCTGGCGCACGGCCATCGACAGGCAGCCGGGTTTGTCGGTGGGGATCACCTCGCCGGTGATCTGGGTGGTCAGGGCCGAGGCCTCGCGCAGGGCGGCGGCGCCGAGCTTGACGTTGCGCGCGGCGGTGTGGGCCGGGGCGCCGGTCTCTTCCATCATCCGCAGCTGGAAGTCGGCGGCGCGCGCCTCCATAAGGTCGGCGGCCTTGGAGAGCAGGGCGCGGCGGGCGCTGGGGCCGGTGGCCGCCCAGGCGGGGAAGGCGGCCTGGGCCGCGTCTACGGCGGCCTTGGCGTCGGCGATGCTGGCGGCGGCGGCGCGGGTGGCGACCTCTCCGGTGACGGGGTCCTTGCGTTCGAAGGTCGCGCCGGTGGAGGCCGCGACGTCCTTTCCGCCGATCAGGAGCCTGGTTTCGATCATGGGCGCTCACTCCTATGGGACGCGGCCGCTTGGTCGTGGATGCGCGCGGCGCTTGTGTGTAAGGTAGCTTTTATATAGGGCGCAGGTGACACAGCCGCTCGCCGGCTGTCAAACCTGCGTGTCATCGGGAGGGCACCTTGAAATGAACCCTTCCGAACAGTAATTTTGTAGCAACAGCCGAGGCCTAAAGGACTCGGTAAATCGATGTGGCCCGCGCAGCCGGGCAATTGGGAGTGAGTCTATGCGTTTCATCGTTGCCCTGACCGGCGCCGCGATCCTCGCCGCCTCCGCCGGCGCCGCCTCGGCCCACCATTCCTACGCCGCCTTCGACCGTTCCAAGACGATCACCATGACCGGCACCGTGAAGGTGTGGGAATGGACCAACCCCCACACTTGGCTGACCATCTCGATTCCTGACCCGAAGAAGAAGGGCGCCACCCAGGATTGGGCCTTTGAAGGCCTGGCTCCCGGGACCCTGCGTCCGCGCGGCTGGTCGCGCCTGATGGTCAAGCCGGGCGACAAGGTGGCGATCACCATGAACCCGCGCCGCGACGGCACCAACGGCGGCACGATCGTCAGCGTCACCCTGCCCGACGGCAAGGTGTTCGGCGGACCTGGCGGCGGTCCGGCTCCGGCCGGCGGCGGGGCCTAGTCCTCGGCCTTTCGAGGAGGCCGCCGCGCGTCCTTTACGCGTGGAAAGTTTCCTAATATCCAAAGGCCGAGGCGAGAATGCGCGGGCGGCTTCTATGACCCGCGCCTGAACGACAGGGGGTGGACTTGCGACGCTTAAGAGCCTTGACCTCGGCGGGCCTCCTGGCCGGCGCCCTGCTAACGGCGGGAGCGTTCGCGCCCTTCGCCCTGGCCGCCCCCGCGGCTCAGCCGGGCTACTCCAACGATCCGGCCCTGAAGCCCTCGCAGGACTTCACCGGCGTCTGGCAGACCGACACCTATGAGCCCCACCTCACGCCCGTCTGGGGCGGCGAGGTTCCCTTCACCAAGGAGGGGTTGGCCCAGTTCCGCAAGAACGCCCGCAACATCAAGACCCAGCCCGCCAAGGGCCTGTGCCTCGCCTTCGGCACGCCGCGCTACTACGTCTCGCCCTATCCCTTCATGGTGCAGAAGACGCCGCGCCGGTTCACCTTCACGCACGAGGAGAACCGCACCTTCCGGCACATCTATATGAACGTCGGCCACTTCGACCCGGACGTGTGGGACCCGAGCTATGTCGGCGATTCCACGGCCAAGTGGGAGGGCGATGTCCTGGTGATCGACGCCGCCAACTTCAACGGCAAGATCTGGCTGGACGACGCGGGCACGCCCACCAGCGAGCAGCTGCATCTCACCGAGCGCTGGCGCAAGCTGGAGGACGGCCGGCTTGAGGCGGTTTTCACCATCACCGACCCGGTCATGTTCAAGCAGACCTGGACCGCGCGCCGGGTGTTCCAGCCCCGTCCGGACGTCGAGCTCGTCGACGACTTTGTCTGCGGCGAGAAGCACCGCGACCTGACCGGCGTCAAGGGGATCGAAAAGCTCGTGGATGTGCCCCCGATCAAGCAGGAGCTCGGCGGATGATCCGGACATTGTTCAAAGCCGCCGCCCTGGCCGCCCTCCTGGCCGGTCAGGTCTCCGCCCAGATCCCGACCGCCGTGGCGCCGCCGCGTGACGAGGGCAATCCGAACCCGATGACCAAGCCGGCTTCGCAATACACCCTAGATGAACTGCACTCGGGTCTTCCGTTCGAGGGGCGCTGGGTGGCCTACGCCCGTCCGGACGCGGCGACGCTTGTGCCCGAGGGCGTGCTGCCGCCGCACCAGGTGCTGCCGAAGATCGACGAGTATCTGAAGCCAGAATACGCAGCGCGGCATAAGGAGTTCGACCGTCTCAACGACGAGGTCGGCATCCTTCAGCAGACGGTGCAACTGCGCTGCCTGCCCTACAATATGCCGGGCGAGCGCCAGGAGAGCCGGCTTGAGGTCAATATCGCGCCGACGCCCAAGATCTGGACGATCACCGGCGCGGGCGCGAACATCCGCTTCATCCACATCGGCGGCGAACATCCCAAGGACCTGAAGCCCTCCTGGCTCGGCCACACCATCGGCCATTGGGAAGGCGACACCCTGGTCACCGACACGGTCGGCTTCAACGACGAGGGCATGCTTGAGAACGGCGTGCGCCACACCAGCCAGCTGCACATGACCGCCAGCTACAAGCTGGTTCAGATCGGCGGCCGCAACGCCATCCTGGGCATCTATCTGTATGACGACCCCGGCTCGATGACCAAGCCGATGCGCTATGCGCGCGTTCTGGCCTCGGCGCCGCCCAACGGCGCGCCGAGCCAAGAGGCGATGTGCAACGAGAACAACAAGTCCCGCTAAGGGGACTTGGATGAAGAGCTAATGCCCGCGGCGCCCACAGCGCCGCGGGCTTTTTAGCGGTCTAGACCTTCCACTTGCCCGACTTCTGGCAGCGTTCGATGGCGACCTTCAGGACGGGGTCCAGCGACATCTTCACGCCGGGAACGAGGCTCGCGGTCTTGTCGTCCTTCTGGATGTCTTCGATGTGCGAGATCTTTCCGACCTTGTAGCCGGCCTCATTGCGCTCGGCCTGGCCATTGAGCGCGTAGGTCTTGTCACCGGCCTCGGCGAAGATCGACAGGTCGTCGCGGCAGACCAGTTTGATCTGGTCGACGGTCAGGGGCCAATCGCCCTGAATGTCGGCCGATTTGACGGCCGTGCCGCCCACGCTGCATCCCGACAGGATGCAGGCCGCGCCCAAGGCGGCGCCGACTGAGATGGCCGCCGATACATAAGCTTTCATAAGTCGCGTTCCCCGGTTCCCGTGTTTTTCAACCCACGGTTTGTCACCCAGGCAAGCTTTAGCCGCAGGCCCTTACGGATTCAAGGGAAGCGCCCGTTCGGGCGGCCATTGCGCAGGGTCGCGGAAACCGTTCACCATCGCGATGAAAACCAACGGGGTAGGAGGGACGTCATGGCCGATAAGGACCAAGCTCGCACGCGGCGGAGCGTTCTGGTGGGCGCGGGCGGGCTAACGGGGGCGGCTGGGCTCGGCCTTGCGGCTCTGGCGAGCGGATCGCGGGCGCGGGCCGCCCCGCTGAGCGAGGCCGAAAAGGCCAATCTCGCGCTGGTCAACGCTTTCTGCGCGGCCTGGCCTGAGCACGACCTGGGCAAGATCATGGGCTTCTTCTCGGACAATCCGGCCTACCGACAAAACGAGATCCAGGCGCCGGCGACCGGCCGCCAGGGGGTGACCGACAAGATCGGCGGCTTCCTGAATAATGTCGTGAAGTTCGAGGTTCACGACAGTTGGGCGCGGGGCCCGATGGTGATCAACGAGCGCACTGACTATTTCACCGGGCTCTCGCTCAAGTCTTGGCGGGGAGTCGGCGTCTTCCTGATCAAGGAAGGCAAGATCGTCGAGTGGTACGACTACACCATCGCGCGAACCCTGGGAGGCTCCTGAAATCGGTCGAAATCCAAGCTTGGCGGTTGCGTGTTAACTATACCCGTCAATCGGATGGTCACCCCTGACAGGGCACACTCGCGGCAATTGGGCGGAGTGTTAGGCGATGGCGATCGTGACCGTGGGCGAGGGCTTCTTCCTCGACATGACGTATCTGGACGTCGGTGCGCTGCAGAGCGGCACGACGACCCAGGCCGTCGCCAACCGGATGACGCTGAAGTTCAACGACCAGGTGTCGGACGTCTTCATCGGCGCGTTCAGCTATCGCAACGGCGTGCTGAGCGGCGGAACCCTGACCGGGATGGGCGAATATATCGGGGGCAAGCTGGCCTTCGAGATCTACGACTTCTCGCTGCCGGTCTCGACCTTCAACACCATGATCCGCAACGGCGACACCATCGGCGCCCTGTCGATGATGCTGCGCGGCAACGACGACATCAACGGCGCCAATTTCAACGACGCCCTGGCCGGCTTCGCGGGCGACGACTGGATCCGCGGTTGGGGCGGCAATGACGTCCTGTTCGGCGGCGACGGGAACGACATCCTGCTGGGCGATGACGGCAATGACGACATCATGGGCGATGACGGCGACGACACCATCTGGGGCGGCGAGGACTCGGACGCCATGGACGGTGGCGCGGGCTCGGACTGGCTGAACGGCCAGGACGGCAACGACTTCCTCTATGGCGGCCCCGGCGCCGACAAACTGACGGGCGGCTCGGGCGCGGACTGGTTCGCCTTCGAGCGGGGCAACGGCTACGACGAGATCACCGATTTCAACGCCGCCGAGGGCGACCGGATCAACCTGCACAAGGGCGAGGCCTATCAGGTCGGCGAGTTCGAGGGATCGGCCGTGGTCGTGATCTCGACAGGCGAGCAGATGGAGTTGATCGGCGTGTCCAAGGCGAGCCTGCTGGCCAGCAACTGGCTTATCCTTACCTGATCCTGGCGTAGCCGACCGCCCGTTTTGCCGATATCGATATCGGCGAAATAATAAGGTTGGGAAACATGAAGCGCTTGATTGGGGGCCTCGGCCTCGCCTTTGGTCTGGTCGCGGCGACGCCGGCGGGAACGGCCGAGACGCCCCTGGTGGTCTCCACCGCCCCGGCCGTGGTCGAGCAGGCGCCGGTGCTGATGGCCCGCCTCAAGCTGTATCAAGGCCCCACCCTGTATGTGCCCGGCGGCATTCCCGCCCTGTTCGGCGAAGGCGGCGTCTCCCAGCCGGCCGATGTGGCGACCCATGCCGACACCCAGGCCCTGCGCAATTCGGTGGCCCACCCGGACGTGCGGATCATCATGACGGTGACCGAGGGCCACTACCGGATCGTGGCCCGCAAATCGGCCGGCATCGCCAGGCTCTCGGACCTCAGGGGGAAGAAGATCGGCACCCTGACGGCGACCTCAGCCGCCTATCACCTGAACCGGATGCTGGCCAAGGCGGGGCTCTCCGAGGCCGACTGCACGGTGATCCGCGTGCCGATCGCCGACATGCCCGCCGCCCTGGCCAAGGGCGATATCGACGCCCTGGCGATCTGGGAGCCCGAGATCAGCCTGGCGCAGAAGGCGATCGGCGCCGACGCCATCGTGTTCAAGGACGACAAGGCCTACCGCGAACTGTTCAACCTCAACACCACCGAAGGGAGGCTGAAGGACCCGGTGAAGCGGGCCCAGATCGTCCGCTTCGTGAAGGCGGTGATGACCGCGCAGCAGCGTCTCGGCCGCGACCGGTCCCTGGCCTATGACATGGTGGTCGACCAGACCAAGCACGGCCGCGAGGATGTGGCCGCCGGCATGCTGAACCACAGCTATCCGACCCGCATTCCCGCCGATCTGCTCGATGTGCTGACGGCCGAGGAGCAGTGGGTGGCCAAGGACGAGAAGCGCGCCCCGCGCGGCCGGGCCGAGATCGCCAAGCTGATCGACTATAGCGTGATCGAGGAGGCGAGGGCGCTTAAGTAGCCCTCGCCCCGCCGAGCCTTAGGCGCCGGCCTTCTTCACGTGCCGGCTGATGATGGCGATGGAGATGAAGCTCAGCGCCATGGTCAGGGCGATGCCCTGGAAGAAGCCCGAGAAGCCGAGCGCCTTCAGCAGGGCCGCGCCGATCAGCGGGCTGACGATGGCCCCGAGCCGACCGATGCCCACGGCCCAACCCACGCCCGCGGCGCGGACGTCGGTGGCGTAAACGAAGGCGCCCAGCGCGTACATCATCGTCTGCACCCCGTTCAGGAAGCCGCCCTGAAGGGTCAAGAGCACCAGGAGCCGGGTCTTGTCCGCCGCCGGATCGAGCGGGGTCATGCCCAGGCCGATTGACGCGGCGACAGCGCCCGCCGCCATGACCAACAGGGTCTTCCTCGAGCCGAAGATGGAGAAGCAGAAGGCGGCGCTGAGGGCCGCGACCACGCCGCCGAGGTTGAAGACCAGCAGGCCGGTCGAGGTCATGCCAGGCGCATAGCCCGCCTCGCCCAGAATGGCCGGCAGCCAGTTCACCACGCCATAGACGCTGGTCAGGGTGAAGAACATCGCGCCCCAGAGGCCGACGGTGTCGCGGCGATAGCCCGAGGCGAACAGGGTGCCGAGCGACACCTTCTGGATCTTCTCTTCCTCGACCTTCTGGAAGACGGGGTCGTCGGCGTCGACGTCGCGGCCCATCCGCTGGAGGGTCCTGGCCAGCTGCTTGGAGCGATGTGGGCGGCGCGCCAGGAAGCGCGGGGATTCGGGCAGGGCGATCGCCATGATTATGGCGATGGCGATCGGCAGGACGCCGCCGACCAGGAAGAGCGAGGTCCAGCCATACTGGGGTAGGAGCTCGGCCGCCACGAAGCCGGCGATGGTGCCGCCGAGCGGGATGCCGACGATGCCGGCGGTGACGCCGATGCTGCGGCGGCGCAGGGGCGCGACCTCGGCCAGGAGGGCGGTGGCGTTGGGCATGGCGCCGCCGAGGCCGAGACCGCCGAGGAAGCGCAGGATGTAGAGGGGCGGGACGCCGTCGACGAAGGCGATGGCCAGGGTCGCGGCGGCGAACAGGCTGACGCAGCCGATCAGGGTCGGGCGGCGGCCCTTCTTGTCGCCGATCATGCCGAACAGGGCGGTGCCGAGCGCCATGCCGGCGAAGCCGGTCACCAGCACCCATTTGAAGTCGTCGCGGGTGACGCCCCACTCCTTGATCAGGGCGGGGATGGCCAGGGACAGGATCTGGTTGTCGAAGCCGTCCAGGATGACGGCCATGGCCGCGATAACGAGCGCCGCCTTCTGGTAGGCTCCCCACGGGCCCTCATCGATCAGCCGTCCGACATAACCGACCGCGCTCTCGGACTTGTCCGCCTGGGCCACGTATCCCCCTTATGATTTTTTGAACCTTGATCCACCTTAACCAGCGCAAGACGGGCGGCTAGATGCTTTTAGGTCACGCCGGTATGCCCGAACCGTCAGAAGCTCCGGCGAAGACGGATCGTGGCGACCGGATCGCCCCACATCCGGCGGTACTCGCGCTGGGTCAGGGCGCCGGCGCGGGTCGGGGCGTAGAGATAACGGTCGCGGGTCGCGAGCTTGGGCAGCAGATTGTAGACCTCTAGCCGGAACAGCCACTGCTTGCTTATGGTCCAATTCCAGAAGAAGCGGGTGATCACCGGGCGGTGCTCCTGGCGCGTCTCGTTCAAGCGATAGGTCCATTGCGTATAGCCGATCGGCTGAGCCGAGAGGGTGAAGGTCGAGCCCCATTTGGGGACGTCGTGGATCAGGGCGAAGTCGCCGAGGAGATGGTAGAAGCCCCCGATCTGGCGCGTCTGCGCCGTCACCGGATCGATTACGCTTGAGGCCCGCCAGGTTCCGCCGAACCGGAGCTGGGTGCGCGGCACGCCCAGCTTTTGCAGCGGTAGGACGACATTGAGCTTGAACTCGTCGCGCGTGCCCTTGGCGATATTGCCGGGCGCGTCGAAGACGCCGGTCGGGGTGTAGATCGGCACCCGGTCGTTGACCTGCTGCAGTTCGCGGTGGGTCGCGGTTATGATGACGGCGCCCTGGCCCCAGAAGCGGCGCTCGACGGCGCCCTCGAAAATCCAGGCGCGCTCGGGCTGCAGATCGGCGTTGCCCGCCGCCGCGCCCAAAACGAGATCGCTGGAGGCGGCGAAGTCCTGGAAGTTCAGCTGGCCCACCACCCGCTCGACCCGCAGCCGCAACTGGCTGGTTTTGGCGGGCGACCAGGAGAAGATCGCTCTCGGTTTGGCGAAGGTGAAGCTGCGCGAGCGGTTGGTGTCGCCCGACTGGCTGATAGTCGAGGTTTCGACCCGCATCCCGAGCTCCAGCGAGGTCTTGGGCGTGGGGCGGTTGGAGAGGGTGACGAAGCCCTCGGCCCGCT
The DNA here is from genome assembly GCA_947474805.1 of Caulobacterales bacterium. Taxonomy (GTDB): domain Bacteria; phylum Pseudomonadota; class Alphaproteobacteria; order Caulobacterales; family Caulobacteraceae; genus CANJKM01. Next base: position 2,668 of record CANJKM010000056.1, on the reverse strand, counting down.
TCTCCTCGACGCGCAGATTGGCCGACGGCAGCAGTTGCACCCGGCCGTTGGAAATCAGGCCTGAGGTCGAGTCCAGAGTGTTGAAAGCGCCCTCGCCGCCGGCCGCGAAGGCCACCCCGCGCCAGCTCAGCCCCTGGATCGAGGCCCGCAGGATGGATTCGCCCGACACTCCGCGCCGGGTCGAAAGGGTGGAGGCGGTCGGGGTGGTCAGGGCCGAGGCCAGATCATTGAGTTTGTAGGTGTGAAGGCCCACCAACTGGGCGGTGACGCCCGAACCGAGCTGGCGCTCGTAGTCGCCGCCGATCTCGGCCTTGTCGTTGCGGACGTCCTGGAGAAGTAGTTCGGGCGCAGCGAGAAGAGCGATGGTTTGCAGGCGGGAGTCCTCGCGCCGCGGCTGGTCGTTCCGTTCCAGCCCCAGGTTCAAGTGGAAGAGGTCCTTGGGCCGCCGGTACTCGACCGAGCCGTTGGCCTGGTAGAGGAAGTCGTCCATGTCGATCCGAACCGGCCCGAAGGAGATGATCCGGCCGAGGTTGTCGCGGCGGGTCTGGCGGCCGTCGACCAGATCGAAGTCGGATTTGTTGAGCTCAAGAACGAGGGTGGCGTCGAGGGTCAGGGCGCCGAGCTTCCGGGTCGCCTGCAGCCGGCCGACCGGCGTGGCGCCGTAGTGGGGATAGATGCGGCTTCCGGTCTCGGCCGTCCCGCTCAGGCCGCCGCCCGGCTTGCGGATCACATTGGCGACCACCGGCAGGCCCTGCATGTCGACCCCCGGCGCCCCGCCGCGGATCAGGTCGATGCGCTGGATCGAGTCGGCGGGCATCCGTTGCAGGAGGCTCTCCAGGGTGACCGACTTTGAGGAGGGGCGCTGGCCATCGATCAGCACATTGCCCACCGCGCCGGCGAAGCCTCGCACCTGGTCGCCCTGCGAGAAGCTGAACCCCGGAATCCGCTGGATCATGTCGAGGGCGCTGGCGGGCTGGAACTGGGCGAAGTCCGCGGGCGAATAGGCGATAACCCCGGTCTGGGGCGCTGTCGCCTCGGGCGGGGTCGCGGTCGAGGCCTCGGGCCCCGGAGCCTGGGCCAGGGCGGCGCCGGCCCAGAGAACGGCTGAGCATCCAACGGCGATCGGTCGAGCGCGCTTCATGGAAAGCTCAACCCGCCTCAGAAGGTCTTGCGCAGTCGAACGGCGTAGACCTGCTGGGCGAACATGCGGCGGTATTCGCTCTGAACCAGAGCCCCCGCCCGAGTCGGCGCGTAGGTCAGCCGCTCTCGGGTCATCAACTTCGGAAGCGGATTGCTGACTTCCAACCGCAGCAGCCAACTGTTGTTGATCTTCCAGACCCAGGAGGAGTCGACCGCGTTGATCCGCTCCTCGGCGCGCGTCTCGGCCAACCGATAGGCGCTGAGCAGAAATCCGTACCTCGCCTGGATGGTGAAGGTCGATCGCCACCGGGGCATGTCGTGGATGATGGTGACATCGTAGATCGTGCCCTGGATCCCGGCGATTTGGCGCGGCCTTCCGGTCACCGGGTCGATGACCCTTGAGGTCCTGTAGGAGATGGAATTGCGGATCTCGGTGCTGGGCACGCCGAGGCGATCGAGAGGCACGGCCAACGTGAGTTTGGCCTCATCGCGCGTGCCGGACGCAATGTTGCCGGGCGCGTCGAACACGCCCGTCGCCGTGTAGATCGCCACCCGGTCGTTGACCTGCTGCATCTCGCGGTGGGCGTAGGTCAGGATAAGCGCGCCCTTGCCCCAGAACCGGCGCTCAAGCGCCCCTTCGAACAGCCAGGATCGCTCGGGTTGCAGGTCGGCGTTGCCGGCCGCCGCGGCGCCGAGCGTCAGGTCGCTCGAGGCGGCGAAGTCCTCGAAGGTCAATTGTCCGACAATTCGCTCGACGCGGAGCCGCAGTTGGCTGGCCTTGCTCGGGGACCAGGTGAAGATCGCCCGGGGCTTGGCGAAGGTGAAGCTCCTGGACCGGTCGGCGTCGCCCGTCTGCCGGATCGTCGAGGTCTCCACGCGGACGCCGACTTCAAGCGAGGTCTTTGAGGTCGGGCGGTTGGACAGGGTGACAAACCCCTCTGCCCGCTTCTCCTGAACCTGAACATTCGCCGAGGGGAGGAACTGGGCGCGGCCGCCGACGATGAGGCCCGAGGTCGAGTCGAGCGTGTTGAGGGCCGCTTCTCCGCCGGCGGCCATGTCGACGCCGCGCCACTTCATGCCCTGGACCGAGGCGCGGAGGATCGATTCCCCCGAAATCCCGTGGCTGGTGGAGACGGTCGAGCTCGTGGGGGTGACGAAGGACGAGACGACGTCGTTGAGCCGATAGGTGTGCAGGGCCACGGCCTTGACGGTCACGCCGCGGCCTAGCTGGCGTTCGTAGTCGGCGCTGGCCTCCGCCTTGTCGGTTCGTGTGTCCTGCTCCAGCAACTCCCGGAACGGCGCCAGGGCGATGGTCTGGAGGTTGGAATCCTCGGAGCGCGGCACGGTGTTGCGCTCCAGCCCAAGGTTGAGGTGGAAGAGGTCCTTGGCGCGGCGGTACTCGGCCGAGGCGTTGGCCTGATAGAGGTTGCTGCTGATGTCGAGTTCGGTCCGGCCGAAGGAGGTGATCTGGCCGGCGCCGTTTCTCCGGGTCTGGCGGGCGCTGGCGACGCCCGATTGCCGGATATCC
>CANJKM010000055.1 GCA_947474805.1 Caulobacterales bacterium | reverse complement strand
TGGGGCGTGGTCCAGATCACGATCTCCTCGGCCAGCCGCGAGAGATGGGTCGCCGCGATCGAGCAGGCCGCCAGGGCCTCCAGCGCGAAGTCGCGGGCCGAGACGCTGTCGAGAGAATTGGCCGTCGGCCGCGCGAAGCCGAGCGCGCCGGCCGTCTGCTGACGGTCGATCGGGAAGGGCGAGCCGGCTAGCGCCGCCGCGCCGAGCGGGCATTCGTTCATCCGCGCCCGCGCGTCGGCAAAGCGCGAGGCGTCGCGGCCGAACATCTCGACATAGGCCATCAGATGGTGGCCGAAGGTCACGGGCTGGGCCGGCTGCAGGTGGGTGAAGCCCGGCATCAGGGTGTCGGCGTTGGCCTCGGCCTTGGCCAGCAGGGCGCCCTGCAGCCCCCGCAGCGACTCGGCCGCCGCGTCACAGGCGTCGCGCACCCAGAGCCGGAAGTCGGTCGCCACCTGGTCGTTGCGCGAGCGCGCGGTGTGCAGCCGCCCCGACGCCGCTCCGATCAGCTCCGACAGGCGCGCCTCCACATTCATGTGGATGTCCTCGAACTCGTCGCGGAACGGGAAGACGCCCTGCGCCATCTCCTGCTCGATGGTTTCGAGTCCGCCGAGAATCGCGGCGGCGTCCTCGCTTGCAATGACGCCCTGCTTGGCCAACATGGCGCAGTGCGCGCGGGAACCCGCCAGGTCCTGCGCGGCGAGGCGCTTGTCGAACCCGATCGACACGTTGATCGCCTGCATAAGCGCGTCGGGCTTGGCCGCGAACCGGCCGCCCCACAGCTTCTGGCCTTTAGGATTTTGACCGGAGTCGGACATGAGCGAGAGCGGACCTTCGGCGTCAGGCCGGCCAAGCCTGGGGCTGGGGTTGAAGCTGGCCGTGGCGGCCGCCCTGATCGTGGGCGTCGCCGGGGTCGTATATGTCACCCGGGGTTCGCTGTCCAAGCCCGGTCCGGCCCAGGCCGACCTCGCCGCGCTGAAGACCGGCGGCATGGAGAAGCTGGAGCTGGTCTCCACGCCCAAGCCGCCCCCGGCCGCCAGCTTCGTCGACGGCGCGGGCAAGCCCGTCGCCCTGGCCGACTTCAAGGGCAAGGTGGTGGTGGTCAACCTCTGGGCCACCTGGTGCGCGCCCTGCAAGAAGGAGATGCCGACCCTGGCCAAGCTGGCCGGCGACTACGCCGGCAAGCCGGTCGAGGTGGCCGCCGTCAGCGTCGACAGCGCCTCGGCCACGGACGCCGCCAAACAGTTCATCGCCGAGCACAAGCCGCTGGCCTTCTACCAGGACGCCAAGCTCGCCCTGCCCTTCGCCTTCAGCCCCCCGGCCCAGGGCTTCCCCACCACCATCCTCTACGACAAGGCGGGGCTGGAGCGGGCCCGGGTGATCGGCGAGGCCGACTGGTCGAGCCCCGGGGCCAAGAAGGTCATCGACGCCCTCCTCAACGAGTAGGCGTCGCCGTAGCGTCTTGCGGGCGAGCGATATAGGCTCGCCTCCATAGGCTGTGGGAGACCCTGATGTCGTTCGCCTTGCTCGCGCCCTGGGCGCTGGTCCTTCTCGCCTTGGTGATCCTGTTCGGGGCGGTGAAGATCGTGCCCCAGGGCCGCGAATTCACCGTCGAGCGGTTCGGCCGCTACGTCCGCACCCTGAAGCCCGGCATCAGCTTCCTGACCCCCTTCGTCGAGGGCGTCGGCCGCCGCATCAACATGATGGAGCAGGTGCTGGACGTGCCCCAGCAGGAGGTCATCACCAAGGACAACGTCGGGGTGAAGGTCGACGCCATCGTCTTCATCCAGGTGATGGACGCGGCCGCCGCCGCCTACCGCGTGGCCAACCTCGACTTCGCCATCGCCCAGCTGACCATGACCAATCTGCGCACCGTGGTCGGCTCGATGGAGCTCGACGAGGTGCTGTCGCAGCGCGATCAGATCAACAGCCGTCTCCTCGACGTCATCGACCAGGCCACCAGCCCCTGGGGCGTCAAGGTGGCGCGGATCGAGATCAAGGACCTGCAGCCCCCGCCCGACATCACCAACGCCATGGCCCGCCAGATGAAGGCCGAGCGCGAGCGCCGCGCCGTCATCACCGAGGCCGACGGCGAGAAACAGGCGCAGATCGCCCGTGCCGAGGGCTCCAAACAGGCCGCCATCCTCGAGGCCGAGGGCCGGCGCGAAGCCGCCTTCCGCGACGCCGAGGCGCGCGAGCGCGAGGCCGAAGCCGAGGCCAAGGCCACCGCCTTCGTCTCCGAGGCCATCGGCAAGGGCAACGTCCAGGCGATCAACTATTTCGTCGCCCAGAAATACGTCGAGGCCTTCGGCAAACTGGCCGAGAGCCCCAATCAGAAGACCATCATCGTGCCCGCCGAGATGGGCTCGCTCGTCGGCACGCTCGCCGGGATCAAGGAACTGGTCTTCGCCGCCCAGGACCCCAATCCGCCCAAGCCCGCGCCCCGTCGCGGCTCCGCCGTCCCGCCGACGGTGTAAGCATGGACGGCCTGACCCAGCTGCTGGCCTCCGACCCCTTCTGGCTCTGGCTGGTGGTGGGCGCGGTGGTCCTGGCCGTCGAGGTGGCGACCGGAACCGGCTGGCTGCTCTGGGCCGCCGTCGCGGCCGGCGCGGTCAGCATCCTGGCCCTGACCACAAGCGTCGGCTTCCCCGTCGAGCTGGTGGTTTTCGCCGGCCTGACCATCGCCAGCGCTCTGGGCGCGCGCCGCTTCCTGCCGCGCTCGCTCACCACCCATGCGCCGGACATCAACGACAATGTCGCCCGCATCGTCGGCCGGCGCGGGCTGGCGGCCGGCCCCTTCACCGCCGGCGCGGGCCGGGTGGCGATCGACGGCAAGGAATGGGCGGCCGACCTGCAAGGGGCCGACGCCCTCCTCTCCGGCGGAGCGGTCGAGGTGGTTTCGGTGGAAGGCTCACGGCTGACCGTTCGCGCCCTCTAACCCAAAGAAAGAAGCTCCATGAAGAAGCTCATCCTGCTCGCGGCCGTCTGCGCCCTGCTCCCGCCCCTCGCCGCCCAGGCTCAGACCCCGGTGACGGCCGCCCAGGACCAGCAGGCGCTGCTGAAGAGCGGCGGGCCGCTTCAGGTCGCCAACAAGACCATGGTCTACAACTTCTGGCGCGAGGTCTTCGTCGCCGGCGACATGACCAAACTCGACGGCTACATGGCCGAGGGCTACATCCAGCATAACCCGCTGGTGGCCAACGGCCGCGAACCGTTCCGGGCCTTCTTCAGCCGCATCAACCCGACGCCCAAGCCGGTGCAGCCGATCATCGCCGATCTGGTGAACATCATGGCCGACCGCGACAACGTCGTCCTAGCCTTCCGGCGCGAGCTGCCGAACCCGCGCGAGCCGGGCAAGACCTACACCACCACCTGGTTCGACATGTTCCGCATCGAGGGCGGCAAGCTCGCCGAGCACTGGGACTACGGCACCCTGCCCCCGGCGGCGCCCGCCGCCGCGCGCTGACGGCCTATCGCGTCGGGACCGGAACGCCCGAGCGGTAGTCGTAGAAGCCGCGCCCTGCCTTTTTGCCGAGCCAGCCGGCCTCGACATATTTCACCAGCAGCGGACAGGGCCGGTACTTGGAGTCCGACAGGCCATCGTACAGCACGTGCATGATCGCCAGCACGGTATCCAGCCCGATGAAATCGCCCAGCTCCAGCGGGCCCATCGGATGGTTGGCGCCGAGCTTCATCGCCGTGTCGATCGCCTCCACCCCGCCCACGCCCTCGTAAAGGCTGTAGACGGCCTCGTTGATCATCGGGGCCAGGATGCGGTTGACGATGAAGGCCGGGTAGTCCTCCGACACCGCCGTGGTCTTGCCCAGCGACTCGGCGAAGGCGCGCGAGGTCTCATAGGTGGCCGCGTCGGTGGCGACGCCGCGAATGATCTCCACCAGCTTCATCAACGGCACCGGGTTCATGAAATGCAGGCCGATGAACCGCTCGGGCCGGTCGGTGACCGAGGCCAGCCGGGTGATGGAGATGGAGGAGGTGTTGGAGGCCAGGATCGAATCCTTGCCCAGGTGCGGCACCAGGGCCTTGAAGATCGACTTCTTGATCTCCTCGTTCTCGGTGGCCGCCTCGATGACCAGAGCGGCCTTGGCGACGTCGGCCTGGGACTCGGTCGGCACGATCAGCCGCAGGGCAGGCTCGACCGCCGACTGTTCGATCACGCCCTTGGAGACCTGGCGGTGCAGGTTCTTGCCCACGGTCTCCAGCCCGGCGTCGATCCGCTCGCGGCTGACGTCGTGGAACAGCACCGTGTAGCCGGCGAGCGCGCTGACGTGGGCGATCCCGGCCCCCATCTGGCCGGCGCCGATGATGCCGACGGTCTTGATCTCGCTCATGCTCACTCGCCCACTCAATAGAGGGCCGCAGTCTTAGCACGATGCTGCGCTGCGGAAAGCCCGAAGACGCCCTACCCCAGCGCCGACATCAGCTCCGGCACGGCGGTCTTGTAGTCGGCGACCAAGCCGTAGTCGGCGATGGCGAAGATCGGCGCGTCGGCGTCCTTGTTGATCGCCACGATCACCTTGGAGTCCTTCATCCCCGCCAAGTGCTGGATCGCGCCCGAGATGCCGATGGCGACATAGAGATCTGGCGCCACAACCTTGCCGGTCTGGCCGACCTGGTAGTCGTTGGGCGCATAGCCCGCGTCCACCGCCGCCCGGCTCGCGCCGACCGCAGCGCCCAGCTTATCGGCCAGGGGCTCGATCACCGCCTTGAACTCCTCGGCCGAGCCCAGCGCCCGCCCGCCCGAGACCACGATCTTGGCCGCGCCGAGTTCGGGCCGGTCGGACTTGACCACCTCTTCGGAGACGAACCGCGCGCCGCCCGTCGGGGCCGCCACGGCGATGCTCTCGACGGCGGCCGAACCGCCCTCAGGCGCCGGCTTGAAGGCCGTCGGGCGCACGGTGATCACCAGCTTGGCGTCCGAGGCCTCCACCGTCTCCAGCGCGTTGCCCGCGTAGATCGGGCGGGTGAAGGTCTTGGGACCCAGCACGTCCACCACGTCGGACACCTGCGACACGTCGAGCTTGGCGGCCACGCGCGGCGCGAAATTCTTGCCCGCCGAGGTCGAGGGCACGACCAGGGCGTCGTAATTGGCCATCAGCGGCAGGACGGCGGCCTCCACGGCTTCCGCCACCGCCTTGCCGAGCGCCGGGCTGTCGCCCAGCAGCACCTTGCGCACGCCCGAAAGCTTGGCGGCCTGATCGGCCACCGCCTTGGCGCCGGAACCCAGCACCAGGATGTCGACCTCGGGGGAGATCTTCACCGCCGCCGCCAGGGTCTTGGCCGTGGTCTCGTTCAGGTTGGCATTGTCGTGGTCGGCGACCAAAAGAACGGCCATCAGAGCACCCCCGCTTCGGTCTTCAGTTTGGCGACGAGCTCCTGGGCGGAGGCCACCTTGATCCCGCCCGCCCGTTTGGGCGGCTCGCTGACCTTCACCACCTTCATCCGCGGCTTCAGGTCGAGGCCGAGGCTGTCGAGCGGCCGGATGTCGATCGGCTTCTTCTTGGCCTTCATGATGTTGGGCAAAGAGGCGTAGCGCGGCTCGTTCAGCCGCAGGTCGACGGTGATCACCGCCGGCAGGTCCACCTCCAGCGTCTGCAGACCGCCGTCGACCTCGCGCGTCACCTTGGCGGTCTTGCCGGAAACCTCGATCTTCGAGGCGAAGGTCGCCTGGGGCCAGCCCAGCAGGGCCGCCAGCATTTGGCCGACCGCGTTGTTGTCGCCGTCGATCGCCTGCTTGCCCATGATCACCAGGTCGGGCTTCTCCTCGTCGACCAGCGCCTTCAGCGCCTTGGCGGCGGCCAGCGGCTCAAGGTCGCTGTCGGTCTGCAACAGGATCCCCCGGTCGGCGCCGATGGCCAGGGCCGTGCGGATCGTCTCCTGCGCCTGGGCCACGCCGACGGAGACGGCCACGACCTCTTCGGCCAGACCCTTCTCCTTCATGCGCACGGCTTCCTCGACCGCGATCTCGTCGAAGGGGTTCATCGACATCTTGACGTTGGCCAGATCGACGCCGGACTAGTCGGGCTTCACCCGGGCCTTCACGTTGTAGTCGATCACCCGCTTCACCGGGACCAGCAGCTTCATAAGGAAACCTCACTATCTTGCCGGCGCCTTTTGAAACTAGCGCCGCTTAGCGTCAAGCCTGATCCGGAATCACCCGTCGGCCCGGCTTGCTCGCGGCGGATTAGAGCGGCATAGGGAGCCGATGAACAAGACCATTCCCCGCGTGATGCTCGGCTTTGTCGCCGTCTTCGTGGTCGGCATGGCCGGCCTCCTGATCTATCAGGCCCTGTGGTGGGATCCGGCCCGGGCCTGCGAACGCCGAGGCGCCTGGTGGGACCCGTCCACCCGCGTCTGCGCCACCCCGATCACGCTCGACAAGCTGACCCACCGCCCGTTCGGCTCGCGGCCGGCTCCGGCGCCGGCCCCCAAGCCCTAGCCGCCGGTCTTGCCGCGCCAGATGAAGGCGGCGACGAGGAGCACGACCGCCACGAACTGCAGCAGCACCCGCAGGCGCATCAGCTTGTTGGAGTTCGAACGGGCGAAGTCGCCGCCTCGGAACAGGGAATAGAGCCCCACGCACAGGGTGGCGAAGACCGCCAGCAGCGCGATGGGGATGAGGATGTTGAACAGCGTATTCATGCCCCCCAGACTAGGCCCGGGCGGCCGTCCACGCCAGTCCGCGCAAGCAGACTCTATTTGAGAATAAATCTCAGTATGAACTGAGCAACGAAACAGGCCAGCAATGATGGGTGGTCAGAATCGTCGCTCCGCAGACAGTTCAAAACCCATTTCGTTGAACTTGTTTGATGTAAAAAGGCGGACGGTGCGCGGTAAAGTCGCGCCGCCTGCGCTTGTGCCACCTATACGAACGTGCGTAAGCCCCGCCCCCATGCCGGTTACACCGGCGGGGGAGCTCCGGTTTGATGCTGAGGAAGGCCAAGAAGGAGGCGACGCGGACGCGCGTGATCGAGGCGTCGCGCGCGCTGTTCGAAGAGGTCGGCTACCAGGAGACCCCCGTCCGCGCGATCGCTCTGCGCGCCGCGGTGTCGGTCGGGGGCGTCTTCACCACCTTCGAGGGTAAGGCCGGGATTCTGGCCCACATCGTCTCCGAGCACCGCGCGGTCCTGATCGACGAGATCGCCGCCAAGGCCCCGACCCTGACCGGCAGGATCGAGGAGAAGCTCAAGGCGGTGATCGCCATGGCCCACCGCTCGGAATTCCCGCGCCTGCGCACGGTGACCGCCTATATCGGCACCTCCTACGGCTGGAGCAAAGCCCTGGAGGAGGAGTACCGCGCCCTTCACCGCAAGCTGGCCGAGACCATCCTGGCCATCCTGGCCGACGGGGTGAAATCCGGCGAGATCGCTCGCGACACCGACCTTGAGATGCTGCTGGAGATGATCTCCTCGGTCTATCAGCGCAACTATCGCACCGCCCTGCACGCCGGCCTCACTATCGAGCAACTCGATGAGCGGATCGCGCGCCAGCTGCCGATCCTTCTGAACGGCGTCCGGCCGTAAGCTAGCTCTTCCACCGCAGCGTCGCGGCCTTCACCGGATTGACGAAGGGCTCGCCCTTGGCCCTGGACTGAATCCAGGCCCGCTTCAGCGCCTGGTACCATTTGGCCTGGCGGTCGGCATCGTCGATCCAGATAAGCGGCGGATCATAGGCCAGCCCCTGGTTCTGCAAATTCACCATCGTCCCGTCCTGGGCGAGGAACCGCTTGGCGCCGGCGCGGACGAGCGGCCGGAGCAAGGTGAGCGCCCAGTGGTCCGACCAGATCAGCTGGGTGATCCGCGTCCGCCCCTCTGTCAGCGGCGTCAGGCAGGTCAGGGCCAGGACCTGGCGCTCGCCCACCTCGATATGCTCCCAGCGCAGGCCCGGCAGGGCGAAGCTGATCTCGGTCGCCGGCGCGCCGCCGAGGATCTTGTAGGCGCGGCTGTTCTTCGACGGAGCGTGGCGCAGCATCGAGAAGCCGAGCTCTCGCGGCGCGAAGGCCTTCTCTTTTTCGTGCTGGCTGCGGGCCGAACGCCACCACCATTGCTGGTGAACATAGGGGCCGTGGGCGGGATCCATCAGCCCGACCACCGCATGGTCGATATGGGCGTCGAAATCCATCCGCAGCACGACCTTGGGAGCGCCGCCGACCACGCCCGGAAACACCGGCGGGGCTATCTCGGGCTCGGCCTCGTCCTTGGCGTCCTCGGCGATGAAGACGAACACCATCCCCTGGCTCTCGGCCACCGGATAGGCGCGCACCCCAATGCGGGAGGCGTCGAGGTCCTGCCCATCCACCAGCGACGGGATCAGGCTGCAGCCGCCGCCCTGGGTGCGGAACAGCCAGCCGTGGTAGCAGCACTCCACCGCCTCGGCCCCGTCCGGCCCCTTGGCCAGGCGGCCGGCCGACAGGGGCGCGGCCCGGTGCGGGCAGATGTCGCGCAGGGCGAAGACGCGGCCCGAGCGCTCGCGGCCGATCAGGATCGGCTGGCCGAGGATCTCATAGCGCGCCAGCTTGCCCGGGCGCAGCTCCGACGACAGGGCGGCGAAATACCAGAGGTCGTAGAGGAAGCCCCGCCCCACGCCAGCCGGGGGCGGCGTCGCCTCGCTTAAGGGAGTCTTGGGCGGCATCCGCCCGTATTGCCTGCCACGGCGAACACGCGCAACCTTCACACTGCAAGGCTTGGCCGCTCGGAGGGGGAATGCCGATCTTCGCCGCCCTGCCGCTGCTGGCCCTGCCGGTGGCGGCTTACAATCTGATCGCGCTCCTGCTGATGCCCAACGGGTTTCACTCGACCCTGGGTCAGGACCGCATGACCCAGGCCCTTTTAACCCTGCCCACCGCGTCCGGCGGTGTGTGGGCGGTGCAGCTTGGCGACATGCTGATCTTCGCCTCGCTGGTCATCCTGTTCATCGAGCTGCTGAAATCGACCACCAGCCGGCAGGTGGCGATCATCAATCACCTGCTCTCGATGCTGGTCTTTCTGGTCTGCCTGGTGGAGTTTCTGCTCCTGCCGGCCTTCGCGACCTCGGCCTTCTTCCTGATCACCTCGATGGTGCTGCTGGACGTTCTTGCCGGGTTCATCGTGACCATCGTCGCCTCGCGGCGCGACATCGATATCGGCGGCGGCTGATCCTAAGTCAGCTGAGCCCGGCGAAAATCAGCGCTGCCACCAGGATATCGAGGGTCTTGACGGCGCGGCTGGCGAACAGGCTCACGGCGGGGCTCCTTAGGGTTTCCCAGCGTTAAGCAAGTTACGGGCCAGCCTGTGGACTTGTGTCTTCAGACGGCGGTGCGGCGCAGGAGGCCGGCCGGCAGGCGGCGGTCGTCCGGGCCCGCGTATTCGGCTTCGAGATAGGCGCCGCGGGCGGCCTCCAACACGGGAGGCCCGCCCTTGAGGCCGCGCCGTTGTCCGTCCTGGCCCAGCAGCTGAGCGGCGTAAGCGGCCTCGGTGCGGGTGCGCCGGGTTCCCGGCTGAACACGGGCCTGCTCGGAGGCGGCGCCGTAGGGAACAGGAAGGTTGCGGCTCATTTTGGTTCAGCTCCGATCGCCTTGCGGAGACCGGAGCAAACCTCGGGCCGGATCAGGCGCCTATTTGTCGCCCTTGCCGGCCAGCTTGGCGATCTCGCGCTGCATCGCCTCCATCCGGGCCTGCAGATCGGCCAGCCCGGCGTCGGCCGCGGCGACCGTGGCCTCGGTCGCGGCGGTGGCCGCCGCGGCGGCGGCGGGGGCGCCGGGGAAGCCGAAGGGGGTGAACATCTTCGCCGCCTGCTCGAACATGGCCATGTTCTTCTGCATCTGCTCTTGGAAGGCGCCGTAGCCGGGCGCGCTGACGCCGCCGGCCATCGCCCCGAACTGCTCGCGCATCTTCTCCTGCTGCTGGGCGAAGGTGTTGAGCGACATCTCAAGATAGGTGGGTACGAACGATTGCATCTGGTCGCCGTAGAAGCCGATCAACTGGCGGAGGAACTGGATGGGGAGAAGATTCTCGCCCTTGCTTTCCTCGTCGAAAATGATCTGGGCCAGGACCGAGCGGGTGATGTCCTCATTGGTCTTGGCGTCATAGACGACAAAATCGACGTTCGACTGCACCATCTCGCGCAGGTGTTCGAGCGTGACGTAAGAGGACGAGCCGGTGTTGTAGAGCCGCCGGTTCGCGTACTTCTTGATGACGATCTTATCGCCGGCGTTCTTACCTTTTCCGCGTCCCGTCTGCGGCGAAGCTTCTGCGCCTTGTTCGTGTTCGGCCATGAACGTTCCCCCAAGCGCGCATTTGCTGCACGCGCGAAGATAACACGATTGCAGCATTCCCCGTCCAGCCTCTCGTTTTTGCTGCATTGCGTCATTTTGCTGCGATGCACCATTTTTTTCATCGGAGGCGGTTCCTTTGCCGCGCCTAACTGGTTAAGAAGCCACCAGTCCCCTCGCCGACCCTAGGACACTTCCCATGCCGGACATCGTCATCGCCTCCGCCGCCCGCACCCCGGTGGGCTCCTTCAACGGCGCGCTCGCCAGCCTCGCGGGCCATGAGCTCGGGGCCATCGCCATCGCCGCCGCCCTGGAGCGCGCGGGCGTGAAGGGTGAGGAGGTCGACGAGGTCATTCTCGGCCAGGTGCTGCAGGCCGCCGCCGGCCAGGGCCCGGCCCGCCAAGCCTCGATGAAGGCGGGCGTGCCCTTCGGGACCCCGGCCTGGAGCCTCAACCAGATCTGCGGCTCGGGCCTGCGCGCCGTGGCGCTGGGCTATCAGCAGATCGCGCTGGGCGACGCCAAGATCATCGTCGCGGGCGGCCAGGAGAGCATGAGCCAGTCGCCCCACGCCCTGCATCTGCGCAACGGCACCAAGATGGGCGACGCCTCCATGATCGACACCATGATCAAGGACGGCCTCTGGGACGCCTTCCACGGCTACCACATGGGTCAGACGGCCGAGAACATCGCCACCAAGTGGCAGATCAGCCGCGAGGACCAGGACCGCTTCGCCGCCGCCTCGCAGAACAAGGCCGAGGCCGCTCGCGCCGCCGGCAAGTTCAGGGACGAGATCGTCCCGGTGACGATCAAGGGCCGCAAGGGCGACACCATCGTCGCCGACGACGAATATATCCGCGCCGGCTCCACCTATGAGGCCATGGCCAGCCTGCGCCCCGCCTTCTCCAAGGAGGGCAGCGTCACCGCGGGCAACGCCTCGGGCCTGAACGACGGCGGCGCCGCCCTGGTCCTGATGACCGCCGAGGAAGCCGCCAAACGCGGGATCGCGCCTCTGGCCCGCATCGCCTCTTGGGCCACCGCTGGGGTCGAGCCCGAAATCATGGGCGCGGGCCCCATCCCCGCCACCCGCAAGGCGCTCGAGAAGGCCGGCTGGAGGATCGACGACCTGGACCGGATCGAGGCCAACGAGGCCTTCGCCGCCCAGGCCCTCTGCGTCCAGCGCGACCTGCAGCTCGATCCTGACAAGGTCAATGTCAACGGCGGCGCCATCGCCATCGGCCACCCGATCGGCGCCTCGGGCGCACGGGTGCTGACCACCCTGCTCTACGAACTGAAGCATTCGGGCGGCAAGAAGGGCCTGGCGACCCTGTGCATCGGCGGCGGCATGGGCGTGGCCCTGGCGGTCGAAGCGCTCTGATTTCGGACTAGGCGGCGACCGGCGCGGCCGGGGCTGTTTGCAGTTGAACGGGCCAACGGCCACAGGCTGAAGCCCAGGACGAGAAGACGGTTATGGGTCGAGTTGCGATGGTGACGGGCGGCACGCGCGGGATCGGGCGGGCGATCGTTCAACGTCTGGTCAAGGACGGCTTCAAGGTCGCCGCGGGCTACGCCGGCAATGAAGAGGCCGCCCTGGCCATCGCCAAGGAGCTCGGCATCGTCGTGGTCAAGGGCAACGTCGGCAAGTTCGAGGACTGCGTCGCCGCCGTGAAGGAGGTCGAGGACCAGCTCGGCCCGATCGAGATTCTCGTCAACAACGCCGGCATCACCCGCGACGCCATGCTGCACCGGATGACCCCGGAGCAATGGAACGAGGTCATCTATGTGAACCTCGCCTCCATCTTCAACATGAGCCGCCAGGTGATCGAGGGCATGCGCGAGCGCAACTTCGGCCGGATCATCAACATCTCCTCGATCAACGGCCAGAAGGGCCAGGCCGGCCAGACCAACTATTCGGCCGCCAAGGCCGGGCTGATCGGCTTCACCAAGGCCCTGGCCCAGGAGACCGCCTCCAAGGGGATCACCGTCAACGCCGTGGCCCCCGGCTATGTCGATACTGAAATGGTCGCCTCGGTTCCGGCCGCCGTGCTGGAGAAGATCATCGGCAATATCCCGGTCGGCCGGCTCGGCAAGGCCGACGAGATCGCTGCCTGCGTGGCCTTCCTGGCCCGCGACGACAGCGCCTTCATCACCGGCTCGACGGTCACGGCCAACGGCGGGCAATATTTCGCCGGCTAGACGGGAACGCCTTCCGTGCGCCCGAGCGGGGTCGTAAAACCGCCCCACTCCATGCGCATTCCAGGCCGAATGAGAACGGCGTCGGCGCGGATACTGGGTGGGGCGCTCTTGGCATGCCTGTTGTCGGTCACCGCCGCCCTGGCGGAGCCGTCGCCCTCGACCCTGCGCGACGCCTTCTTCCACCGGCCCGGCGACCGGCCCCTGCCGTCCGTCGCCCGGTTCGAGGACGAGGAGGGCGACGAGTTCGTCCTCGACCGCTCCGGCGGCCGCCCCGTCTTTATCCGCTTCGACGACAGCCCGGAGATCTGGACCCTGCTGCCCAACTCCGCCCCGCGCGGGGACGTCGTCTATAAGAACGACATGGGCGAGCCGGTGTTGCGATCCACCCGGCTGGGCGGCCTGACCCTGTTCACCGAGGGCCGCCCCCAGGGCATGGCCGCCGCCTTCGCCGGCCCCGCGCCCCCTCTGCGCCTGCCGCCGGTCGACACGGTCCAGACCCTGCTGCGCGACTTCGCCCAGGCCAGCGCCCGCGCCAGCCGCGCCGCCCAGCGGCTGATCGCCTTCGAGGCCGAGGACGCGCCCCTGCTCGCCGCGCCCCTCCTGGCCGACGCCGCCTTCGTGGTGTCCGAAGCCTTCGTCCAGGTCGCCGGCGAGGACGGCGGACGCAGGCTCGTCGCCCGGTATAACAAGGTCGAATTCGAGGCCGGCAAGAACCCCAACGCCGCCACGCGGGGTCCGGTGGTCCGGATCACCATCGCGCCCGAGCGCGGCCTCGCCGGCCGTCCCTCCTCCCACCGCGTCGCGGCGGCGATCTCCAAGCGCTAGCCCTTGAACACGTCCTTGGCCTTGCGTATCGCCGCGAAGGCCTCGTGCTCGGCCGCCCCCGACAGCCCCAGCGCGCCGGCCAGCAGCGGCGCGCGCAGGAAGGGGTTGGTGGCCTTCTCCTCGCCGATCGTGGTCGGCACCGTCCATTTGCCGCGCTCGCGGGCGGCGAAGAGAGCGTCGGTGCGGGCCTTCAGCGCCGCGCCCTGATCCACCGACAGCGCGAACCTTGCGTTCGAGGCGGTGTATTCGTGGGCGCAGTAGACGCGCGTCTCGTCCGGCAGGGCCGCGAGCCGCGTAAGCCCGCTCCACATCTGCTTCGGCTCGCCCTCGAACATCCGGCCGCAGCCCAGCGTGAACAGGCTGTCGCCGACGAAGGCGACATGGTCGGCGAGGTCGTGGAAGGCGATGTGGCCCATGGTGTGCCCTGAGACGTCGATCACCTCGAACCGGGTCTCGCCCAGCATCACTGCCTCGCCGTGGACCACCGGGCGGTCCAGCGGCGCGATCCGCGTCACCTCCTGCGGGCCGACGATCTGGCATCCGGTCGCCGCCTTCAGC
>CANJKM010000054.1 GCA_947474805.1 Caulobacterales bacterium | reverse complement strand
TGGCTACGCGCTACGCCGCCGGGCGACTGCATACCTCAGCGCCAAGGGGGTCCCTTTTGCACGCCGATAGGGGGTCCCGATTGGACGCCGTTTGACAGCGGTGGCGCTTGTAGGAAATGGAATTCAACGTCGTCTCCGCCCGGCCGCCCGGCCGTCATTGGAGACGAGTTAGTGTTAGACTGACTCCGCCGCCAGCGGCCATTGTTTTATATGATAAATATTTGACTTCAGGGCGGCGGGCCCTGGATTGATCCCCGGTATGGCGCTCTAAGGGGCTCTCCGCCCTTGCAGGCTTGGCAGCCGGCCCATCCGCCACTTAGTTGCGTTTTGCGCCCGGTAATTACTAGGAAAATTGTCTAGGCGGACCGAAGCCCCTGCTCTGTTCGCATACCGTTCCGGATGTGCGCCTAAGGCGGATTAGCGGAAGCCTCGGATGCGTCACACGCGGAGGCTTCTGGGAGTCACAAGGAATTACAAAGCCGGGGCCGTCCACAGATCTAAGCACCAACCCCAGAGTAGAAGTCGTAGGTGAATGTCCAGCTCGCCGGTTTTCCGCGGTCGGCCTGGACCCGAATGTACGGCTCCGGAGCGTAGACCGCCGGCGAGGTCCAGAACACGAGATCCGAAAGCGGGCGGTCGCCGTTTACCCGCACGCCCGCCCCGGTCTTCCGGTTCTGGACCCGGATGTCGTAGTCCGCGGACGTCAGCCCGAAGCCTTTCAGTTGCATCCGGTCGGAACCATCCACGAGCGGCTTTACATAGATTAGCCGCTCGCCGCGAAGCTCGACCCGATCGCCGCGCTTATTGAAGGCGGTCAACTGGAAAGGGAAGCGCACCTCCACGTTCGGCCCGCTCGGCTCCCCGTCCAGGACGAAGAAGTTGTGGTTGTACATCTCGGTGTCGATCGGGTTCATGCCCGTCGACTCAAGGCGGTGGCTCAACATCATTCTAGACTGACCAGCGGGCAGCGAGACTGTCTTGCTGTAGCGGTAGCCGTAACCGGAGGCGGGGTCGTCTACCTCGTGAATGAACTCCACGCCATCGTCGCGCACCCGAGTCGTCCACTTGCCGTAGTCCACCACCTCCAGGGTCGGGAAACCGCGGATCGGTTCGGGCGGCTTCCTCAACACACCGACACCAAGCTTAACGAAGGTCCCGCCAGCGGGGGCTGCGTCGAAGCCCTGCCCCGTTACATAGTCCTCGACCGGCCCCATGATTGCGTCGTGCTTCTTCGGGTCGTAGTCGGAGAACCACCGACCGTAGTAGGAATGGCCGCCAGCGCGCAGGTCGGCGATCTGGCCCGACCAATCGAACCGGGTGCCGCGGTAGTAGCCCTTCTGGACATCCGGCATGTAGAGCACGGCTGTCACAATGCCATTGCTTATGCGTACAGCCGGCGCGTCTGGCGCGTCTCGCTCCGGGGAGCGCGCCGGAGCGGCGAGTGTGAAGGTGGGGGCGCTGGTCGCGAACGTCGCCGCAGCCCCGGTCTTGAGGAGCTCGCGTCGGCCGAGCTGGGGCGAACCAGAGCGCATCGCCTCCCCCTATCGTGCCGCGGCGCCAGGTTGGGGCACCCGCCGGGAGATGTAGAGCCAGATGTGCGGGTGTTCCTCATCCGTATTAAGGGAAGAGTGGGTGGTTATACCATTCGGCGGCGCCAGATATGCCGCCGTGCCGGTGAACTTGCGCATCTCACTGCCGAGGATCGCGTAACCCGTCTCCGGTCCGACCTTCACCCAGATTTCCTCAACTCCCTTGACGTGGGCGTGGGGGCCGCCATAGCTCATGGGTGGGAACAGGATCGGGGAGATGGTGATGTTCACGCCGTCTGCGGTGCCGAACATTGGCTTGCCAGCGTGGACCCAGTGCGCCCGGTTGGTGTTCAGCGGGACGGTGTTGGCGTCCACCACCTTGATCGGCTGCTTTACAAGCAGGCCATCGTTCTCGGTCCACGACAGCAAGACCATCCGCAGCGGCTTGTCGCCGGTGTTGACAAAGCGGTGCTTGGCGTTCGGCGCGATTAGCACGCCTACGCCATTGTGCAGCTCATGCGCCTCGGTGCCGGGCCCGGAATCGAGACGGCCGATCCCATCCTCCACATAGTAGAAGAAGATTTGCGGCGCCTCGATCAGCCGGGTGACGTATCGCGGCTCCAGCGTGGCCAGCGAAAGATCGTCCCGATACTCGAGCACGGCGCCGGAAGGGCCCGGGCTATAGGGATCGCCGCCGCGCAGCATCGAGCGCGTCATCAGCCCGTTAAAGATCTTCGAGAAGGCGGTGCTCGGATAACCGATGAAGCGATCTATCGCTACGCCGCTCTCTTGATTGGAGGGCAGCTCGCGCGGCGCCCCGGTCTGGGCGCCCGTAGGTGGGGCGGCGCGCAGAGCGCCCGGATATTGCGCGGCAGAAGCCGGCGGAGCGACCAAACACAGCTGCAGAGCCAAGCCCGCCGCAAGAATTTTCCGATTCACCCGATCACCCCTGCACAATCTTTGTTTTCAGAAGCCCTGCTTCACCGGGGCAAGGCGAAGGCGACATAGGCCGCCCCGCGCGGCCCCTTCCGATCGCGCCCGCTCGAGGCGGCGATCACTACGTACTGGCGGCCGTCCAGCATATAGGTGGCGGGGGTGGCCACGCCGGCGAAGGGCAGCTCCGTCTCCCAGAGGATCTGGCCATTGCTCGAGTCGAACGCACGCATCTTGCGGTCGAAGATGGTCGCCGCGATGAACAGCAGGCCCGAGGCCGTCGTCACTGGTCCGCCGTAGTTCTCCGAGCCGGTGTTCCGTAGCCCTTTGGCGACCAACTCCGGATACTCGCCGAACGGCACCTTCCACAGGTACTGCCCCGTGTTCATGTCGATGGCCTGCAGGGTCCCCCAGGGGGTCGAAGTGGCCGGGTAGCCGTCCTGGTCGTAGAACTTGTGATAACCGGCGAAGTGCATCCTCGAACGATCAGGGGTCCTGGTCGGCTGGTCGATCACCGCCGTCGACCAGACGATGTCTTCGCAGTTGACGTAGAGCACCCCGTTCGGGTCGACGGACAGCCCCCCCCACTCGGCCCCGCCGCTGAAACCCGGCGCGACGATGGTCTCCTGATTGAAGGCGATGGGGGTGAACATCGTGCCAACGCGCATGGTGGAGAGCTTGGCGCGAGCCCACGCGTTAGCCTCCGGGGTCCGGGCTGTGAGGGTGTCGGACGTCACCACTCTGCGCCCGAGCGGTGCGGGAAGGCGGGGAACGCGCTGCGTCGCTGCTGCGCGCTCGCCCAGTACGTCCGACGGCGGCACGGTGATTTCGTCCATCTCGAACAGTGACTGGCCGGTCCTGCGATCGAACAGATAGACGAACCCGAGCTTGTTTGTGGCGGCCACGGCCTCGACCTTGCGGCCTTTGCGCGTGACGGTCATCAGCACGGGCGGGGAGGCGAAGTCGGAATCCCACATGTCATGGCGCACGACCTGTTGGTGCCAGATCCGCTTTCCGGTGCGCGCGTCCAGCGCCACGACGCTGTTGCCGAATAGGTTGTCGCCGTGCCGGGCGCCGCCCCAGAAGTCGTCGCTAGGAGAGCCCAAGGCGCAGAAGACGATGCCGTTTTTCTCGTCGACAATCACGCCCTGCCAAGCGTTTGCACCCCCAGCCGTCTTATAGGCCTCGGCTGGCCAGGTCTCGTAGCCGTAATCGCCCGGGCGAGGAATGGTGTGGAAGGTCCACAGCAACTTGCCGGTGCGGACGTCCCAGCCGCGAATGTCGCCCGGCGAGGCTGGGGAGGTCTCGCCCACCCCGCCATGGGTGATGAAGATGTCGCGATATAGGGCGGCGGGCGAGCCCATATTGACCTCGTTGTCCTTCGCCTCGCCGCGCAGATCGTTGCGCAGATCAATCTGGCCGCCTTGGCCGAACCCTTGGATCAGTTCGCCCGTGTCAGGGTTGAGCGCGTAGACGATGGACTGCGAGGAGAGCAGCAGGCGCTTGTCTGACCCGCTCGACCAGTAGGTGGCGCCGCGCATGCGCGAATTACCGCCGTTGGGGAAGACGAAGGTCCATTTGATCGCGCCGGTCGCAGGGTCCACGGCGAGGAGCCGCTTGTCCGTGGTCGCAGCATACAGGGTACGCTCGACCATGATGGGCTGGAACTGCAGCGTCCCTGCCGGTAGGTCGATCCGCCAGGCCTGCGCGAGCTGGGCGACGTTCTGCTTGTTGATCTGCGTGAGGGTCGAATAGCGCGTGCCGCCCGCGTCGCCACCGTAGGCGCGCCACTCCACGT
The DNA here is from genome assembly GCA_947474805.1 of Caulobacterales bacterium. Lineage (GTDB taxonomy): Bacteria > Pseudomonadota > Alphaproteobacteria > Caulobacterales > Caulobacteraceae > CANJKM01. Next base: position 9,596 of record CANJKM010000054.1, on the reverse strand, counting down.
CAGCGCCCACCCCGACCGCCGCGGCCGAGACCGCCGGCGCGAAGGTCGCAGCGGAAACGCCAGCAAGGAGGGTTCTGCGGTTCATCGACATACGCTCTTCTCCCTAATGTTTTTACGCGTGAGGGCTTGGTTCGCACCATCGCCGGCATGCGTCGCGCAGCATAGTCAGCCGAAAGCTAGGTCGTTCGGCGCGATCATGCAAACGTTATCACTACAGGCCGCTGGGGCGCCTTGGTCACGGCCCGTTCGCAGGCCTGCCGGCTCCTTTGCAAGGGGCGCGAACCGAGGAGGCACCTTGGAGGCGGCCAACTTGACAAGCTGCCCGAGCGGGGACCACAATCGTTTACATGACACCTGCGGCCGGGGCCGCATTGGGCGTTTGCACGCCGCAATCCCGCCCTGGCGCCAGGGGACGTCGGGTCCAAGCCCCACTGCAACAGTCGCTGCGGCGCAAAATGCGCGGTCAGGGGACACGACAGATGAAACGGCTTTGGGTCCCAACGACGCATATTTCGTCCTTCATGCTCGCCACGCGGGCTTCGTTCCCCTGCGAGCGCCGCAGCACCGCCAGCCCGTCCCGCGAGGTCTAGCGACACGTCGCCGACCGCACTCATCGGAGTTCCATTTATGCTGAAGATTTTCAACGAGTTCGACCGACGGCCGGACTTGCTGGCGCGGTTTGACGCGCTGATGCCGAGCTACTCGATCTCCTGCATTTTCGCCGACGTCATGTACCGTCAGAACGTCATGACTTCCGCGATCAAGCCGCCATTCAAGGCCAAGGCTTGTGGTCAGGCGATAACCGTTCAGCTGTCCGGGGGCGACCTGGTCGACCCCCTGCGGGCGCTAGAAATGGGTCAGCCCGGCGACGTGATCGTCGTCGATGCCGGGGGCGACACCGAGGTCTCCGTTTGCGGCGGCCTCATGGGGGGGCTCGCAAAGAACCGCGGAATCCGGGCCATGATCGTCGATGGCGCTGGGCGCGACATTGACGAGCTCGAAGACATCGCCTGGCCGATCTGGACCCGCGCCATCACGGCCCGCGGCACCCACACCATGTTCTCGGGCCGCAAGGAAGAGTTATCGATCAACGTCCCGATTCAGTGCGGCGGCGTGGTTGTGCGGCCGGGCGACTTCATCGTGGCCGACACGATCGGCGTCGTAGTGGTGCCGCTGCAGAAGGCGGACGAGTTTTTAACCCTCGCGGCCGAGCAGGCCGAGCGAGAGCAGAAGACCCGCGAATGGGTGGCCAAAGGCAAAACCGTCGAGGATCTCCTCGCCGAGTTCGGTCGCATCTGAACCGAGCTACACGCCCGCCGCCCCTGACAGCGGCGGGCCACGGCGTCTGCAATCGATCATGGGAACGAAGGGCGAGGGAATGGCGACGAAATCCGCGAGGTTGAAAAGGATCCAGGCGGTCTCCCTGGCGCTCTTGGTGCTGGCCGGGCTGATCGCATACCTGGATCGCGGCATCCTCGCGATCGCTCAGAAGGACATTATCGCCGAGATGGGCCTGAGCGCCACGCAGTTCGGCTTGCTGGCCGCCGCCTTCTCCCTGCCCTACGCCTTCGCCCAACTCCCGATGGGGGTGCTGCTCGATCGACTGGGCGCCCGGATCACCATGGGCTTGGGCATCATCGTTTGGTCCGTAGGCCAGTTGGCCGGTGGCCTCGCCCACGGGCTCCTGCACTTTCAGATCGCCCGCGCGGTGCTCGGAAGCGGGGAGGCCCCCGCCTTCCCCGCCGGCGCAAAGGTGTTCAGCGAGTGGTTCGCGGTGAAGGAACGCGGCCGGCCGACCGGCGTCTACGTCGCCTCGACCACCGCCGCGCCTGCGATCGCCCCCTTCCTGCTGACTGGCCTGATGCTGTGGCTCGGCTGGCGCGGAATGTTCATCGTCATGGGCGCCGCCGGCCTCCTTCTGGGCTTGGCCTGGTACGCCCTGTACCGCGACCGGCGCGAGGTCAAGCTCGGTCCCGAAGAGCTGGACTACCTGTCCGACGGCAACAAGGCGTCCCTCGAAGAGCGCACGATTACCCGCGGGGAATGGGCCGGTATCCTAGGCAAGCGCTCCACCTGGGGCATCATTCTCGGCTGGATCGGCGTCATCTACATGGTCTGGCTCTACCTGACCTGGCTGCCGGGCTACCTGCAGAGGGAACGCGGCCTTTCGGTCGCCGCCTCGGCGATCCCGCTGACCATCGTCTATATCGCGGGCACCTTTGGCCAGCTGTCGAGCGGCGTCGTGGCCGACTGGCTGGTCTCCAGGGGTATGAGCCCGATCATGAGCCGCAAGTGGCCGATCTGCGTCGGACTCGTGGGCGCCGCGCTGTTCACCGTGCCGGCCGCCTACACGTCCAGCCTGTGGGCGTCGATCGCCTGCATTTCGGCCGCCATGTACTTCGTCAACCTTTCGAGCGGCGCCGGCTGGGCCCTGGTCAGCGTCTCGGCGCCGCGCCGGCTGGTGGCGACCCTCGGTAGCTTTATGAACTTCGGCGGCTACCTCGCAGCCTCCGCCGCCCCCATCATCACCGGCTTCATCGTCGACCAGACCGGCTCATTCGTGCTGGCCCTGGTGATCGCCGCAGGCGTCGCGGTCGCCGGCGCCCTCGCCAACCTGTTCGTGGTCAAGGACCCGATCGCCGAGGGGGACAGCCTCGAGCTTTCGAATGCATCCCTTTGGGCGCTGCGCGGCGTCGCTGTGCTCGTCGGCGCCTTCTCCGGCTATCTGATCGCCGTCGCCGTCGGGACCGGGAACGGCGGGAAGGGCGTCGTGATCGGCGCCATGGTCGCGGCGATCTCCGTCACAGTCGTCCCGATGCTCATGAAGAAAGGCACCTCGCACGAGGCCGCCGCCTGACCTCAATTCGAACCTGGACAAGCACCACAATATTGGAGGAAAATATGGCGAACATATCCCGACGCAACCTCTTTGCCGGAGGGGCCGGAATCGCCGCGGCGGCGGCCGCAGCCTCTGCAACCGGCGGGACCGCGACGAACGCGGCCGCCGCCGCCCAGGCACCGGGCCGCGCCCAGCTCCCCGACGTTTGGGCGCCGGACTTCCTGTACCAGTGGAGCCCGCCCGAGAACCTGAAGCGCGACACCACCCCCGGCTCGACCCTGATCCGGCTCTCCGGCCAGACCACGCCCCGCCTGACCAGCACGCCGGGACAGGACTGGAACGCCTTGTTCAAGGGCATGCGGGACGGGGGTTGGACCGCGGTCGAGGCGGGCTCGGCCACCTGGATCAACCGGAAGTTCGCAGCGTCAGAGGTGCAGGAGATCAAGGCCGCGCTGAAGGCCAACGACGTCGTGTTCTACAACATCCACTGCGCCGGCAATATCATCGCCCCAGACCCCGACGCCGACCGCTGGCAGCGCCACATGATCGAGGCGGTGCACTCGGCCGAGGAGTTCGGCGCCCAGATGATCCTGACCCACGCCGGCAGCATGTATCCGAACCGGAACTGGGCCCATCCCCAAAACTGGAGCCGCGAGGCGTGGAACCGGACTGTCAACGCGCTCAAGCGCATCTGTCGCGAAACCGCCGGGAGCAAGGTGGAAATCGCCCTGGAACCAGTGAACACCGAGAGCCTCAACAACCCGTGGGCCCAGAAGCGCCTGCGCGAGGAGGTGGGGGATGCCCGGATCATGTCCGGCCTCGACATCACCAACATGGTCTATCCGGGCATCGCATTCCGCATGTCCGAGATGATCGACCAGACCTTCGACCTGCTCCAGGACCAGATCCGCTATGTCCACGCCAAAGACTTCGTCTGGAACGACATGCTGCCCGGTATGAACTGGGCCATGAACGGCACCGGCAACATGGACTATGAACTGTTCCTGGCGCGTATCAGCCGGCTGAAGGTTCCGGAGGTGTACTGCCTCGTCGAGTTCCTCAACACCAACGAAGAGTACGTGCAGGCGCAGCGCAACATCCGCGCCATCGGCAGCAAGATCGGCGTCCGCATCCACGGTACGCAACAGGCCTGAGGGGCAGCGATATGAACCGATACATCAAGACGACCCTAGTCGCGGCCTCCTTTGTGATCGCCCTGCCCGCCCTGGCCATGGCCGCCGCGGCCCCGAACTTCGGCGGCAGCTGGGTGCGCGACGCGGCGAAGAGCACGCCGGTCGGCTTCCCGACCTACTGGCTCACGCGCGCCGCGCCTGCCGGAGGCGGCGGCAACAACGAGTTCTTGCTCGAGGTCCGGCATGAGGCGAACAGGCTGAGCTTCAGCGACCCGGCGCGACCGGTGCGCACCATAGAGCTCGACGGGCGGCCTTACACTCTGCCAATGCCCAACGGCCTGCAGCCGGCCACCGTCACCGCCACGCTCCTGGACGGCGTTGTGGTGGTGACCCGCAACGAACCATACGCCGGCATGCCGGGCAACGTGGCGGCCAACGTCAAGGAGACCTGGTCGCTCTCGCCCGACGGCAAGGTGCTGACCATCGACACGGTGCGTGCCACACCCGCGCTGACCCAGGCCTACCACGAGGTCTTCAGCCGCAGATAGGGCCGGGCCCAACCATGATCCGGCCGTTCCCGGCAAGCCCGCCGCGGACGGCCGACGCATACGCCCAGCCCGCGTCGGGCCGCCGCCTCCCACAGGACTTTCTATGGCTTCACCCTTTCTCGCAGTCGACTGGGGCACGACCAACCTGCGCGCCTGGGTGGTAGGCTCGGAGTGCCGCGCCCTGCGATCCAAGGACTTTGTTCTGGGCGTCGGCAAGCTCTCACCCGGCGAAGCAGCCAAGCACTTCTTCGACACCGTGCGCCCCCAGATGAGCGCCGAGGATCTGCCCGCGCTGCTTTGCGGGATGATCGGATCGAACCTGGGATGGGTGCAGGTCCCCTACCTGGAGTGTCCCATTGACATGGCCGGCCTGCAGAAGGGCCTTTACAGGGTGGACACCCTGGGCGCGCCGGTCTGGATCGTGCCGGGGCTGCTTTGCCAGCGGCCGGACGGCGGCCCCGACGTCATGCGCGGCGAGGAGACCCACGTGCTCGGCTGGGCGTCGGCGGCCCCCGTGCGGCTGAAAGGCGAGCACCTGATCTGCCATCCAGGCACTCACACCAAGTGGGTGCGGCTGTTGGACGGCCGGCTCGAGAGCTTCGTCACCTCCATGACCGGCGAACTGTTCGAGGTGCTGTGCAAGCACAGCGTCCTGCAAGTCCGCGACTCCGACGACGTCCAGGCCGCCTTCGACGAGGGGCTCTCCGCGGCCGGGGACGGCGGGGCGCTCGCCTCGCGCCTGTTCACGGCCCGCTCTCGGGTGGTGGGCGGAGGCATGTCCCCCGATTGGGTCAAGTCCTATCTGTCAGGCCTGCTGATCGGGGCCGATATCGCCGGCGTGCCGGCCCTGCTCGGCGTGAGTCTGAAGACGCCGGTGGCGGTGATCGGCGACCTGAAGCTCGCCAGACGCTATGTGAGCGCGCTGCAGGCTTACGGCTATGCCGCCAGCCTCCACGACGGTGTCGACGCGGTGCTGGCGGGGTTGAAGACCATCGCAGAGGGAGTCCTTGATCATGAGCGCGTTTGAGGACGCCTTCGCCGAGATGCCCCTGGTCGCCATCCTCCGCGGCGTGCGCGCCGCGGAGGTGGTGGCGATGGCCGAGGCCCTGCACGCCGCCGGCGTTCGGCTCGTCGAGGTGCCGATGAACTCTCCCGACCCGCTCGAGGCCATCGCCGCGCTACAGGCTATGCGCGGACGAATGGTCTGGGGCGCGGGAACCATACTGCGCCCCAGCGACGTCGACAGCGTCGCGCAGGCCGGCGGCCAGATAGTGGTGTCGCCCAATACCGAAGCCGCAGTGATCCGTCGCACCGTGGAGCGCGGCCTGACGCCAATGCCGGGTTTCGCCACCGCATCGGAGGCGTTCCTTGCTCTGGAGTCCGGCGCGCGCTGCCTGAAGCTTTTTCCCGCCGCGAGCTACGGTCCCGCTCACCTTAAGGCCCTTAAGGCGGTGCTACCGGGCGAGGCCGTGACCATCCCCGTGGGCGGTGTGGGACCGGCCCAGATGGCGGACTGGTGGGCGGCCGGCGCGCGGGGCTTCGGCCTTGGCTCGGAAATTTACAAGGTGGGCATGGGACCCGAGGAGGTCGGCCGCCGGGCGGCGGACGCGGTCGCGGCCCTGAGGGCCGTCAGGAAGAGCTAGGACTTATGGGGACAAACCGGCGCTCGCTATCCTTGATGCTCGCTGCCGCCGCCCTGGTTTGGGGAACGGCCGCGGACGCGGCCGGCGTCAAGGTCGCGCCATATGGCGTGACCAAGGACGGTCAGGCCGTGAACGCGTACACCCTCGTCAACGACAAGGGAGCCAGCGCCACCATCCTCGACTATGGCGGGGCGATCGCCGAGATTCGCGTGCCCGACCGCCAGGGACTGCTCGGCAATGTAGTGATGAGCTTCGCCGATCTCGCGGCCTGGGAGACGGTGGGCCACGCCAACGCCAACGTCGGCCGCTACGCTAACCGCATCCGCAAAGGCTTCACCCTCGACGGCGTGCAATATCCGCTGCAGCAGAACGCCCAGGGGGTGACCCTGCATGGGGGCCAGCCGCCCTACACAACCCGCGTCTGGAAAGCCGAGCCGATTCGAGAGTCGATGGGGGCGATGCTCACCCTGACCCTCGACAGCCCTGACGGCGACCAGGGCTTTCCCGGCAACCTCAAGATCCGGGCGACCTACCGGTTTACCAATGACAACGCCTTGCGGCTGGGTTTCGAGGCGGTCAGCGACAAGCCGACGGTGGTCAACCTCACCAACCATCTCTACTTCAACCTGAACGGCGACAGCACTACCCCCGTCTACGACCACGACCTGCAGGTCATGGCGGACCGCGTGCAGGCCAAGGACGCCGACAATCTGCCTACAGGGGAGCTCCTAGCGGTGACCGGCACGCCCTTCGACCTTACCAAACCGACGGTGCTCTCGACCCGCGTGGCGGCCGCGCACGACACGAGCCCGCCCCCGCAGGGGGGGCAACCGCCGCCGACGCCGGACGGCATGGTGCGGAGCTATGATCACGCCTTCGCCATCATGCCTGGATACAATCGCCTCGACCGGGTGGCTGCGCGCCTGCACGACCCCGCCAGCGGCCGAGTGCTCGAGCTATCCACCTCCCAGACTTCGATACAGGTGTTCACCCCCGGCGCACGCAACGGGGTGATGAGCGAGGTGGGCAAGCCCTTCGCCCGCGGCCCCGCCGTGGCGCTGGAAACCCAGCACCTGCCCGACAGCCCGAACCATGCGGATTTCCCGTCAACGGTGCTGCGTCCCGGCCAGACTTACCGGCAGACGACCGTCTTCGCTTTCAGGACGGACCGGTAACGGCGGTCGTCATCATCGCGCAGGGGCAGAAAACCCGCAAATGGCGGGAGATCAATTCGGAAGGGCGAAGGCTATGTAGCCGCCACTGGCCCGGCCTTTGACGACCGCCTGGGCATTGTCCTGGTTCTGAGCCGCCGGGCCGGCGTTGCGGCCGCTCGCCGCCACCACGACATACTGCCTGCCATTGACCATGTAGACGGCCGGCGTCGCCTGAGCCGGAGCGGTCAGGGTCGTCTCCCAAAGGAGCTTGCCGGTGCGACTGTCGTAGACGTGGAACTTGCCGTCGGCCGAGGCCCCGATGAACAGCAGACCACTGCCGCTGACCACCGCACCACCGGTGTTGGGACCGCCGAACTGCGGCCCAAGGTCATTGGTTGTGCCGAAGGGAACGGTCCACAGATACTGTCCGGTCGAGGCGTCGATGGCGTGCAGCTTACCCCAGGGCGGCTTCACCCCGGGATAGCCGTCGGGATCGAGAAAGTTGCGGTTGCCGGTGGAGGTGTACTGGGTCACCGACGGCGCCAGGCGGCCCTGGAGCGAGACGGCCGGCTGGGGCGTGCCCGGAAGGTCCGCACCGGTGGTCAGAAATGCCACCAGATTGTTGATCGTGGCGGCCGGCAGGTTGCCGAATCCCGGCATGCGCCCACGGCCGTTCTTGATCACCGCCGCGATCGCCTCGGTGCTCAGCCGGGACGTCAAATCGGTGAGGCCCGGGAACAGCGGCGGGATGCCTTTGCGGTCACCGCCGTGGCAGGCGGCGCACTGGGTATTATAGGTCCTCTCGCCCAGGCCCGCGGTCAACAGGCTCTTAGACTCCACGATGCTGGAGATGCCCGGGCGGTCGGTGACGTTGGCGTAGAGGACCCCCCGTCGGTCGGCGGCCATGCCGCCCCAGCCGACTCCGCCAGTGAAGCCCGCAAAGACCAGGGTGTCCTTGCCGATGGCCATGGGTTCGAACGACTTGCCGCCGCCGTTTAGGGCCGCGAACACCTGGCGGGCCCAGATGCTGGCCTGGGTTGTCCGATCTGTGAGGTCGTTGACCGTGATCGAGACCCGCGACATCGGCTTGGGCAGCGTCGGGACTGGCTGGGTCGCCGCCGCCGTTTCGCCGGGCACCTTGCTCGGGGACACGGGCGTGTCGACGATCGGGAACAGCGGCTCGCCGGTGACGCGGTCCAGGATGTACAGGTAGCTGGTCTTGTTGCTGGCCGCGATCGCGTCGATTCGCTTGCCCTGACGATTGACCGTCAGCAGGACTGGCGGCGCGTTGAAGTCCAGGTCCCACAGGTCGTGACGCACGGCCTGAAAATCCCAGATCAGCTTGCCCGTGTTGGCGTTCAGCGCGATCAGCGAGTTCGCGAAGCGGTTGTCGCCCAACCGCTCGCCGCCGTAGAAATCGTCGGCGGCCGAACCCGTGCCGAAGTACACGATGCCCCGCCGGGTATCGACGACCGAGCCCGCCCAGCCGTTGGCGCCGCCCTGGCTCAGGTGGGCGTTCTTGGGCCAGGTCTCCGCGCCCGGCTCTCCCGGATGCGGTATGGTGTGGAAGGTCCAGCGCAGCCGGCCAGTGCGCACATCAAAGGCGCGGATGTCGCCAGGCGACGATGGCGTGCTTTCCGAAACCCGGCCGCTGGCGATGTAGACGTCGCGGTAGACCGAGCCCGGCGAAGTGATGAACATGGCGTTCCCTTCGGCGGGCCCGCGCAGGTTCTCACTGATGTTGATGCGCCCGCCCTGGCCGAAGGACGCAATTGCCTTGCCGGTCCGGGGATCGACGGCGAAGAGGAAGTTCTGGGAGCCGAACAGGAGCCGCATGTTGCCACCCATCCCATGGCTCTCCAGCCCCCTGATCGGCTGACCGCCCTCTACCCCCGGATCGAATGTCCACTTCAACGCGCCGGTCGCCCCGTCCAGGGCCACCAGCTTGCCGTCCGGAGTGGGACCGTAGAGGACGCCATCGACGACCAGCGGCTGGGCCTGCAGCCCGCCAGCTTCATAGTCGAAGCGCCAGGCCTGCTTCAGCTGGCCTACGTTCGTCGCGTCGATCTGGGTTAAGGGCGAATAGTGGTCGCCCAGGGAGCCACCATTATATCGCCAGTCAACGGATACCGGAGCAGAGCCAGCCACACCGACGGCGACGCAGGCGGCGCTGGCCGCCCCCGCCAGGAACTTCAGCCTCCGGTTCAAGACCGCCTCTCCTGTCGTCGCATCCGCCGTCAGCTTGGTAGGTTGCGTGCGTAGAAAGAAAGGGGGAGGCG
>CANJKM010000053.1 GCA_947474805.1 Caulobacterales bacterium | reverse complement strand
GCTGATCGCCTTGGCCCAGATTTCGGCCCTGGAACTCCACCCCTGGAACTGCGCGCCCTTCAAACCCGAGGTCCCCGGACGGCTGGTGTTCGACCTCGACCCCTCGCCGGGGCTCGACTTTCAAGACGTGATCGACGCAGCAAAGGAGGTGAAGGCGAGGCTGGAGGCCGTCGGCCTGGTCGCCTTCTGCAAGACCACCGGCGGCAAGGGCCTGCACGTGGTCACGCCGCTGAAGCCCGACGGCAAGCTTTCCTGGCCCGAAGCCAAGGCCTTCGCCCGCGCCCTGTGCGAGCAGATGGCCGCCGACAGCCCCGAGCGCTATCTCGTCAATATGAGCAAGGCCAAGCGGGTCGGCCGCATCTTCCTCGACTATTTGCGCAACGACCGGATGTCGACCGCCGTCGCCCCCTACTCGCCGCGCGCCCGCCCCGGCGCGCCTGTCTCCTGGCCGGTCGCCTGGACCCAGGTGAAATCGGGGCTGGACCCCAAGACCTATACGATCCGTACCGCGCCGGGACTGCTTACAAGGACAAAGCCCTGGGAGGGCTACGACCAAGGCGAGCGGCCCCTCCTCACGGCGATCAAGAGGCTCGGCGGCAAAAGCTCGGCCTGATAGCCTGCGCGCCATGACCCGCGAGGAAGTCCACGCCCTGGTGATGTCCCTGCCCGGAATTGAGGAGGGCACGAGCTATGGCAAGCCGTCCTATAAGCTGAACGGCAAGTTCTTCACCCGCATGCGGGTCGTCGACGACTCCATCGCCCTGAAGATGGATTTCGAGACGCGCGACCTGATGATGGAGGTCGCGCCAGAGGTCTTCTATCTCACCGACCACTATCGGCCCTGGCCCTATGTCCTGGCATGGATCGAACACATCGAGCCCGACCAACTTCGCTCGATCCTGACCCGCACCTGGCGCGAACAGGCGCCGGCCAAGCTCAGGAATCTCCATGCCATCTAGCGTCATGGCCGATCCCCCGCCGATCGTGGTCGACGCCCGCGGCCATCGCTGCCCCGTCCCGACGCTGCGTCTCCGCAAAGCCTTGCAGGGCCTGGGATCGGGCGATCGGGTAACCTTGATCGCCGACGATCCGATGGCCCGGATCGACGTGCCGCACTTCATTTCCCAGGTGGGCGCGGGACTAATCGAGCGCCGGGAGGACGGGAAAGACCTGATCTTCCTAGTGGAGAAGGGTTAAGACATCGCGGATTAGCTGTAAGCTTCGGATTCGGGGCTAAGGTCGGAGAACTCAGTGAATTTGACGGCCCGCGTATTGATCGTGGCGCGCGACGACAGGCTGGCCGGCCCCCTGAGCGAGGGTCTGGATAAGCTCGGTTGGCGCACCGTGACCGCGCGCGGCCCTCAGGCCGCCCTGGCCGTCGTCGCCGACCTGCCGATCGAGGCGGTCATCGTCGATGTCTCCGACGGCGACAGCGATCTTCTCAACCTTGCTCGCGAACTGAAGGCCGCCGTCGGCGTGCGCCGCCTGCCGGTGCTGGCGCTCGGCCGCCCTGACCCGGCCCTCGCCGAATGGTCCTACGACCTGGCCCTCGCCCCGCCCGTTCACCCGGCCCAGGCCGCCCTGAGGCTGGAGGCCCTGCTCCGCGCCGCCGTGGCCGAGGAGGAGTTCGAGCTTCGCCGCGCCACCTTCGCCGACCACGGCGCGACCCTTCCTTCGCCGGAGAACTCGACCGAGCCGCTGCAGGTCCTGACCGTCGGCGAACCGGCCCCCAAGTTCCTCGCCCTCAGCCACGCCCTGAAGCAGCAGAACGCCGAGGTCGTGGGCGCCCTGACCGCCTACACCGCGTTCGACTACCTGCATGAGCGGCCGTTCGACGCCGTCGTCCTGTGGGCCGGCGAGCATCACGCCGAGGCCCTGTCGATCGCGGGGGGCATGCGCCGCAACACCCGCCTCTACCATATCCCCACCGTGCTCTATCTGCGCACCGGGGCCGAGGTGGCCCTGGCCGACGCCTACAACCGCGGCCTCGCCGACGTCGCCTCGGCCGATACGCCCGAAGAAGACACCGCCGGCCGGATCATCAGCCTCGCCCGCGCCTATCGCCGCGAGACCGCCATCCGCAACGCCCTGGACCGGGCGCGCGGCTCGGGCCTGATGGACGCGGCCACCGGCCTGTTCACCCGCGAGCTGTTCGCCGCCCACCTCGGCCGTCTCGCCCGCGCCTCGCGCGAGCGCCGCCGCACCCTGTCGGTCGCGGTGCTGAAGATCGCCGACCGGCCGTCCAACCTGCCCCATCGCGCCGGCGGCTGGCTCGACCGCGCCATTCCGCAGATCGGCTCGATGATCGCCCGCCTGGTCCGGGCCGAGGACACGGCCGCGCGCTTGGCGCCCGAACTCTTCGCCCTGGCCCTGCCCGCCGCCAACGCCGGCGACGCGCGCGCGGCCGCTGAACGGATCGCCGCCGTCATCGCCTGCACCGCCTTCGAGGCCGGCGAGGGCCAGACCCCCTTCACCGTCGAGTTCGACATTGGCGTCGCGGAGATAGAAGGCGACGAGAACGCCGCGCGGACGCTCGAGCGGGCGGCGGCGAGGACGAGCGCGCGGGCGGCGGTCTAGCGATTGCGTGCTTCGAGACGCGATCCGGAGGGATCGCTCCTCAGCATGACGAACCGTATTGAATCCCACCCATACTCGTCATCCTGAAGAGGCCGCTCTCAAGCGGCCGCCTCGAAGGACGCACTAGGCGGCCTCCGCCTTCGCCACCTTGGCCAAATCGGTCAGGATCTTCTCCGCCGCACCCAATCGCGCGTCCGGCGTGTCCCACTCACCCTTCACCACCAGCCGGTGGTCGGGCCGCAGCTTCCAGGCCGCCATCCTCTGCTGCACCAGGCCGATCAGCCCTATCGGGTTGTCGAAATTATCGTCGCGGAAGCTGACCACCGCGCCCTTGGGGCCGACATCGATCTTGGAGACATTGGCCTGACGGCAGAGGCCCTTGATCGCCACCACCTTCAAGAGCTGCCCCGCCTCGGCCGGCAGCGGCCCGAACCGGTCGATCAGCTCCGCCGCCAAGGCCTCGCGGTCGCTGGCCTGCTCGGCCTCCGACAGGCGGCGATACAGCGACAGCCGCACGTTCAGGTCCGGCACATAGTCCTCGGGGATCAGCACCGCCGCGCCCGCGTTGATCTGGGGCGACCAGCCGCGCGCGTCGACGACCGCCTCGGCCCCGCCCGCCTTCAGCTCGGCCACCGCGTCCTCCAGCATCTGCTGATAGAGTTCGACCCCGATCTCCCGGATATGGCCCGACTGCTCGTCGCCCAGCAGATTGCCGCCGCCCCGGATGTCCAGATCGTGGCTGGCGAGCTGGAAGCCGGCGCCCAGACTGTCGAGCGATTGCAGCAGCTTCAGCCGCTTTTCCGCTGCGGGCGTCACCGGCTTGTCGAGGGGCGTGGTCAGATAGGCGTAGGCCCGCTGCTTGGCCCGGCCGACCCGTCCGCGCAGCTGATAGAGCTGGGACAGGCCGAACATGTCGGCGCGGTGGACGATCAGGGTGTTGGCGCTCGGGATATCCAGCCCGGACTCGACGATGGTGGTCGAGAGCAGCACGTCGAACTGCCCGTCGTAGAAGGCCGACATCACCTCCTCGAGCTGGGTCGGCGACATCTGGCCGTGGCCGACCACGAAGCGGACCTCGGGCACCTGTTCGCGCAGGAAGGTCTCCAGCGCCGGCAGGTCGGCGATGCGAGGGGCGACGTAATAGGCCTGGCCGCCGCGGTACTTCTCCCGCAGCAGGGCCTCACGGATCACGATCGGGTCGCTCGGCGAGACATAGGTGCGGACCGCCAGCCGGTCGACCGGCGGGGTCGCGATGATCGACATCTCGCGGATGCCCGACAGCGCCATCTGCAGGGTGCGCGGGATCGGCGTCGCCGACAGGGTCAGCATGTGCACGTCGGCCCGCAGCTCCTTCAGCCGCTCCTTGTGCTTAACCCCGAAGTGCTGCTCCTCGTCGACGATAACCAGACCCAGGTCCTTGAACCCGACCTGGTTCGACAGAATGGCGTGGGTGCCGACCACCACCTCGACCTCGCCGTTCTTCAGCGCCTCGCGGGTCTCATTGGCTTCCTTGGGCGGGATCAGCCGCGACAGCGAGCGCACCTTGATCGGCCAGCCGGCGAACCGGTCGCGGAAGGTCTTGTGGTGCTGGCGGGCGAGCAAGGTGGTCGGGCAGACCACCGCCACCTGTTGGCCGCTCATGGCCATGACGAAAGCGGCGCGCAGGGCCACCTCGGTCTTGCCGAAACCGACGTCTCCGCAGATCAGGCGATCCATCGGCTTTCCGGCGGAAAGATCTGAAAGAACATCGGAAATCGCGTTAAGCTGATCCTCCGTTTCCTCATAAGGGAAGCGGGCGCAGAACTCGTCGAACAGGCCGTGCGGCGGGTCGGTCTCGGGCGTGGTGCGCAGTTGCCGCGCGGCCGCGATCTTAATCAGGCCCTCGGCCATCTCGCGCAGCCGCTGCTTGGCCTTGGCCTTACGGGCCTGCCACGCCGCCCCGCCCAGACGGTCGAGCTGGACCCCGTCGCTCTCCGACCCATAGCGGGTCAGAAGGTCGATGTTCTCGACCGGCAGATACAGCCGCGCCTCGCCGCCGTACTGGATGTCCAGGCAGTCGTGCGGCGCCCCGGCCACATCCAGGGTCTTCAGCCCCTCGTAGCGGCCAATGCCGTGGTCGATGTGGACCACCAGATCCCCCGGCGTCAGCGAAGTCGCCTCGGCCAGGAAGTTCTGGGCCCGCCGACGCCGCCGCGGCCGGGCCAGCCGGTCGCCCAGAATGTCCGTTTCGGAGATGACCGCCAGCTCGGGCGAGTCGAAGCCGCCGTCGATGGGGATGACCGCGCGCTGGAGAGGCTTCTGCTTGGTGCCGGCGACGCCGAAACCGACGGCGTCGTTCCAGTCCTTGGCGAACCGAACGTTTCCGAGACCGTGGTCAGTCAGCATCGTCGCCAGCCGTTCGGACGATCCTTCCGACCAGGAGGCGAACAAGACCCGCTTGCCGGTCTTGGCCAGGGCCTTGGCGTGCTCGGCCACGGACTCGAATAAGTTGAGGCTATCCTGTGTTCGCTCTGGGGCGAAACCGCGTCCGGATCGCGCCCCAAGATCGGCGACGCCGTCGCTTTCAGGCAACTGGAACGGCGTGAAGACCCGCACCGCGCGTCGCTCCAGACGCGCCTCCCATTCATCCTTGCCCATATAGAGGGTCTCGGGCGGCAAGGGCCGGTAAGAGCCGCCCTGACGGGCCTTTACGGCCTCCTCGCGGGCGTCGAAAGCATCGGCGACCAGGGCCAGCCGCTCGTCACGGGCCTCGACCGCCAGGTGGTCGAGCGCCACCAGCGCCCCCTCGCCCAGATAGTCGAACAGGGTCTCCATGCCGTCGTAGAACAGCGGCAGCCAGTGCTCCATCCCGCCGCGACGGCCGCCATCCGAGACGGCCATATAGAGCGGGTCGTCGGCCCCGGCGCCGAAGGCGGCGACATAGCCGCGCCGGAAACGGGCGATGGTGTCCCGGTCGATCAGGGCCTCGGAAACCGGTAGAAGCTCAATGGAATCAAGACTTCCGGTCGAGCGCTGGGTCTCCGGATCGAAGGTGCGGATCGATTCCAGCTCATCGCCGAACAGGTCCAGCCGCACCGGCTCGTCGGCGCCGGGCGGGAAGACGTCGACCACCCCGCCCCGGATGGCGAACTCGCCCTTCTCCGAAACCGTCGAGGCGCGGACATAGCCGTTCACCGCGAAATAGCGTTCAAGATCAGCGAGTTGAACCGTGGCTCCGGTTGCGGCGCGATAGCCGGCGGCGGCCACGGCGGCTCGCGGCGGCACCCTTTGCAGCAAGGCCGGAGCGGCGGCGACCACGACCAGGGGCCCCGTCCCGCCGGCGCTCAGGGCCGACAGCGCCGCCATACGGGCGGCGGCGACCGAGGGCGAGGGTCCGACCCGGTCGTAAGGCAGACAGTCCCAGCCGGGAAACTGCAATGTTCTCAGCTCGGGCGCGAAGAAGGCGAGCGATCCCAGGAAGGCCTCGGCCCTTGCGTTGTCGCGGGCGACGAACAGCACCGTCCCGCCGCGCGTGCGGACGATATCGGCCAGGGCCAGGGCGTCGAAACCCTCGGGCGCGCCGGCCAGCTCCAGCCGGCCGGGGGCGGTTGCGATACGCTTGAGGTCCATCAGGACCCCAGGTCGTCGCGGGCGGCGCGGGCGCCGAAGCGGAAGTTCTGGATCAGGTGCAGCACGTCGGTGTCGAACTCGGCCGGAGCCTCGGTCCGGCCGATGACCCACTCGTAAATGTCCTGGTCGGCCTGATCGAGCAGATGGTCGAGCCGGTCGAGCTGCGCGGGCGTGAGGTCGCGGACATGGGTATCCACGAACGGCCCGAGGATCAGGTCCGCTTCACGAAAGCCTCTACGCCAGGCCCGGAACTTAAGCCGGTTGATGCGGTCGCTGTGGTCCATACGCGGGGGTCGATATAGGGCGAGCGTCCGGGGCGCGCCAGCGGCTAAACTCATGCGCATGCGCCCGGAGATTCTCTTTCCCCTGTTCGCGCCCGCCTCCGGCCTGAAGGGGGTGGGCCCAAAGCTCGCCCCGCTGGTTGAGAAACTGGCCGGGCCCCTGGTGCGCGACCTGGCGTTTCTCGGGCCGCAGAGCCTGATCGCGCGCCGCCTGGCCAATGTCGGCGACGCCGTTCCGGGCGAGCCGCAACTGTTCACCCTGCAGATCAACGCCCACCTGCCGCCACAAGGCCCCGGACGGCCCTACCGCATCCGAGCGCAGGACGACACGGGCTTCATTTTTCTAAATTGGTTCAAGGGCGGCGGGCCGCATCTTGCCAGGCAACACCCCGTGGGATCGACCCGGATCGTGGCGGGCAAGCCCGAGCGTTTCAACACCGAGCTGTCGATCGCCCACCCCGAATATATGGTCCCGCCCGAGAAGGCCGGCGACGTGCCGCTGAAGGAGGCGGTCTATCCGGCTACCGCCGGCGTGGCGCCGCGCATCGTCCGGAAGCTTGCGCTGGAGGCCCTCGCCCGCGCGCCGCACCTGCCCGAATGGCAGGACGCCGCCTGGCTGAGCAGGCAGGGCTGGCCAAGCTGGCGCGAGGCGCTGGAGCGGCTGCATTCGCCGCATTCCGAGGCCGAGCTCCTGCCCACGGCCCCGGGGCGGGCGCGGTTGGCCTATGACGAGCTCCTGGCGCACCAACTGGCGATGGCGAGCCGAAAGGCGGCGGTGCGGGCCGAGCCGGCCCCCGTCATCCCCCACAGCAGCCTCGCCGACGCGGCGGAGGCCGCCCTGCCCTTCGCGCTGACGGGCGCTCAAGTGCGAAGCCTGTCTGAAATCCGCGCCGACCTCGGCTCGGGCCAGCGGATGTCGCGCCTGGTGCAGGGGGATGTGGGCTCGGGCAAGACGGTCACCGCCATGCTGGCCATGGCCGATGTGGCCGCGGCGAACCGGCAGTCCGCGCTCATGGCCCCGACCGAAATCCTGGCCCGCCAGCACTTCGAGACGCTGGAGAAACCCTTAGCCGATCAAGGCATTCGGGCGGTTCTTCTCACCGGGCGCGACAAGGGGGCCGCGCGGGCCGAGAAGCTACGCCTGCTCTATTCCGGCGAGGCCTCGGTGGCCGTGGGCACCCACGCCCTGTTCCAGGACGAGGTCGCCTTCCACGACCTCGCCTTGGCCATCGTCGATGAGCAGCACCGGTTCGGGGTCTCCGAGCGCCAGCGGCTGCAAGGCAAGGGCGCAGCGGTGCATCTGCTCGCCCTGTCGGCGACGCCCATTCCGCGCACGCTGGAGCTGACGGTCTATGGCGACCTGGACGTCTCCCGCCTGGACGAGAAACCGCCGGGCCGCACGCCGGTCGTGACCCGGGCCGTGCCGACGACCAGGCTCGGCGAGGTGGTCGAACGGCTGCGCACCGCCGTGGCGGGCGGGGCCCAGGCCTTCTGGATCTGCCCCCTGGTGGCCGAATCGGAGCTGATCGACGCCACGGCGGCCGAGGAGCGCGCGGGCGTGCTGCGCCAGATGCTGGGCCCCGCGGTAGGACTGATCCACGGGCGGATGCCGGCGGCGGAGAAGGACGCGGTGATGGCCGGCTTCGTCGAGGGGCGGGTGAGCGTCCTGGTCGCGACAACGGTCGTCGAGGTCGGGGTCAATGTGCCCAACGCCTCGATCATGGTGATCGAGCACGCCGAACGGTTCGGTCTCGCCCAGCTGCACCAGCTGCGGGGCCGGGTCGGGCGCGGCGCGGCGGCGAGCACCTGCTTGCTGCTTTACGACCCCCCGTTATCCGCGGCGGGAACGGCGCGGCTGGAGACCCTGCGCGACACCGACGACGGTTTCCTGATCGCGGAAAAGGACCTGATGCTCCGCGGCGGCGGCGATCTGATGGGGCTGAAGCAGTCGGGGTTCCCGGATTATCGGCTGGCCGACCCCGTGGCGCATCGGGAGTTAATCCAGGCGGCGGCGGACGACGCGCGGCTCGTGCTGGCGCGCGACCCCAAGCTTGAGAGCCCGCGCGGCAAGGCCTTGCAGGTACTCTCGGCGCTGTTCGACTGGAAGCCCGGGGGGGGCTGGAATTCCGCGGGTTAGCCCCCGCCGTCATGCTCGGGCTGGGCCCGAGCATCCAGAGCGCAGGGATTTGCAGGATAGGCCGGCGTAGCTGGATCCTCGGGCCAAGCCCGAGGATGACGGCATCTATTAGTTCCCCGCGCGCCGGACCCCCACGGTCCTCACGTTCACACTGGTCTCGATCGGTGGTGCGGAGGTGGGGAAGTCGGGGCGGCCCATCAGGGTCGAGACCCGCGCCTTGGCGTCGCCTTCGAGGTCGGCCCAGAACAGATTGTAGGGCGGCTCCTTCAGCCTCGCGGCCCAGGCGGGCGGCGGCTGGAGCATGGGCAGCAAGGGCCGGGCGGCGCGCAGGAGGCCGCCTTCGCAGTGGGCGGTGACTTGCCCCGGCATCACGGTCGGGCGTTTGCCCCAGGGCTTGGCCGAGGCGTTGGCGGCGCCGAGGCTAATTCGGGCCGGGGCCGCGCCGCCGATGGTCGCGCTGATCGGATTGACGCAGAGGGCTTGGCGTCCGCGGAGCATCTCAAACTGACTGTCGCCACGCCAAACCAGAGCGCGGTCCAGCTTGTCGCGCGCGTCGGCGTCGTCGGCGTCGACCTGGGCCCAGGCGACGACGCAGCGGGCCTGCGTGCGCGTTGCGCAGGCCGGAAGGGCCGAGCCTGACGGATAGGCGTCCTCTGGAACCACGGTGTCGATCAGATAGGCCCCGGCCAGACGGGCCATGGCCGAAGGGTCCCTGGCGACCACCTCGCTCAGGAGGCGGGCGGTCAGCTGGCCGCCCTGCTCCACCCCGACGATGACAAGGGGCCGGCCCTTGTCATAGCGGCTGCGGAAGGCGCGCCAGGCGGCCTCGACGTCGCGATAGGCGAAACGACGCGCGTCGCGCGCGTCGTCGCGCAGGGTCAGGAAGCTGTAGAGACTGGCCTGGCGATAACGCGGGGCGAAGACACGTCCCACCCGCTCGAACGGACCGGCGTAGTTGGGCAGCATGGTCCGGGTCAGGACCTTGTCGGCCTTCTTGTCGTCGATCGGCGCGTTCCAGTGACGGCCGCCGTCATAGGTGGTCGGGTGGACGAAGAAGACGTCGGCCGGGGGATCGCCCGCCGCCCAGCGCATCGGCGGCAGGAGCGCCCAGGCGGCCGGCTCGGCGTAGTCGGGCGCCGGCGGCGGCTTATAGGTCTGATAGGGGGTCTTGGGGTCCAGCATGGTGCGCAGGATGTCGTCGCGCCAATGGGAGACGGCCGAGACGAATAGGGCGGCGGCGGCGGCCCCACCCGCCAGGCTCCAGAAGCGCCAGTCACGCCCGCTCATCGGTATTTGTCCGGCTGAGAGAGGAAGCGTTTCACGTAGTCGGCGACGCCGTCTTCCAGGCTGATAAAGGGCCTGTCGAAGCCAGCGGCGCGGAGGCGATCCATCCGGGCCTGGGTGAAATACTGGTACTGGGAGCGCAGGGCCTCGGGCGTGTCGACATAGTCGATGCGGGCGGGTTTGCCGACGGCGGCGAAGGCCGCGGTCGCGAGGTCGGCGAAGCTGCGGGCCTGGCCGGTTCCAAGGTTGTAGAGGCCGTTCACCTCGGGGTGGTCGAGAAGCCAGAGAACCACGGCGACCGCGTCGTCGACATGGACGAAGTCGCGCAGCTGACCGCCGTCGGGATAGGCTGGGTTGTGCGACTTGAAGAGGGTGACGGGCTCGCCCGCCGCGACCCGCGGCCAGATCTGATCGACCACCGAACGCATGCCGCCCTTGTGGTATTCGTTCGGGCCATAGACGTTGAAAAACTTCAGCCCAACCCACTGGCTAGGCTTATGATTGTCCTCAACCTCTCGTGTGGCGTGAACATCGAAGAAAGCCTTGGACCAACCATAGGCGTTGAGCGGCCGCAGGGCCTGGAGCGCGGCGACGTCCTGCACGTCGTCGAAGCCCTGGGCGGCGTCGCCGTATGTGGCGGCGGAGGAGGCGTAGATCAGCCGCTTGCGGTGCTCGCTCGCCCAGGCCCAGAGGTCGCGCGACAGACCGAAATTGGTGCGCAGGATCAGGTCGGCGTCAGGCTCGTTGGTGGCGCTGATCGCCCCCATATGGACGACGGCGTCGAGCTCGCGCCGGTGGTCGGCCAACCAGCCGAACAAGGCGTTCGGCTCGATCAGGTCGACGATGGGGTGTTTGGCGAGGTTCTTCCACTTGCCCGAGGCGGCTTCGCCCAGGCTGTCGCAAACGGCGACGCGATGGCCGGCCTCGCAGAGAGCGGCGACGATGTTGGAGCCGATGAAGCCCGCGCCGCCGGTAACGAGGATCAGGCTCATTTCACGGCCTTCATGCGGGAGACGGCCAGGGTGGTGGAATAGCCTTCGACCAAGGGGATGAGCCGCACCTCCCCGCCACGCGCCTCGACGATGTCCGAGCCGACGAGTTCCTTGCCTTCGTAGTCGGCGCCCTTCATCAGCAGGTCGGGCCCCACGGCGGCGATCAGCTCGATGGGGGTGGCCGCGTCGAAGGGCACGACAAGGTCGATGGAGGCGAGGCCGCCGAGCACCAGGGCGCGGGATTCCAGGTCGTTGACCGGCCGCCCCTCCCCCTTCAGGGCGCGGACCGAGCCGTCGCTGTTCACGCCGACGATCAGCCGGTCGCAGGCGGCGCGAGCGGCTCCGAGATAGCTGACGTGGCCGCGGTGCAGAATGTCGAAACAACCGTTGGTGAAGCCGACCTTCAGCCCCTCGGCGCGCCAGCGCTCGGCGCCGGCGGCGGCGGCGTCCTGGGTGACGATCTTGGCTTCGGCGGGTGCCATATGGGCGGCCATCTCGGCGGCGACCAGTTCGCCCGGCGAGACCACGGCGGTTCCGGGCTTACCCACCGCGACCCCCGCGGCGAGCAACGCCAGTTCGACCGCCTCGGGAAGGTCGGCCCCGGCGGCTAGGGCGAGGCCGAGCGCGGCGAGCACCGTGTCCCCTGCGCCCGAGACATCGAACACCTGACGCGGGGCGGAGCGGAAATGGCGGACGGCCTGGCCCCGCCGCATCAGCGAGGCGCCCCTGGCGGCGCGGGTGACGAGGATGGCCTCGGCCTCGCAGGAAGCCAGGGCGGCTTTGAGCGCGGCCTCGACCTCGGCGTCGGTTCCAGTCGGCATGTCGACCGTCTCGCGCAGCTCTCGTGCGTTGGGCTTGATCAGGGAGACGGCGCCGTATTTGGCGAAGCTGCGGCCCTTGGGATCGACGATGAGCGGAGCGCCGAAAGCCCGGGCGGCGTCCAGGACCGATGCGGTAACCGCGCCCTTGGCGTAATCGGAAACGAGGACGGCACCCGCGCCTTTCGCGGCCTCGGCGGCGGCTTGCGCCATAGCGGCCTCCGCGTCGGGCGCCAGCGGGCGATCGTCCTCGCTGTCCAGGCGCAGGAGCTGCTGCTGGCCGGCGACGAAGCGGGTCTTGACCGTGGTCACGCGCCCGGCGGCCACGGTGAGGCGGCCCTCAACGGCGGGCTCGGCGGCGACCAGGGCGGCGGCTTCGGCCCCGGCGGCGTCGTCACCGACCACGCCGGCCAGAACGGCGCCTGCGCCAAGCGCCGCGAGATTGCGCGCGACATTCCCCACTGCGCCCAGCATCACCGTCTCGTCGCGCTGGAGCAGGACCGGGATCGGCGCTTCCGGTGAAATGCGACCGACATCGCCGCGCAGATAGCGATCGACCATCAGATCGCCGACGCAGGCGACCCGTACGCCGGCGGCCGACTGGAGCAGAGCCTGGAGCCGGCCAAGGTCCATCAGAGCGCCTTAGCCAGGGCGTCGAAGGACAGAAGGGTGCGCATCAGTCCCTCGAACTCGCGCATCGGCACCATGTTGGGGCCGTCGGAGGGGGCGTTGTCGGGGTCGGGGTGGGTCTCGACGAAGATGCAGGCCACGCCCACGGCCACGGCGGCGCGGGCGAGAACCGGGACGAACTGGCGCTGGCCGCCCGAGGTGGTCCCCTGCCCGCCCGGCTGCTGGACCGAATGGGTGGCGTCGAACACGACCGGGCAGCCGATGGCCGCCATCTCCGGCAGGGCGCGCATATCCGAGACCAGGGTGTTGTAGCCGAAGGAGACGCCGCGCTCGGTGGCCAGGACGTTGGGATTGCCGGCGCCGACCACCTTGGCGATGACATGCTTCATGTCCCAGGGGGCGAGAAACTGGCCCTTCTTGACGTTGACCGCGCGGCCGGTAACGGCGGCGGCGACCAGGAGGTCGGTCTGGCGGCAGAGGAAGGCGGGGATCTGCAGCACGTCCACCGCCTCGGCCACGGGGCCGCACTGGTCGGCGGAATGGACGTCGGTCAGGACCGGCAGGCCGAGGGTCTCGCGGATCTCGGCGAAGACCGGCAGGGCGGCGGACAGGCCCATGCCGCGCTGGGTCGAGGCGGAGGTGCGGTTGGCCTTGTCGAAGGAGGTCTTGTAGACGAGGCCCATGCCCAGACGTTCGGCCGCCTCCTTCAACGCCTGCGCCGTCTCCAGCGCGTGGGCTCGGCTCTCCATCTGGCAGGGGCCGGCGATGACGCTGAGCCGCTCGCCGTTGCCGATCCGCACGACGGCGCCGCCGGCGGCCTTCAGCTCCACCACGGCGTTGGGCTTGGGCGAGACGGGGGCGTTCAAGCGGCGATCCTTTGAGTCCGAAAACAGAGCACAAGTGAACCAGGGGGCGCCCCGAAGCAAGGGAGGCCGCGAGGGAGCCGAATGAGCCAGGGGCCGGTCTTGATGTGGTTTCGCCGCGACCTGCGGCTGGCCGACAACCCCGCCCTGCTGGCGGCCGCGACGGGCGGGCGCCCAGTCGTTCCCCTGTTCGTGCTCGACGAGACGCCCGGACTGCGCGCGCCGGGCGCCGCCACGCTCTGGTGGCTCGACAAGTCGCTGGCGGCGCTCGGCGCGGCGCTGGAGACGCTGGGCTCAAGGCTGATCCTGAGGCGCGGAGAGGCGGCCAAGGTTGTCGCCGAACTGGCGGCCGAGATCGGCGCCGGCAAGGTGGTGTGGAGCCGGGCCTATGATCCGGCCTCGGTAGCGCGAGACACCGCGCTGAAGGCCGATCTGAACGCCCGAGGTCTGAAGGCCGAATCCTTCAACGGGTCGCTGCTGATCGAACCCTGGACGCTGAAGACCGGCGGCGGCACGCCCTATCGGGTCTTCACCCCCTTCTGGCGCGCGGCCCGCCCGGTGATCGGCGAACCGGAGCCGGAACCCGCGCCTGAGCGTTTGGCGGCGCCCGCCGCCTGGCCGCGCTCGGACCGGCTGGCGGACTGGAGATTGCACCCGACGCGGCCGGACTGGTCGGCCGGCTTCGGCGGCTGGCGGCCCGGCGAGGCGGGCGCGCAGGTCCTGCTGTCCCGGTTCGTCGACGAGCATCTGGTCCACTATGC
>CANJKM010000052.1 GCA_947474805.1 Caulobacterales bacterium | reverse complement strand
CGAGCCGTTCAGCGGCAGAGGCCAGTCGCCGCTGGTGACCTGGCGCGCCAGGGTCCCGTCGGCGCGGTAGAGATAGAGGTGGTGGAAGCCCGACCGCTCCGAGCCCCACAGGAACTCGCCGGTCTTCAGGGGCGTGAAGTCGTCGTTGAGGTTGATCCAAGGCGCGCCCGTCTCGGTCAGGATCAACTTCGAGGCGCCCGTCGCCGGGTCGACCCGCAGCAGGTCCAGCCGATGCTGGTCGCGGCTCTCGCGCTGGACATAGAGGGTCTTGCCGTCCTTCGACCAGTCGACGCGAGCGAGATAGATGTCGGGGTCGGCGCCCAGATCGACCTTCACCCGCGCCCCGCCGGTGATCGGCGCGACATAGAGCTCGACCCGGGCGTTCGCCTTGCCGGCGCGTGGATAGCGCTGATTGACCAGGGTCACGCCGTCGGCCCCGATGTCGAAGCGCGGCACGATTTCGACCGGGCTCTCGTCCACCCGCGCGAAGGCCACGCGGCTGTCGTCGGGCGCGATCCAATAGCCGGTGAAGCGGTCCATTTCCTCCTGGGCGACGAACTCGGCCACGCCGAAGGAGACCGTATCCTTTCCCTCGGTGGTCAGGGCCGTATCGGCCCCGGTCTTCAGGTCGACGACCCGCAAATTCTGGTCGCGCACATAGGCGACATAGCCGCCCTTGGGGCTGACCTTGGCGTCGGTCGCCCCGCCGCCGGTCGCGCCCAGCTCCTTGACGGCGCCCGTGCGCGCGTCAGCGAGATAGATCCGCCCGCCGGCCGGGACCAGGATCTGAGCCCCCGTCTCGTCCCAGCTGTAGGCCGTGACCCCGTGGTCGCCGGCGATCCGCTGCCGCTCGCGTCGGCCCTTCTCGGCCTCGGACAGGGCCGCGCCCTTGGGCTCGACCGCCGCCCCGTCGATCAGCCGCCGCTCGGCCCCGCCCTTGATCGGCCGCACCCACAGATCGAAGGTCGTGGCGTCGCCGGGCTGCGGCTTCAGATAGCTGAGCAGGGCGCCGTCGGGCGAGATCTGCACCCCCCGCGGGGCCGGACCGTTCAGGGCTGGGGCGGCGAAGACACGGGCGATAGGGAGTTCTTCGGCGCTCGGGGCGCTCGCCGCCGCCAGGGCCAGAGCGAGGACGATGGGTCTTATCATGGGGCGAAGTTCCGCCATGCGGGGACGTGGCGCAATGGGATTTGGGCTGGTTAGGCGGACCCTTCACCTACCAAGTTGGGTGCAACTCTTTCTCGTGCGCGTGTCCTGTCGCGTCATCCCAAATCAATTTGATATGGGCACGACTTGGTGAGCCCATGTGAATTGCGCCTAACAGTTCCACCGACCCATGTTGCTCAAGAATGGGTATCGGAAACTTGCGCTCTATGTCGCTGGGCATGAATAATTCGCCGTCATCCAGACTTTGAAATCTCACGTTCGAGGCTGCTCCGAGGCCTCGATTGAAGACTTTTAATCGGTAATCATTCTTACCTGCTTTATAGAAACTAGCAGATACGTCTGCCCGCTTTTGCGCTTCGCTTTCCGCCGCTTCCTTGTCGATCAAAAGGAGGTTGAGACGCTCATTTGTTTCCTCAAACGCCGTCTGCCTTTTGTTGAAACGGTCAGTCTGAATTACAGACCAAATCGCAATGGCCAACGCCGCGATAGCGACCACATCGCCCGCATCAAACTGAATTCCCATCATCGGAAACTAATGAACTTGGAACCCGCCAGCGCCTTACGCAGAGATTCGTGAAGTTCCTTTTTGAGGTCGGCGACCACTTCCTCCTTCATCTCATCGACCCCTGCTTCTATGACCGGGCCATTTTCACGCAACAACTCATCGCGGGTGAAAATTCGATCACATGTTCCGCAGCGGATTGGCCCGTCATCCTCTGGGTCATACTCAAACTGCCCGCCGCCGCAGGTTGAACAAATCAGATTTAGTGAGCGGCTATATTTCTCAGCGTTCACTTGCACCTCCCGTTGCAACAAGCGCCACGTCGACTCGGAATCAGCATCGTGTTCTTTATATGTTCTGGTCCATTTTTGCAATTGAATCGGTTCAGCGTGAGGAGCGTTTTCGATTACCAATCGCGACAGGGCTGTTCTGAACCTGCCCAGTACGTTCTAGAATTCCAATCGCATTTGGGTAGCTGAGATTGGCCAAAGGGACGACTAGGATGAACCGCGAGCGGATTGGACGGCGGACCATATTGGCAGGCGCGGGCGCCTGGATACTGAGGCCGCTGCAGGCTCGCGCGGCGACGCCCACCCCGGCGCGGCCGCGGGTGGCGCTCACCACGCCCAAGGGGGTGATCGTGATCGAGCTGGCCATGGACAAGGCCCCGATGACGGCGGGCAATTTCCTGCGCTATGTCGAGGCCAAGAAGTACGACGGCGGCTCGATCTACCGGGCGGTGCGCGACGGCGGCAAGGGCATGGGCACCATCCAGGGCGGCGCCTCGCCCAAGGCCCGGCCCTTCCGGCCGATCGAGCACGAAAGCACAACAAAAACAGGGATCAAGCACAGGGCCGGGACCATTTCGATGGGCCGGTTGGAGCCCGGCTCGGCCACCTCCGACTTCTTCATCTGCGCCAGCGCCCAGCCCTATCTGGACGCCAACCCCAAGGCCAAGGGCGACAACCTCGGCTACGCCGCCTTCGGCCAGGTGGTCGAGGGGATGAGCGTGGTCAAGGCGATCCTGGCGGGCCGCACCGACGGCAAGGCCATCGTCCCGGCGATGAAGGGGCAGATGCTGAACCCGCCCGTCCCGATCGTCTCGGCTAAGCGCATGGCCTGATTTCAGCCGCGCCTTCGCCACATATCGACCACCGGTTGAACACCGGTTCGCCCTATTTCAGATGGGTGTCCAGCCACCCCAGAACCGCGTCGTGCCACTGCAGCGAGTTGGCCGGTTTCAGCACCCAGTGGTTCTCGTCGGGGAAGGTCAGGAGCCGGCTTTCGACCCCCATGCGCTGGAGGGCGTCGAAGGCGGCGAGGCCCTGCTCAACCGGAATGCGCAGGTCCTTCTCCGAATGGATGATCAGCTGCGGCTTGCTCCAGTTGGCGACGTGCTTGACCGGGTTGAACCGCTCATAGGCGGCGGGGTCGGCCCAGGGGGTCTTGCCGATGCCGCCATGCTCCCATTCGGAGAACCAGAGCTCCTCGGTGGCGTAGCCCATCATCCGGTCGTCGAAGACCCCATCGTGAGTGACCAGGCACTTCCAGGGCGCGTTCCAGACCCCGGCGATCCAGTTGACCATATAGCCGCCGTAGCTGGCGCCGAGCGCGCAGGCGCGGTCGGCGTCGAGGAAGGGAGCGGTCTTCAAGGCGGCGGCCCAGCCCTTCCGCAGGTCCTCCAGCGGGCGGTCGCCCCAGTGGTTGGAGACGGCGTCGGTGAAGGCCTGGCCGTAGCCGGTCGAGCCGTGCGGGTCGACCATGACCACGGCGTAGCCTCGCCCGGCGAAGACCTGCGGGTTCCAGCGGTAGCTCCAGCTGTCGTTCCAGGAGCCTTGCGGGCCGCCGTGGATCAGGAAGGCGACGGGGTATTTCTTCCCCGACTCGTAGCCGGCGGGCTTGAGTATCCAGCCCTTCACCAGGTCGCCGTTCCAGCCCTTGAAGCTGAAGCGTTCGGCGTCCGAGGGGGTGTAGTCGGCGAGCTTCTGGGCGTTGAGTTTGACGAGGGTTCGGCCGCCGCCGCCGGCGGGCTGGAGGGCGACCTCGCCGGCGTGGGCCATGGAGTCGTGAACGTAGAGGATGGAGCCGTCGGCGAACGGCTCATATTCCGAGACGTGGCTGGCGGCGACGGCGACGGTCGCGGCGCCGGTCGCGGCGTCGATGCGGTAGAGCGGGGTCTTGCCGTCGTCGCCCGCCGGGGCGAGCAGGCTCTTGCCGTCGGCCGACCATTTCAGGGCGTCGACCGAGCGGTCCCATTTTGAGGTCAGGGCGCGGGTCTGGCCGGTGGCCAGATCCAGGAGGTGAACCACGAAGGTGTCGGCCTCGAAGCCCGGGCGGCGCATGGCGCTGTAGGCGAGGGTCTTTCCGTCGGGCGAGACGGCGGGCATGGCGTCCCAGGCGAGGTTGGCGGCGGTGAGGTTCTTCGGCGCGGCCGAGCCGTCGACGGGCACGGCGTAGATGTCGAAATTGGTGCTCCAGGGCTCGGACTTGCCGGCGATCCGGACCGAGAAATAGACCGTCCGGCCATCGGGCGAGAGGGTGAAGTCGGCGTCGTCGCAGAAGGGCTTGGACGGCACGTCGCCGTCCAGGCCCGGGGTCAGGGGAACCGGCTCGCCCACCGCGTGGCCGTCGGCGCCGATGGGCATGGAGAAGAGGTGGTTCCTAGTCCCGTCTGCCCATGTATCCCAGTGGCGGACGAACATCTTGTCATAGACCCGGCCCGTGCCGGCCTTGGCGATCCCGTCCTGGCGGGCCTTGGTCGAGGCGGGGCTCTCGGCGTCGGGATAGACGGCCATGGCGAGCACGATGCGGCCGCCCGCGAGGCGGAAGGCGTCGACGCCGAGCGGCAGGCTGGTGACTTGGTTCGACACGCCGGTCGCGACCGACGAGCGCCAGACCTGGCCGCCCTTGAGGAAGACGATGTAGCGGCCGTCGGCCGACCAGCGCGGGGTTGTTCCGCCCTCGCCGCCGGTGAGCAGGCGCGCCTCGCCCGCGCCCGAGGTCGCCTTCAGCCAGAGAGCGTGGGCCGCCTTGTTGCCCTTGAGGTCGGTGGTCCGCTGGTCCCAGACGATCCATTGGCCGTCGGGCGAGGCGTGGACGTCGCCGACCCGGTCGAGCGAGACGAGGTCGGCGGGCGTGAGGCCGCGCGCCGAGGCGGGCGCCGCGGCGGTCAGCAGGGCGAGGGCGATCAGGGCGGTGCGGATCACGGGGGCGTTTCCTATGGCGTCGGTCAGTCGCGGGCGGGGTCGCGGTAGCGGAAGGGGTCGTTGTCAGCAGGCTCGGTCGGCAGGGGCGCGGCCGGGATCGGCTTGTCGGAATTGGCGGCCGAGAGCAGGACGCTGGCCAGCACCACCGCCGCCTGCCGCAGGTCTTCGGCGCGCAGGTGGTCGTAGGTGTCGATGTCGGTGTGGTGGGTGCGGCTGTTGTAGTCCAAGGGATCCTGGATGAACTGGAAGGCCGGCAGGCCGACCGACTGCATATAGACGTGGTCGGTGCCGGCGGTGGGGCTGGACACCACGGCCGTGGCGCCCAGGCCCGAGAAGGGCGAGAGCCACTCCTTCAGCATCGGCACGGCGGCGAAATTGCCCTCGGCGTGAACGCCCCGCAGCTTTCCCGAGCCGTTGTCGATGTTGAAATAGGCGGCGAACTCCCGATAGGCCGGCAGGGGCGTGACCGGGAACATGCGCGAGTTGAAGGCCGGGGCGATGGCCGCCCGCACCGGGTCGGGGTTGCGGGGCCGGGTCGCCAGATGCTGGCGCACATAGGCGTCCGAGCCGTGGACGCCCTGCTCCTCGGCCGACCAGAGGGCGAAGCGGATGGTGCGTTTGGGCTTGGCGCCGATGGCTTTCAGGATGCGGGCGGCCTCCATCACCACCGCGCTGCCGGCGGCGTTGTCGGTGGCGCCGTCGGCGGCGACCCAGCTGTCGAGGTGAGCGCCGGCCATGACGAAGCCGGCCTTGGGGTCCGAGCCCGGAAGGTCGGCGATGACGTTGTAGGCGTTGCGGTCGCTGTCGTCGAAATGGACCTTGGAGTCGATCTCAAGGGTCACCGGGCCGGTCTTGGCCAGACGCGCGAGGCGGCGGTAGTCCTCGGCCGCCAGCTCGACCGCCGGCAGGGCGGGGGTTTCGCCGACCCGGTAGAGGTAGCCGACGCCGTGGACGAGACCGTTGTCGCGCGCCGACATCGAGACCCAGGCCGCCGCCCCCTCGGCCTTGAGGAAGACGTCGAGCTGTTTGGGGAAATTGACCCGCTCGTAGCGCGGCCGGTCGATCTCGGGGTCGTAGGTCGGCTGCTGGACCTGATCCATCTTGGCGATCTCGTCGCCGGTGAAGCGCTTGAAGGGCGCCTCCTTGGAGTCGTCCGCCGCTGGGGCCGGGAAGCTGACCAGGACGATCTTGCCCTTCAGCTTGCCGCGCCATTCGGCGAAGTCGCGCTCCTTGCGCATGGGCGCGACGACGATTTCGGCGGTCAGGGGGCCGTTGGTCGCCGGGGTCCAGGCGATGGGGATGGAGCGCAGGGCGAGCGGGCGCGGGCCGGTCATCCGCACCGAAGCGCGCTCGATCCACCAGCCGCGGCCGAAGTCGAAGCCCTCGGGGTGGACATTGGAGAGGCCGAACTCGCGGAACCGCTCCTGGGTCCAGCGCTCGGCCTGACGCATGGCCGGGGAGTTGGTCAGCCGCCCGCCGATCCGGTCGGTCAAATAGGCCGCCGTCTGCATCACCTGGCTGTGGCTGAAGCTCTGGTCGGCGATGCGGTTGATGGTCTCGGCGTCAAGCGGCGCCGCCATCGCCGGGGCGGCGGCGAGCAGCAGGGCGAGCGGCAGGAGGGTGTTGCGGATCACGGCGGGGCTTTCGACGGTTAGGGAACGACGGGCAGGAGGATGGCGCTGGCCTGATCGGGGGCGCGCATCACCGTGATGGTCTGGGCCTTGTAGTCCTCAGGCCTCGGGTCGAGCGGGTTGGCGACGAAGGTCTGGGGATTGCGGTCGTAGAGGGGGAACAGGGTCGACTGGATCTGCACCATGATCCTGTGGCCCGGCAGGAAGGTGTAGTTCTGGCTCGGCAACACGAAGCGGTAGCGCTGGGGCTTGCCCGCCGGGATGGGGGTGGGTTTTTCGAAGCTCTCGCGATAGCGGCCGCGGAAGATGTCGGTCGAGACCGCCAGCTCATAGCCGCCGAGCTCGGGCTGGCTGGGGTAGGTCGGCGGATAGACGTCGATCAGCTTGACCACGAAGTCGCCGTCCGTGCCGGTGGTGGCGGCGATGATGTCGGCGATGGGGGCGCCCTGGATCTTCACCGCCGAGGTCAGAACCGGGGTGGAATAGACGAGGACATCGGGGCGGCCGTCGACGAAGCGCTGGTCGCGGACGAGCCAGGTGCGCCAGGCGTCGGTGTCGGAGAACTTCACCGGGCGCGGCAGATAGGTGACGGGCTTCATCGGATCGGAGACATAGCTGTCGCCCAAGGGCGCGCCCTTGGGCGGGGGGGCGGGCTTGTCGAAGGACAGGCCGAAACCGGGCTGGAGATAGAGGGCCTTGGTCGCCGGGGCGCCCGGCCAGTCGCTGAAGCTCTCCCACTTGTTCAGGGCCGGGTTGTAGATGGTGGCGCGGGCGAGGTTGGCGGGCGGGCCGCCCTTCAGGTGCTGGTTGAAGAAGGGCAGCACCATGTCGCGGCGGAATTGCAGGGCGGTGTCGCCGTTCCACTTGAACACCCCGAGGTTCCAGCCCTCCCGGTTGATCTGGCTGTGGAACCAGGGGCCCATGACCAGATAGTTGTTGCTCATCTTGCCGGCGGCCTTGAGCGCGGCGAAGGCGGTGACCGCGCCGTAGATGTCCTCCTGGTCCCAGAGCCCCTGCTCCCACAGGGTCGGGACGGTGGCGGGCTTGGTCGCCAGCATCTTGTCGAGCGCCTGCTGCGACCAGAAGCTGTCGTAGGCCGGGTGGTCGTAGAGCTTCTTCCACCAGGGCAGCTGGTCCAGCCCCTTGGCCCGCGCATAGGCGGCGGGGGAGCCGAACTTCATCATGGTCTCATAGTCGTCGAGCGCCGCGCGGGGCACGCCGTCGCCCTCGCCCTTCTGGGCGGTCTGGGCCGGGAAATAGTCCATGTTGGGCTGGCGGAAGGCGCCGTAGTGGAACCAGTCGTCGCCCATCCAGCCGTCGATCATCGGGCTTTCGGGCACGGCGGCCTTGAGCGCGGGGTGCGGGTCCATCAGGGCCATGACGACGGTGAAGCCCTCGTAGGAGGAGCCGATCATCCCGACCTTGCCGTTGCTCTCCTTGAGGTTCTTGACCAGCCAATCGATCGTGTCCCAGGCGTCGGTGACGTGGTCGACGGTGGTGGGGTTGAGCGGGCCGATGACCGGGCGGGTCATCACATAGGCGCCCTCCGAGCCGTGCTTGCCCCGGACGTCCTGATAGACCCGGATATAGCCCTGCTCGACATAGCCCTCGTCGGCCAGGGACAGGAGGTCGAGCATGTTGGGGCTGTCGGTGCGCTTGGCGCGCGCCTTGGCGTTGTAGGGAGTGCGGGTCAGGATGATCGGCGCGTCCTTCGCCCCCTTGGGGATGACGATGACGGTGTAGAGCTTGGTCCCGTCGCGCATGGGGACCATCTCGACGCGCTTGACGTAGTTGTTGTCGGCGTCGGGCGGGGTGAACTTCTCGGGGATGTCGTTGGGGCCGGCGGGCTTGGCGGGCGCCGGGGTCGCGGCGGGCGCGGCGGCGGCGGCCTGAGCGGAGGCCTGGAGCGGCAGGGCCAGGACGGCGAAGGCGCAGAGGGCCGCCTTGGCCCCGGCAGTGAAGAACGACATGGTCAGCCCCGGTGGGTAAAACAGAACCTGACAGCTGTTCAGGAACGCGTCGCTTGTGCAAGCGGCGCGGTGATCAGGACCGCTCCCAGGCCGCCCGCAAGAGGGCCGCGACCCGCGCGTCGACCGCCTCGGGCCCGGCCAAGACGAGGATGCTCTTCAGCCGCTCGGACCAGCCTTCAGTCTTGGACGCCTCCACCAGCGCGGGATCGGTGGCAGGCTCGAGCGCGAGGCCGAGCCGCACCCCGCCCCCGGCCGGGCGGATCGAGGCGAACTGGTATTTGCGCGAGTAGGCGGAGTAGCCCTGGCGCTGGCCGGCCACGACATCCGGCAAGGCGAGCGCGGCGGCCTTGACCGCCTCGAACACCGCGCGCGCAGCGGGATCGGACCAGAGCTTTTCGGCGAGCGCCTCGGGCCCGGCCTCGGCCGACGGTTTGGGGAAGGCCGCCTCCAGCACCAGGGAGGCGTGGTTCTGGCCCAGGCCGTGGGTCTCCTTCATCCAGGCGAGACGCTTCTTGTGCGCCGTTTCAGGGCAGGCCCTAGCGATCTTCGCCCAGTCCTCGACCGTCTTGCCGGTGGTGCGATGCAGACCCTCGCGGACCGAGGCGAGCCACTTCTGCTGCTGGTCGGTGAGGCCTTTGGGGTCGCCCATGCTCATCCACCTTGAAAGTATGTACAGATTTCTGTACGCATAGGTCTGCTGGCGCGGGCGAGGAGAGCCGCATGAATGTGCTTACGTTTACGGACACGCGGGCCAACCTCAAGGAGGTCATGGATCGCGTGGTCGAGGATCACGCGCCGGTCGTCGTCACCCGGCAGAAGGCCGAGGCGGTGGTGATGATCTCGCTGGCCGACTGGAACTCCATGGAGGAGACGGTTCGGCTGCTGTCGAGCCCGGCCAATGCGACGCGGCTGATGGAGGCCGTCGCCCAGCTGGACGCCGGCAAGGGCGCCGAGCGTGAGCTGATCGAGCGGTGAAGCTGGTCTTCGGCGACCGCGCCTGGGAGGACTATCTCCATTGGCAGGCGACCGACCCCAACACCTTGGCCAGGCTGAACGAGCTGATCAAGGCTTGCCAGCGGACGCCCTTCACGGGCATCGGCAAGCCCGAGCCGCTGCGGGAAAACCTGAAGGGCTGGTGGTCGCGGCGGATCAATACTACCGACAGGCTGGTCTATCGCGTTTCGGGCTCCGGAGCCGAACAGGCGCTCGAAATCGCCCAGTGCCGGTTTCACTACTAGGCGCACTATCGCCCTACCCCCGCCGCGGCGGCAGCCCCCGCACGATCCCGCCCTTGACCTCGGCGACCAGGGCCGTCTGCTGGGCGCGCGGGTCGGGGTCGGCCGAGCAGGCGAACCAGCTGGCGGCGATCAACCGGGACAGCACCCCGGCGTAGAGCGACTCCTGCCCGGGCGGGATCTCGAACAGCCGGTCGAGCGCCTCGCCGACCGTGCCGCCGTGGGCGAAGCGGATCACCGCGCCGGCGCCGGCCAGCTCGGGCCGGCGGATCGCCGCCAGGAACAGGCGGCGGCGGCGCAGGGCCGGACCCCAGGGGCGATCGGTCACCACATAGTCGCCGATGGCGTCGAACAGGCCGTCGACCGAGCCGATGGCGGCGGCGGGCACGCGGGGGCGCGGCACGCCGTCGGCGCCCGTCCGCTCCATGGCGGAGACCTGACCCCGGATCATGCCCGCGACCAGATCCTCGACGGTGCGGAAATGGTGGGTGACCGAGCCGGTGGTCACCCCGGCGCGGGCCGCGACGGCGCGGTGGGTCAGGGCGCCCAGGCCGCCCTCCTCCACCAGGGCGGCGGCGGCCTCGACGATCTTGACGGCCGAGGGCGCGACCGCCCCCTCGCGCAGCACCCCGGCGGCGCGCTCGGCCAGCTCCAGCGCGCCGGTGGAGGCGACCGGCTCGGCCCCCAGCCAGACGGCGGCGAGGTGATCGCACATCTCGCGCTGGGCGGCGCGCTCCAGGGCCGGGGACCAGGTCGAGAGATTGTAGAGGGCCTCGGATTCGAAAAAGAGGTGCATCAGCCGCCCCTCCGCCTGGCCCAGACCGAAGACGCCCGCGGCCCGCAGCCAGAAGTCGCGCCACAGGCCGGTCCAATCGGCCGCCGCGCCGGAACCCGCGCCAGCGGCCAGGGCCTCCTGATAGAGCAGGGCCAGGGACCGGGCCTCGCCGGTCCAGGCGGCGATCACGTGCTCCAGCGCCAGGGCGGCGCCCCTGGCGGTCCTGGGCAGGGCCTCGATCTCGCGCTCGCGGGCCTGCATCCACTCGCCCGAGGCGAGGACGCCATGGGCGAAAGCTGAAGAAAACAAACGTTCTATGCCGCCAAAGTTATAGTTGACGGCGCTGGCCGCGGCGCCGGCGGCGAGCGCCACCGAGCGGGCCGAGACCGCTCCGGCGCCCCGACCGGCGATTTCCTCGGCGGCCGCGAGGATCAGGCGCTCGGCGCAAGGGTCCTTCGAGTCGTCTCGGGGCTTGAGGCGAAGGGCGTGAGTCGGGGCGTGGGGCATGGGCGGCCAATAGTTCCGCCTGCCTAATTGCGATGCAAGCCCCGATCGGCCGTCATCCAAACGCCACATAACATTCGTTCTAGCATCACGCGCCGCCGCTATCGACCCGCCGCCGGGCAAGGGCTCGGAAATGAGCGGGGATGTCATGAAGAAGCTTTTCCTGTCGGCGGCGTCGCACGTCGCGCTGCTGGGTGTCGCGACGGCCCTGGCCGCCGGCGCGCCGGCCAAGGCCCTGGCCGCCGATCTGGTCGCCGCGAGCGCCAATGACGACGGCGCGGGGCTCGAAGAGGTGGTGGTGACCGCCCAGAAGCGGACCACCAATCTGCAGGACACCCCGATCGCCATTTCGGTGCTGGGCGCCTCGGCGCTGGAGGATCGCCACGTCCAGTCGCTGGGCGACCTCGGAGACGGCGCCATTCCGTCGCTGCGCGTGGCCCCCTTCTTCGCCCGCAGCTCGGCCCTGACCCTGGCCCTGCGCGGCATCGGCGTGGCCGGCGACGCCAACCAGCCGGCCCGCGACCAGGCGGTCGGCGTCTATGTCAACGGCGTCTATCTCGGCCGGGCCCAGGGGCTGGGCGCGGCGCTGTACGACGTCGAGCGGATCGAGGTGCTGAAGGGGCCGCAGGGCACGCTGTTCGGCCGGAACACCGAGGGCGGCGCGGTCAGCATCATCACCCGCGCCCCGACCGGCCAGTTCGGCCTGAGCGTCGGCGCCGGGCTCAGCAACTACGACGGCTACCGCGGCGACCTGCATCTCGATCTGCCGGAGTTCCACAAGGTCAGCGTCAAGGTCGACGCCCTGGTCACCAAGCGCGACGGCACGGTGCGCAACCCAACCGAAACGGGCCAGCTAGACTACAACAGCTATGACCGGCGCGGCTTCCAGATCGAGGCCCTGTGGCGTCCGCTCAAGGGCTTCAGCGTCGATTACGCCTATGACAACAGCTATGACGCGACCACGCCCTACTATGTCCAGACGCTGGCCCGCGGGGCGCTCGCGCCCGCGCCGATCAACCCGGTGCAGCCGACCCGCGCCGAGAGCTCCAACATCGGCGTTCCGCAGCAGCCCAGCGTCGGCAAGGGTTCGGGCCACCGGCTGAACCTCGACTGGCGCGCCGCCGAATGGCTGCAGGTCAAGTCGATCACCGCCTACCGCGACCTCGAACAGACCCAGTTCGACAACGCCCCGTCTCTGTCGGCCTACGTCCCCAACGCGCCCTTCAGCCGCTACAGCATCGCGCGGGTCTATCAGAACCAGTTCAGCGAGGAGCTGCAGCTGATCGGGCATATTCCCGAGCTCGATTTCGTCGCCGGCGCCTTCTACTACCGCGAGGGCGTGCGCGATAACGCCCAGACCCCCAACACCCTACAGTGGAACGCCACCGGCACCGGCTACACCCCCCTGCCCTACGACCTGAAGACCTACCCCTTCGACCGGGGCAGCCACGCCAAGACCAAGAGCTACGGCGCCTTCGGCCAGGCCGTCTGGACGCCGGCGGCGCTGGGCGACCGGGTGCACGCCACGGTCGGCGGCCGCGTGACCCACGACGAGAAGACCGGCGCCCTGTTCGTCGTCAACGGCGCCCTGCCCAGCTATGTCGACGCCAACAAGCGGACCATCACCGGCGAGGTTCCGCTCGACGCCTCGTGGGATCGCTTCGACCCGATGGTCGACCTCGCGCTCGACCTGACCGACGACGTCAACATCTACGGCAAGTGGAGCACCGGCTATAAGGCGGGCGGCGCCAACTCGCGCTCGCTGACCTATCGCCCCTTCGACCCGGAAACGGTGTCGATGTTCGAGCTGGGCGCCAAGTCGGAGTTCTGGAACCGCCGCGCCCGCCTGAACCTGGCCGCCTACTACGGCGATCTGAAGGATGTGCAGGTCGACTTCAGCGTCATCGTGCTGAACAACAACCGCGGCACGCTGGAGACCACCAACGCGGCCAGCGGCAAGACCAAGGGCTTCGAGCTCGACTTCTCGATCGTCCCGGTCAACGGCCTGACCTTCTCGTTCAACTACGCCTACACCAAGGTGACGCTGTCCTCGGCGTTCAACCCCTTCACCAACGCCGTGAGCACGGTCAATCCGCTCTACACCCCTCGCAACGCGGCGAGCGTGTCGGCCGACTATGAGCGGCCCTGGATGGGCGCGACCTTCAAGGCCCACATCGACGCCAACTACGCCGACAAGCAGTTCACCTCGACCACCGATAAGACGCCGAGCCAGTCCTACACCCTGGTCAATGCGCGCCTGGCGATGGCCGACATCCCGCTCCGGGGGCAGGACGCGCGGATGGAGGTGGCGGCCTGGTCGCGGAACCTGCTGAAC
Organism: Caulobacterales bacterium; assembly: GCA_947474805.1. Lineage (GTDB taxonomy): Bacteria > Pseudomonadota > Alphaproteobacteria > Caulobacterales > Caulobacteraceae > CANJKM01. The sequence goes on along the minus strand of CANJKM010000052.1, from coordinate 709 downwards.
GAGCAGCACGCCTTCCTGCGCAACACCAACGCCTCGCTCGGGACCTACGGCATCTTCAACGAGCCGCGGACCTACGGCGTCGAAGCGCGCGTCCGCTACTAGCCCCAGCCCCACCAGCCCAGCCGGGAGGGCGATTTCGCCCTCCCGCAAGACGAGGACGCGCCCCATGGACCGCAGAGCCTTCCTGATCGCCTCCGCCAGCGCCGCCTTCGCGCTGGACCGCAACGCCTGGGCCGCCCCGGCGGCGCTGGAGGCCAGCGCCACCCGCAGCTCCCCGCGCTCGGTCAAGCTCGACTGGAGCGGGCCGGCCGGATCGACCGCCGTCTTCGTCTCGACCGTCCCCTACGCCCAGCCCCGGGGCGCGCGCCCGCTGATCGCCGCCGCGGCGGCGGGCGGGGTGGAGGTCGAGGCCCCCGCCTCGCCCCGGCCCTATTTCCTGGTGAAGTCGCGCGGCGGCCAGGCCTGGACCGCCGAGCGGCTGCTGCCGCTGCAGGGCGGCCGCAACTTCCGCGACCTGGGCGGCTATCGCGGCGCCGGCGGCAAGCAGGTCCGCTGGGGGAAGATCTACCGCTCGGGCGTGATGGCGAGCCTGACCCCGGCCGACATGGACTATCTGGGCAAGCTCGGCGTCGGGGTGATCTGCGACCTGCGCAATGTCACCGAGCGGCGCACCGAGCCGACCCCCTTCCTGAAGGTCCCCGGCGTTCAT
>CANJKM010000051.1 GCA_947474805.1 Caulobacterales bacterium | reverse complement strand
GACCTGAAGCAGATCAACCCGGACGCCCGGGTCTGCGTGAAGCTCGTCTCCATGACCGGCATCGGCGCGATCGCGGCCGGGGTCGCCAAGGCCAAGGCCGACATCATCCTGATCTCGGGCAATGTCGGCGGCACCGGCGCCTCGCCTCAGACCTCTATCAAATACGCCGGCGGCCCGGTCGAGATGGGCCTGTCGGAGGCCAACCAGGTGCTGACGCTGAACAACCTGCGTCACTCGGTGACCCTGCGCGCGGACGGCGGCTTCCGCACCGGCCGAGACATCGTCATGGCCGCCATGCTCGGCGCCGAGGAGTACGGCATCGGCACCGCCTCCCTGATCGCCATGGGCTGCATCATGGTGCGCCAGTGCCACTCCAACACCTGTCCCGTGGGCGTCTGCTCGCAGGACGAGCGGCTGCGCGCCAAGTTCACCGGCACGCCGGAGAAGGTGATCCGTCTGTTCAGCTTCATCGCCGAGGAGGTGCGCGAGATCCTCGCCTCGCTCGGCGTCCGCTCGCTACGCGACGTGATCGGCCGCACCGACCTCCTGGCCCAGGTCTCACGCGGGGCCGAACACCTCGACGACCTCGACCTGAACCCGCTGCTGGTCCGGGCCGACAGCGGCCCGCACGCCGCCTATTCGAACCTCGTGGGCCGCAACGCCGTGCCCGACACGCTCGACGCCGACATCGTCCGCGACGCCGCGCCCCTGCTCGAGCGCGGCGAGAAGATGCAGCTGACCTACACGGTGCGGAACACCGCCCGGGCGATCGGCTCGCGCATCTCCAGCCACATCGTGCGCAAGTTCGGCATGAGGGGCCTGCCCGCGGGCCACCTCACCGTCCAGCTCAAGGGCTCGGCCGGACAATCCCTCGGCGCCTTCGCGGTCCAGGGCTTGAGAATCGAGCTGACCGGCGAGAGCAACGACTATGTCGGCAAAGGCCTGTCGGGGGCGACCATCATCGTCCGCTCCTCGCCGCATCTCGCGGCGCCCGAGACCAACGCCCTGATCGGCAACACCTGCCTCTATGGCGCGACCAGCGGCAAGCTGTTCGCCGCCGGCCAGGCGGGCGAGCGGTTCGCGGTGCGCAACTCCGGAGCCCAGACCGTGGTCGAGGGCGTCGGCGCCAACGGCTGCGAATATATGACCGGCGGCACGGCGGTGATCCTCGGGCCCGTCGGCCAGAACTTCGCGGCCGGCATGACCGGCGGCATGGCCTTCGTGCTCGACCTGCACGACCGCTTCCAGTCGCGGGTCAACGCCGAGAGCGTGGTGGTCCAGCGGCTGAACTCGCCGCATTGGGAGAGCGTCCTGCGCGGCCTGGTGGCCGAACACGCCGCCGAGACCCACAGCCGCTTCGCCGCCGACCTGCTGCGCGACTGGGATCGGGTGCGCTCCTCCTTCTGGCAGGTCTGCCCCAAGGAAATGCTCTCGCGCCTGCCCCAACCGCTCGACGCGGTCGAGGAAGCCGCCGACCCCGCGATGGCCAAGAGCTAAACACTCGCCGTCATCCTCCGGCCGCCCGCAGGGCGGACCGGGGGACCCAAGCGAGGTTTCAGCCCCCGTTGGCGTGGCTTGGGTCGCGCCCTCGGGCCTGTCCCGAGGGTCAAGTCGGGCGATGACGAAAGTGGGTGTTAGGCCGCCGCGTCGTTGGCCGACGGATGGCCCGAGACCTCGATCCCTTGCGGGCCGATGTAGCGCACCCGCGGCTTGATCTGGCCGCCGCTCGCCCTCTGCTCCAGCGCGTGCCCCAGCCATCCGGCCGTGCGGGCGACCATCAGCAAGGTGGTGGGCGCATCGGCGGGCAGGCCCAGCGTCCGGCACATCGCCACCAGGGCGAAATCGAAATTGGCGCACTGGCCGGTGACGGCCTGGCCGGCCTCGGCCACCGCCGTCAGCTCATCCGACCAACGCATGGCCGAGATCAGCGCCTTGGCGCGGGGGTCGCCCTCGGGAAACTGCGCATCGCCGAAGCCCGGCACCTCCAGCCCCTGGCTCAACCGCTGCAGCGCCGCCTGATGGGCGCTGGGGGCGCGTCGGCTCTCGGCCACGAAGGCCGCGACCCGCGCCGCCCCGCCGCCGTGCAGCGGGCCGGAAAAGGTGGAGAGACCCGCCAGCGCCGAGGCCGCGAGGCTGGCCCCGGTCGAGGCGGCGACGCGGGCGGCGTAGTTGGAGGGATCGCCCGCCTCCTGGTCGGCCGACAGCACCAGCGCCCGGCGGATCATGTCGGCCTTGAAGCCCTCGACCCGCCAGAACCGGGCCAGACGGTCGTGCAGAGCCATGGTCCGCACCGCGCCGGCGGCGGCGTCGACCAGATCGGTCAGCACCGAGGCGGCCTCGCGCTTCAGCGTCGCCTCGGCCCGGCCCGAGGCCGCCGAGTCGAGCGCGGCCCGCTGGGCCAGCAGGGCGAACATGCGGATGCGAGCGTCGGCGCCCGAGACGGTCAGGGGATGAGGGGCGAGGCCGGCGAAGGGATCGTCCTCAGAGGCCCAGAGCAGACGCGCGACATCCTCGAAAGTCTTGGTCTCCGCCGGGTCGGAGACCTCCTGGCCGCGGTAACGCATCGCGCCCTGGCTGACGGAGGTCAGGCCGGAGACCAGGGGCGGCGGCGACTCGGCCCGCGACGCGACCTCCAGCTCGCCGCTGTAGCGCCGGCTCTTGCGGAGCGCCAGGCGGGCGATGTCCTCCGCGGCGTAGAGGCTACGGCGAGTGTCGGTCTCTTCCTGGCGGGCGGAGACCAGGCCTCGGCTGGCGTAGGCGTAGAGGGTCTGGAGCTTGACGCCGAGCCTGGCCTGGGCCTCCTCGGCCGAAATCCAATGCGCACTCATAATCAACACTCTTACATTGATACATTGATCAACATATGACGGCCGGCCGCCATTCTGAAACGGATGCAAGCGACCGGTGTTTCGGCCTCGCGCCGTACGGGAATGGGACGAGGCGCCCAGTTTGGGTAGGCCGCTGCAACCCCGGCGCCAGTTGAAAAGTGTTAACGCCCGCAAACCGGGCAGTCGGGATCAGCGCCGATCCGCACCGTGCGCGCCTCGCCGGACAGGCCGTCGTAGATCAGGAGCCGTCCCGACAGGGCCTCCCCGGCCCCGGTGATCCGCTTGACCGCCTCCAGCGCCATCATCGCGCCGATCACGCCGGCGAGCGCCCCCACCACCCCCACCGCCGAACAGGTCTCGGCGCCCGGCGGGACGTCCGGCACCAGGCACCGGTAGCAGGGCCGCCCCTCGAACACCCCGACCTGGCCCGTCCAGCGGCCCAAGGCCCCGGAAACCAAGGGCTTTTGCGCCGCCACACAGGCCGCGTTGACGGCGAAGCGGGTGGAGAAATCGTCGGTGCCGTCGAGCACCAGGTCATAGCCCTCGACCACGCCCGCCGCGTTCGCGAAGGTGACCGCCACCGCATGGGCCTCGATCTGGACGTGGGGATTGAGCTCGCGCAGCCGCCGGGCCGCGCGGTCGACCTTGGCTCGGCCGATATCCTCGGTTCCGTAGAGCACCTGACGCTGCAGGTTGGAGAGGGCGACCTTGTCGGGGTCGGCCAGGCCGATCACCCCGACTCCCGCCGCCGTCAGATACAGGGCCGCCGGCGCGCCAAGCCCCCCGGCGCCGACGATCAGCACCCGCGCGGCCTTGAGCCTCTGCTGGCCCGGCCCGCCCACCTCGCGCAGGACCAGATGCCGGGCGTAGCGTTCGACCTCTTCCTTGGAAAAATCAGCCATGAAGCGAGGTTAGGACCAAAGCCCCGGCAAAAACACCGATTTCCCCGGAAAGACGGAGCCTACGCCGCCGCGCCCCCGTAGCGGCGCACCGCCTCCTCACCGAGCATGGCGATCTTCTTGCCGAGCCCCCAGTGATAGCCGGTCAGCCGGCCGTCGGCGGCGATGGCTCGGTGGCAGGGGATCAGGAGCGAGATCGGATTGGCCCCGATCGCCGCCCCGGTCGCCCGCGCGGCGCCCGGCTTGCCGGCAAGGGACGCGACCTCGCCGTAGCTCAGGGTGTCGCCGGGGGCGATCTTGAGCAGCGCCTTCCAGACCTGGATCTGAAACGGGGCTCCCATCAGAACCAGCTGAGGCCGCTCGCCGTCGCCGAAGACCCGGGCCGCCATGGCCTCGGCCGCCGCGTCGTCGAGGGTCCAGTCGGCCGCCGGCCAGCGGCGGTGCATGTCGTGATAAGTCTCCTCACGCGTCTCGCCCGCGCGGGTGAAGGCGAGGCCCGCCAGGCCCCTCGGCGCGATCACCACCAAGGCCTCGCCGAACGGAGAGGGCGTGAAGCCGTAACGCAGCACCAGGCCCTCGCCCCGGCGGCGCACCTCGCCCGGCGTCACCGCCTCATGGGCGATGAAGAGATCGTGCAGCCGCGACGGGCCCGACAACCCCGCGTCCCAGGCGGCGTCGAGCAGATTGGCCCCCTCGCCGAGCGAGCGGCGCGCCTCGGCGTGCGCCAGGGCGGCCATGAAGCTCTTGGGGCTGACCCCGGCCCAGCGGGTGAAGACGCGCTGGAAATGGTGGGGGGAGAGGCCCGCCGCCTCGGCGGCCGCCTCCAGCGAAGGCCGCTCGCGCCAGCGCGCGCCCAGCCACTCCAGCGCCGCTTCCATTCGAGCGTAGTCCTCGGCGCGTTGGATCAGATGCAGGCTCATGGGGAGAGACTAGCGCGCGATCCGCACCGGCGCCGCCCGGTTCTTGCGGTCGATTTCGGCCCCCTCACCCTCCCCGCGGAGTTCATCTTCGCGCGACCCGTGGGCGGCTCCCCTCCTCTCCCCGCCGGGGAGAGGGGCGCCGATCAATCTCGTCTCCCCAGTGGGGAGAGGAGGGGCCCGTTCGCGCAGCGAATGGGGAGGTGAGGGGGCTCAACCCCGCTCCAACCGCGCCTCGCGAACCGCCGCCTCAAGCGCCCGGGTGAAATCCTCCCGCTCGGCCCCGCTCAGCGCCCGCGCCACCCGGATCGAGCGGCGGGAGAGGCAGAGCCGCACCGCCCCCTCGACCGGCTCGATCCTTGTGAAGGCGGTGGGCGAGGTCCAGACGGTGCGTTCGTCGCGGTCCACCTCGACCGATTGCGAACTGACCCGCACCCGCTCGGTCCGGCCGGCGCGCTGGTTGGAGACGCGGAAGGCCAGCCAGACGCCGAAGACGTCGAGCGCCAGGAAGATCGGGACGGGAAAGGCCCCGATGACCAGGAAGAAGACCGCAAGCGCCCCGTTCCAGACGATCAGGAAGCCCATCAGCAGCTTCAGCCCCCTCGCCGACAGCGAGCGGTTGGGCGAGATCACCGCATCCATGTAGAGAGGGCGCATGGCCAAACCTCTAGCCAAAACCCGCGCCGTCTCCAAACCGAGGACGAAACCCATCCCGTCCGCCGAACGGGCGCGGATCGAGGACATCTTCGCCCGCTTCTGCGCCGCGACCGATCACCCCAAGACCGAGCTGAGCTACAAGAGCCCGTACGAACTCGTGGTGGCGGTGGCGCTCTCGGCCCAGGCCACCGACGTCTCGGTCAACAAGGCCACCGCCAGACTTTTCCAGGTCGCCGACACGCCCCAGGCCATGCTGGACCTGGGGGAGGCGGGCCTCATCCCCTTCATCCAGTCGATCGGCCTCTATCGCACCAAGGCCAGGAACGTCCTCAAGGCCGCGCAAATCCTCGTCGAGCAGCACGGCGGCCAGGTCCCGCTGAACCGCGAGGCGCTGCAGGCCCTGCCCGGCGTTGGCCGCAAGACCGCCAGCGTGGTGCTCAACGAGCTCGACATCGAGCCGGCCATCGCGGTCGACACCCACGTCTTCCGCGTCTCGCACCGGCTGAAGCTGTCGCTGGCGACCACGCCCGACGCGGTCGAGAAGGAACTGATGGCCAAGGTTCCGGCGCCCTACCTCACCCGCGCCCATCACTGGCTGATCCTCCACGGTCGCTACACCTGCGTGGCCCGCAAGCCCAAATGCCACGCCTGTCTGGTGGCCGACCTCTGCCCGGTGCGCGAACTCTTTCTCGGCGCCTGAGGCGACGTTAGCCCGAAGCCGTGCGGTAACGTACAGTCGGCCGGCGGCGCGTTCGATGACGCGACCGGCCTGAAGAGAGAGCCATGACGCCCGATCGCAACCATCTTCTGAAGTGCCTCTCGGCCGCCGACCTTGAGCTGCTGAAACCGGCGCTGGAACGGGTCGAGCTCCCGCTTCGCCTGGTCCTGGAGACCCCCGGGCGCGCCATTCATCACGTCCACTTCCCGGAGAGCGGCTTCGTCTCAGTCGTCGCCGGCGCCAAAGGGGCTCGGGTGATCGAGGTCGGGATGGTCGGCTGGGAGGGGATGACCGGCCTCGGCGTGGTTCTGGGCGATTCCCATGCGGTGCATGAGACATTCGTCCAGTCGGCCGGTTGGGGCTGGCGCATCCCGACCGAAAAGCTGAGCGCCGCCCTGGACGCCAGCCCCACCCTGCGCGTCTGCCTGCTCCACTATGTCCAGGCCTTCCTCTGCCAGGTCTCCCAGACCGCCCTGACCAACGGCCGCGCCCTGATGGAGGAGCGGCTGGCCCGCTGGCTGCTGATGGCCCACGACCGCCTGGAGGGCGACGAACTCCCCCTGACCCACGAGTTCATCGCCCTGATGCTCGGCGTGCGGCGATCGGGCGTCACCGTCATCCTGCACGAGCTGGAGGGGATGCGGCTGATCAAATCGACGCGCGGACTGGTCAAGGTGCTCGACCGTGCGGCCCTGGAAAAAGCGGCCGGCGGCTCCTACGGCGTCTCCGAGGCCGAGTACGTCCGCCTCTTCGGCCTCCACCCCCACGCGATGCGGCCCGACGCGGATTGAACGGGGTAAACCCGCCCTTAAGCATGACGGGCGCAAGGCTCGGCCAGTCTCCCCCGGCCCCGTGACATGACCGTCGAACGCACCCTGCACCACTTCCCGCTCGACCCTTTCTCCCGCCAGGCGCGCCTCGCCCTCGGGGAAAAGAAGCTGTCGTTCCGCGAGCAGGTGGAAAAATACTGGGAGCGGCCCCCCGGCCTCCAGGCCCTGAACCCGTCGGGCCTCACCCCGGTGCTGGTCGAGGCCGACGGCGGCGAGACCATCGCCATCTGCGAGGCCCCCGCGGTCCTGGCCCATATCGAGGAACGCTATCCCGACCCGCCACTGCTTCCGGCGAGCCCGGCGGGCCGGGCGGAGGTACGCAGGCTCGCCCACTGGTTCGACACCAAGTTCCATTTCGAGGTCAACGGCTCGATCCTGCACGAGAAGATGGAAAAGCGGCTCCTCGGCCTCGGCTCGCCCGACCCCGTGGTCCTGCGCACCGGCCGCGAGGCCCTCAAGGTCCATCTGGCCTATATGGAGGAGCTGCTGCGCGACCGGACCTGGCTGGCCGGCGACCGCCTCTCTTTCGCCGACATCGCCGCCGCCGGCCACCTCAGCGTCATCGACTATATGGGCGAGGGGATGTGGGACGCCTTCCCGGCGGTGAAGACCTGGTACGCCAAGATCAAGTCGCGGCCCTCCTTCCGGCCCCTCCTGGCCGACCGCCAGCCGGGTCTGCCGCCCTCGGCGCACTATCACGATCTGGATTTTTAGGGACACCACCCGGCATTTATGGCTTCGCGCGCTATAAACGGCCCGTGACCTCCGCCCCCGACCCCAAGTCCGACATCCGCGACCAAGCCCTCGCCCTGGGCTTTCAGGCCTGCGGCGTGGCCGACGCGGCCTCGCCCTGGCCCGCCGGCGCCCGTCTCGCGGAATTCGTCGCCCAGGGCCGTCACGGCGAGATGGCCTGGATGGAGACCACGCTGGAGCGCCGATCCCACCCCACCGCCATGTGGCCCGCCGCCCGCTCGGCCATCATGCTGGGGATGAACTACGGCCCCGACAGCGACCCCATGGCGGGGCTGGCTGACCGCGAAGGCGCGGTGATTTCCGCCTACGCCCAGGGCGACGACTATCACGAGGTGGTCAAGAAGCGGCTGAAGGCCCTGGCCCGCCAGATCGCCCAAAGCTTCGGCTGCGAGGTGAAGGTCTTCGTCGACACCGCCCCGCTGATGGAGAAGCCTCTGGCCCAGGCGGCGGGGCTCGGCTGGCAGGGCAAGCACACCAACCTCGTCTCGCGCGAGCACGGCTCGTGGCTGTTCCTCGGTTCGGTCCTGACCGACATGGTCCTGGCGCCCGACGCCGCCGAGATCGACCACTGCGGCTCCTGCCGCGCCTGCGTCGACATCTGCCCAACCAACGCCTTCCCAGCCCCCTACCAGCTCGACGCCCGCCGCTGCATCTCCTACCTGACCATCGAGCACGCCGGGCCGGTCCCGCTGGAATTCCGGCAGGCCCTAGGAAACCGCATCTATGGCTGCGACGACTGCCTGGCCGTCTGCCCCTGGAACAAGTTCGCCGCGGTGGCCGCCGAGGCCGCCTTTCACGCCCGCGAGGAACTGAAGAGCCCCCGCCTCGCCGAGCTGGTGAGACTGGACGATCCGAGCTTCCGCGCCCTCTTCTCCAAATCCCCGGTCAAACGCATCGGCCGCGACCGGTTCGTGCGCAACGTCCTCTACGCCATCGGCAATTCGGGCGAGCCGGCTTTGGCCGAGGCGGTCAGGCCGTTGGCGATCGATCCGAACGCGGTCGTGCGCGACGCGGCCGAATGGGCGCTGGAGCAGCTTTCCCATGCCGCCGCGTCTCCGCCGCGAGCGCCTTCCGCCGCTTAGCCTCCCGACTCGACTTCAGCGCGTTTGGTCTTTGCAGATAGACGTAGTCGGAGTTCGCCCACACCAAGACCAGCCAGATCGACAGCAGGCAGAGCATCGCGAGGATGAGAAGCCAAAGCGGCTCCTTGGCCCAGACCGTCGGCCCGAAGCCGACCACCTCCGCCAGCAGCGCCAGAACGGGACCTCTGAAGAACAGCCAGCCCCAATACTCCGGCAAATATTCCCATAGGGTCGGCGTGGTCTTGTAGATCTGCTTCCCGCGCCGATAGAGGAGATAGGCGATCGCACCGAGCGCTGTGTCCACCACCAGCAAGGCGACGAGGACGACGAGCGCGGGCGGGAACCTTTCCCACATTGAACTAGCTCAGCGCCTCCACCAGCCTCGCCATAAAGGCGGCGCCGCGCTCCAGCTGGCTGATCTCCAGATACTCGTCCGGCTGATGGGCCTGGTCGATCGAGCCGGGGCCGCAGATCACCGTCGAGAAGCCCGCCTCCTGGAACTGCCCCGCCTCGGCCGCATAGGGCGCGACCCGCGCCGGACCGTTGTCGCCGGTCAGCCGCCGGGCGAACTGATCGGCTGCCCCGCCGGGTTCGAAGGCGAAGGCGGGCGTGCGAGAGCGAGGCTCCACATGCACGCCGCACTCGGCGAAATGCGTCCTCATCTGCCGGTCCATCCGCTCGCATTCGAGCAGGAAGGGCTGAAGGATCTTGAGCGGGTCCATGCCGCCGGGCGTCCGCAGGTCGAACATGAAGACGCATTCCCGCGCCAATATGTTCACCGCCGTGCCGCCGTTGATCAGGCCGACCGTCAGGCTGGCGCCCTTGGGGGTGAAGCGACATTCCGGATCGGCCTCGCGCGCCAATTTGTCGGACAGCTCGACAAGCATCCCCATCAGCCGGATCGCCGCCATATTGGCCGAGAGGCCCAGGTGGGTCAGGGAGGAATGGGCCTCGTGCCCGGTGACGGTGACCACGAAGGTCGCGATCCCCTTGTGGCCGGAGACCGCCTCCATATTTGTGGGCTCGCCGACGATCACGAGCTCGGGGCGCGGCAGCTCGGTGGCGATCACCTTGATCATGTCGGGGGCCCCGAGGCACCCGACCTCCTCGTCGTAGGAAAAGGCGAAATGCACCGGCCGGGTCAGCCGTCCGGAGGCGAACTCGGGAGCCGCCGCCATGCACAGCGCCAGAAACCCCTTCATGTCGCAGGTCCCGCGCCCATAGAGGCGGCCGTCGCGAGGGGTCAGGACCCAGGGGTCGGAGCGCCAGGCCTGTCCGTCCACCGGTACGACGTCGGTATGACCCGACAGCACGACCCCGCCCGGTATGGCCGGGCCGAAGGAGGCGATCAGATTGGTCTTGGTCCCGTCCCGGTTGGGGACCCGCCGGGGGACGACGCCCAAGGCGTTCATCTCTTCCTCGACATAGTCGATCAGGGCGAGGTTGGAGTCGCGAGAGGTGGTGTCGAAGGAAACCAGCCGGGCCAGGATCCCGGTCGCCCGCGCGGCGAGGGTTTCAGCACTAAGGGGTTGAGGCGCCTTCATTTCCGGGAGCCTAGCTCAGCTAGGCGATGGCGCGCCAGCACCCACCTTCGTCATCCTCCGGCCGCAAAGCGGACCGGGGGACCCAAGCGAAGTTTCCGCTTCCACCACCGTCGCTTGGGTCGCCCGATCAACTCGGGCGATGACGGTGTGAAACGCTAGGCCAGCCCCCGCTGCGGAGCCGGCAAAATGCCCAGGAGCTCGATCCGGAAGACCAGCACCGAGCCCGGCGGAATCGAGGGGCTGCCGCGTTCGCCATAGCCCAGCTCAGGCGGCGCCACGACGATCCACTCTTCGCCGACGCGCATCATCGGTATGGCCTCGAGCCAGGCCTTCACCAGATTGTCGAGCGGGAAGATGACCGGTTGGCCCGAGGCGTAGGACGAGTCGAACACCGTCCCGTCGATCAGCGTGCCCTCGTAATTGACCTTCACCTCGTCGCCCAGCTTGGCCTGCTGGCCCGTCGGGTTGGCGCGGACGATCCTGTATTGCAGGCCCGAGGCGGTGGTCTTCACCCCCGCCTCCGTCTTGTTCTTCTCCAGGAAGACCTCGTTGGGACCGATCACCTTGGGCGAGGATTTCTTGCCGCAGGCGGCGAGCCCAAGCGTCAGCAGCCCGGCGATCAGCAGCCGCCGGTCCATCAGGTCGTCCTCGGCGGATAGCCGGCCGCGCCCAGGGCGGCGATGATCTCCTGGGTGTGGGCCGCGTCGCGGGTCTCGATCATGATGTCGAACTCCGCCCCCTTGGCCGGGACGTCCAGCGCCAGCCGGTTGTGGTTGATCTCGACGATATTGGCCCCGAACTTGCCGATCACATTGGAGACGAGACCGAGCAGGCCCGGCCTGTCGTCGCCGATGATCCGGATCGAGACCAGCCGCTGGGCCCGAACCAGCTCGCGGGTCAGCACCGAGGCCAGCAGCCGAGTGTCGATATTGCCGCCGGTGATGACGATGCCGCACTTCTGGCCTTTGAACGCCTCCGGATATTGCAGCAGGGCCGCCAGGCCCGCGCCGCCGGCGCCCTCGGAGATGGTCTTTTCGACATTGCAGAGCAGGGCGATGGCCCGCTCCAGATAGGGCTCGTCGACCAGCAGCACCTCGTCCAGCAGCGGCGCGGCGACCGCGAAGGTCAGCTCGCCCACCGCCTTGACGGCGATGCCCTCGGCGATGGTTTGGCCGCCGATGATGGTCTGGACCCCGCGCATGCGGGCGGTGAAGGACGGATAGAGGGTCGGCTCGACCCCCACCATCTTGATGTCCGGCTTGATGTGCTTGGCCGCGGTGGCCATGCCCGAGATCAACCCGCCGCCGCCGATCGGGATCAGCAGCGCGTCGAGATCGGGCGCGTCCTCCAGCATCTCGACCGCCACCGTGCCCTGGCCGGCGATCACGTCTGGGTCGTTGAAGGGGTGCACGAACACCAGATCGCGCTCGGCGCACATCTGCGCCGCCCGCTCGCCGGCCTCGTCATAGGTGTCGCCCAGCATGATCACCTCGGCCCCGAAGGCGCGGGTGTGCTCGACCTTGATCATCGGGGTGCCGTTCGGCATCACGATGGTCGCGGGGATGCCCAGCCGGGCGGCGTGATAGGCCAGCCCCTGCGCGTGGTTGCCGGCGCTGGCCGCGATGACCCCGCGCTTCTTCTCCGCCTCGGTCAGCTGCAAGAGCTTGTTCAGCGCGCCGCGCTCCTTGTAGGCGGCGGTGAACTGCAGGTTCTCGAACTTGATCCACACCTCGGCACCCGTAATCTCGGACAGGGTCCGGGACCGGCGGCACGGGGTGCGCTCGATATGGCCCTTGAGCCTTACGGCTGCGGCCTGGATCATCTCGAAAGTGACGGTGGTCATGGGCCTAACTGGGCCTGGAGCGGAAAAGGCGCGCAAACTAGTGCGCGCCCCGGCTCAAAGCAAACCGAGGCCGGCGGCGAGGCCCACGCCCAGCGCCCGCATGGTGTCGAACCGGCGCATAGCCTTGCCGGGCAGGGCCGACATCCTGCCGAGCGGCAGGGCCTCGGCGGCGCGGCGAACATCGTACTGGGCCCCGCGCAGGAAGGCGGCGGCCGAGGGCCGGCCGACAAAGCCGAAGCCGACCGGCAGCTTGCCGTTGGAGAGCTGGTGCTTGAAGCGGTAGTCGCCGGGACCAAGATCGAGAATCCGATAGCCGTTCTGGGCCTGCCACTTCAGGATTTCGACCATCAGGATCACGCCGGGCGAATAGCGGCCGAAGGCGTCGTCGTGGGCGATGAACCAGGCGTGCAGGACATCCTTGCCGCGCCGGGCGAAATGGGCCGCCGCCAACTCGCCGCCGATGTGCAGGGTGAAGAGGATGCCGCCGAACTCCGGCCGGTCGTCGACGCGCAGCGTCTCGAGCAGCCGCAGCGGCCAGCCGGCGGCGAAGATGTCGGTCTGACCGGTCTTCTTATACTGCTCGCGCTTCCAGCCGATCAGCCGGTCGAAGTCGGCCTTGGCGGTCGAGCGGGCGGTGAAGACGACCTCGCCCTTCTCGCGCTCGACCTTGCGCTTCTTCTTGGCGGTGTCGTTCAGGATGTCCGAATGGGCGCGCTGGGCGGCCGCGTAGGCGTCAAACCCCTCCGACACGTCGATCAGCAGCGATTCGGCCGTGCCTTTGACATAGGGGGCGAAGGCGGCGTGGCCCTCGATGGCGTGGCTGAAATCGAACCTTTGGACGCCCAGGCTGCTGACCAGCCCGCGCAGGTCGAGGGTGACGCCGGGCTCGGAGACCACGCCCTGATAGTCGCACATCGGCGCCCCGGCCGGCATGGCGGTGAAACGGCGGCGGCGCAGCGGCATGAAGGCGCGCGGGCGGCCGTTCTCGCGCTGGATCACGATCTTCAGCCCCTCGGCGTCCGGCCCGTCGACCGCCGCCAGGGCCAAGGGCCATTGCGGCGACAGGAAGGGGCTGGCGAAAGCGGGATCGGACGCCTGCAGGGCTTCCCAGGCGGCGATGTCCTGCGGCGAGAGGTCTTGCGGGGCGATGATCTCGATCGACATGACCGCTTCCATAGCCCGCCGACCCTTTAGGAAGGATTGAGCTGGATGACGCCGTCCCTCTCCCCGGTGGGGAGAGGTTGGGTGAGGGGGATCACCCGAAACTCAGCTCCGGATGCGCCGCGTCGCTGTAGGCGATCTCGGGCAGGTGGCAGGTGAAGACCGCGCCCGCGCCGGGCTCGCTCTCCAGCGCCACCCAGCCGCCGTGTAGCTCGACCAGCGCCTTCACCAGAGCCAGCCCGAGGCCCGGCCCGCCCCGGTCGCGGCCGATGAAACGGTCGAAGATGTGCGCCTGGACGTGGAAGGGGATGCCGCGCCCGGTGTCGGCCACCTGCACCTGCACCTCGCCCAGCGCCCGCCGCGCCGAGAGGGTCACCGACCCGCCGCGCGGGGTCGAGCGCACCGCATTGGCCACCAGGTGATCGAGCGCCTGCGCCAGCCGTCGCTCGTCGGCGCGGATCATGCCGGTCTCGGCCTCGGTCACCGACAGCAACACACCGCCGTCCTCGGCCGCGCGGGCGGCGCGGGCGGCCGCCGCCTTCATCAGCTCATTGACCTCGACGTCGCCGAGATTGAGCCCCATCTCGCCAGCGTCGATCTGGGCCATGTCCAGCACATCGTCGATCGACCGCGCCAGCTGCGCCGCCGCCGACCGCACCGCCCCGACGTGGCTCTTGGAGCGTTCGGGCAAGCCCTCGGCCTGCTCCAGCAGCTCCGAATAGCCGATGATGGTGGTGAGCGGGGTGCGCAGCTCATAGGAGACATTGCCGCCGAAATCGCGCGTCAGCCGGTCGGTTTCGGCCAAGGCCGCCGAGCGTTCGGCCAGGGCCTGCTCCAGCCCGCGGGTTGCGGT
>CANJKM010000050.1 GCA_947474805.1 Caulobacterales bacterium | reverse complement strand
CATTCGGTGCACGAATGGGGGCCGGATCATTCGGACCGGTTGTCCTTCCCTTCCGGCCACACCTCGACCGCCTTCGCCGCGGCGGGCTTCCTGCACCGGCGCTACGGCTGGAAGTGGGGCCTGCCGGCCGCGGCGGCCGCGGCGCTGGTCGGCGCGTCGCGGGTGCAGTCCAAGGATCACTACTGGCACGACGTGGTCGTCGGCGCGGCGATCGGCGAGACCACGGCCTTCCTGATCGCCAAGCCGCGGGACCGGGGCGTGGTGATCCTGCCTTGGAGCCAGGCCGGCGGCGGCGGACTGAAGATCGCCGCCCGCTTCTAGCGGCGGGCGGTGAAGTCCTGGTCGGGATAGGATGAGGCGGCGGGCGCGCGGATGACGATATAGCCGCGGCCCTGGCTCTCGTGGCACTGGTTGCAGCTCGCGGTCAGCTCGGCGTAGCCCGCGTCCGCCTTGGCGGCGTTCTTGTCCTGGATCGCCTTGCGCAGACCGTCGAGCGAGGGGGTGATCTGGGCCAGGATGCCGGCGGTGTCCTCGCCCTCGTAGCTCGGAATGCTGCGCGCCATGCGGGTGAAGGCGCCGCGCAGCTCGCCCGCCTCATAGTTGGCGTAGGTCCAGTTCCTGGCGCGGATGGCGAGGCCGAGCTTGGTGTGCCGGGGCTGGACCGCCATGGTCATCATGTCGGCGAACCCCGGGTGATAGTCGGCATAGACCGAAGGCGGCGGCGGCGGACGCTGGCCCGGCGCGGCGGCGGCCAGAGCGCCCCCGGCGGCGGCGAGCGCGCCCAGGATCAGGAGCACGGAACGGCGGGCAGGCCCGATGGACGGCGTCTTCATTGGCTTCCCTCAAGTGATCGAACAGCCTCACGCCCAAACGACGCGGGTTCAAGGGTCGCCGCGTCTTCCGATGGCGCGCGGGCCGTGTCGAATGATCGCATTCGCCGTTTCCGGCGGACGGGGAGGAGGCTAGTTCGCGCCGCCCGGAGCGGCCGCGCCGGGAGCCTCGCCGCCGCCGACCCGAACGGTCTTGCCGGTCGAGGCGAGGGTGAAGCTGACCAGCTGGCCGCCGTTGCGGCCGTCGCGCAGGGGGTGCAGGGCGACGGTGACCTTCTCGCCCGGCTTGACCGAGGACTTGGTGATCCCGGCCCGCTGCAGGGCGGCGATGCCGCCGCCTTCCAGGCCCCATTTGGTTTCGGCCACGCCCGGCTTGGGCACCGCGACCCAGAGGAAGGAGTGGGGATTGACCATCTCCCAGGCGTAGACGGTGCCCTCGATGGTGATGGTCTTGGTGCGGTCGAAGACGGCGTAGGAATGGTGGGCCTGGGCCGCGCCGGCCGCGACCAGCAGGGCCGCCGAGGCGCAGAGCAGCGCTCGCGGAAGAAGGCGGGACCGGATCGGCATGGGGCGTTCTCCTGCTGCACCTCCCCAGAGACTAGCCGCGCCTGGCGCGGCTCCATCGCTCAAATGGCTTGAAACTGTCGAAGGGGCCCGAGGGCGGGCCCATCGTTGACCAACCGGGCCAGGCGCGCGGAACCTGTCGCTCCAACCGAGACTGGAGGACGCCCCATGGCGCGATCATCGCAGGCCCTGCTCATCGCCCTCGCCCTGACCGTGGCGGGCGCCCCCGTCCTGGCCGCGCCGGCGGCGCCCTACAGCCAGGACCAGCTGTTCCGCGAGTTCTCGGGCGGGCTGTGGCGCAATATGAACCCGATCTCGATCGAGAAGTTCGAGACGGTGACCCTTCCCCTGACGCCCGAGTGGCGGACGAAGAAGGAGGAGCAGATCAAACGCCGCGCCGAAGGCAAGCAGGTCTTCACCTCAGACTCCCGCTGCATCCCGGCGGGCATGCCCCGGATGATGCTGAACGCTGCGTTCGAGGTGCTGGTGCGTCCGAACAGCATCGCCCTGATCACCGGCGGCGGCGGAATGCAGATCCGCAACATCTGGACCGACGGGCGCAAGCACACGCCCGTCGACGACCTGTTCGAGACCTTCAGCGGGGAGCCGATCGGAACCTGGGAGGGCGACACCCTGGTGGTGACCACCATCGGCCTGCGCCCGAGCAACGAGATCCTCTACGGGGTGCAGGGCCACGCGATGACCGTGACCGAACGCTTCCGCAAGACCGAGCCGGACGTGCTGGAGGTCAAGACGACGGTCATGGACCCGGTGGTCTTCGCCACGCCCTGGAGCTTCACGACAAACTACAAGCGCCAGCTGGGCGGGGCGATCACCGAGAACAACTATTGCGTCGCCGCGCTCGACCGGTCGGTGAACCAGGATGGGGTGGAGACCATGGATCTGACCCCGCCGCCCGACCCGCGTGGGAAGTAGGCGAGCCCCGCGCGCCTAAACGGCGTCGCCGCCCGCCCCGCCCTCGCAGGCGGCGGTGAGGATGGCGGCGCCGAAGCTGCCCTTCTCCTCCACCCGCCAGACCGGGGTCTCGATCGGCTCGACGTGAGCCTCGCCGCTCATGTTGCGCTCGGCGTAGCGGGTGTTGCGCAGGACGCGCGTGCGGTGTCCGGCGCAGTCGACATCGTTGAGCTCGACGTTCGACATGGAGGCGAAGCCGCGCCGGTCGAAGGGCGCGGCCTCCTCGAACCGCACCCACAGCCGCGCGTAGGGGCTGCCCTCGGGCGCGGCCTCCGGCTTGACGAACATTATCGTGGCGCCGCCGGCACCGGCGTAGGCCCAGTCGCCGATCTGAATCGGGGGCAGGGCGCTGGCGGCCAGGGCCTCGGTCGAAAGCACGCCCAGGAAGGCGGCCAGCAAGGATTTCGGGAGCCGGTTCATCGCGCCACTATAGCTCGGGCGGCGGCGAGCGGTAGACCGGGGCCCGGATCGCTCCGGACCCCGAGCCTGACTAGGACAGCACCACCACGACCACGCGGCGGTTCTGGGCGCGGCCGTCGCGGGTCTTGTTGTCGGCGACGGGATCGGCCTTGCCGTAGGAGATGGCGCCCATGCGGTTGAGAGCCACGCCCTGCTGGTTCAGGAAGCGGCGGACCGCCTCGGCCCGGGCGTCGCCAAGGCGGGCGCCCCGCTCGGTGGCGTCGGTGTGGCCCTGGATTTCCAAATAGACGTTGCGGTTGTCGGTCTTCAGCCTGTCGGCCAGGGTCTGCAGCCGGGTCTGCGCCTCGGCGGACAGCACCGCGCTGCCGGCGGCGAATTTCACCGAGTCGTCCGACAGCACCATGGTGTAGCCGAACTTGCCCTGGGCGAGGGTGTTGGCGGCGTTGGCGCGGTTGAGCGCCTCGCGGCTGGTCTTGTCGATCTCGGCGATCTGCGCGCCCTGCTGGCCGATGGTTCCGTTCGCCGCCGCGACCTGGGCGTTGGTCGCCTGCAGTTTGGTGTCGACGACGCCGACTTCTTCACGGACGAAATCCTTGGTGGCGCAACCGCCAAGCGAAATCGCGCCGAGCAGGATGACGCTCGCCGCCAGAACGCGAGGATTACCAATCTTCATTGTCTACTCCCGGCCTAAGCCATTGGGTGGAGGTCGGCGCACGCCGTCACGGCGCGCGCCTATGCCTAACGTTGCTGGCCGCCGAAGGCTCCAGCCTTGAGGGCCTACGAAAGCACCACCACGACGACCCGGCGATTCTGGGCGCGGCCGGCGCGGGTCGTGTTGTCGGCGACCGGGACGTCCTCGCCGTAGGAGATGGTGCTCATCCGGTTCAGGGCGACGCCCTGGCGGTTCATGAACAGGCGCACGGCTTCGGCCCGCTCCTCGCCCAGCCGCATATTGGTCTCGGGCGAGCCGGTGGCGTCGGTGTGGCCCTGGATTTCCAGATAGACGTTGCGGTTCTCGGCCTTGAGCTTGTCGACGAAGGCCTGGAGCCGGGTCTGGGCCTCGGGCGACAGCTGGGCGCTGTCGAGCGGGAACTTCACCGAGTCGTCGGAGAGGACCATCGAATAGAGGAATTTGCCCTCGGCCAGCTTGCCGGCGGCGGTGGCGCGGTCGAGCGCCTCGCGGGTGGTCTTGTCGAGGCCCGCCAGCATGGTCTGGTGGGCGGCCAGCTCGGCCTTGGCGGCGGCGACCTGGGCGTCGGTGGCGCTGACCTTGGCGTCGACGCCGCCGACTTCCTGGCGGACGAACTCCTTGGTTGCGCAGCCGGTGATGGCGAGGGCGGCGCCGATGAGCAGGGCCGCGTGGGTGTGGAAACGCATTCTGAGGTCCTCCATTGCCCGCCTGCATAGTGGAGCAGGGCCGCACGGCCAAGCTTGCTCAAGGCGCGGGGTGCGCGCCTTAGCGCCGCAGGTTCAGCATGTCCGACCAGCGCCAGCCGTCCTTGCCCACCACCAGCCGCGACTGGCTTAGCGAGAACATGACGAGGCCCCGCATCGGCTGGTTGCGGCAGCGCTCAGAGGCGAAGCCCACCTCCCAGATGATGGTCTCGCGCACAGCCGACAGGCCCCGGCCTTCCTGGCTGTGGCTGCGGACCCAGTCGCCGTTCCAGACGAGCAGCGCCTTGCCCGCGGCGGCGCGCTGGGCCTGGGCGACCGACGCCAGCACCAGCGGATCCCTCCGCAGGGCGTTCTGGATGGCGCGGGCCATGTCGCAGGAGCCGCCGCCCTCGCCCTTGCCCGAGCCCGCCCCGGCGCCCTGGCCGGTCCCCGCCCGCGCGGCGCTCGCCACCTGGGCCTCGGAGACCTGGGGAATCGGCTCGTCGGGCTCCTCGGGCTCGACCTTCTTCAGCTTCGGAGCGGCGGCGATGGCGCGCACCTGCGGCGGCGGGATCTTCTTGGGCGCGCGGGTCTTGACCACGGCGGGCGGCGGGGGCTTGGGCTTCTTCCTGACCACCACTTCCGCCTTGGCCGCGACGGGCGGGGCGCCGGATTCGGGCGCCTTCACCGGAGCGGGCGGGGCGATAAACTCCAGAATCACCGCCGGCGGCTCGATCGGCTCGGGCGTGACGGCCTGGGTTTCAAAAAGCAAGAACAGCAGAAGCGCGTGGACGACGCCGCCGAGGAAGAGCCCCAGGCTGCGATGGAGCCGGGACAGGGGCCGGTTCTCCCGGACGGCGAGGTCCGCGAGATACGGTTTGGATCGGCTATCCAGCTGTCGCAGCGGCGGCCCACGCATCGCAAATAACCGGTCTCAGCAAGACGGAGCCCCACGCCCCGATCGTCTCCGACTTCGGGGCTCCGCGCTGAATGCCACGGTTAGGAGAGGACGACCACCACCACGCGGCGGTTCTGGGCGCGGCCCGCGCGGCTCTTGTTGTCGGCGACGGGAACCTCTTCGCCGTAGGAGATGGTGTTCATGCGGTTGAGGGCGACGCCCTGCTTGTTCATGAACAGGCGCACGGCTTCGGCGCGCTCTTCGCCGAGCCGCATGTTGGTCGGTTCGGCGCCGGTGGCGTCGGTGTGACCCTGGATCTCGAGATAGACATTGTGGTTGTCGGCCTTGAGCTTGTCGGCGAAGGCCTGCAGCCGGGTCTGGGCCTCGGGCGAGAGATTGCTGCTATCGAGCGGGAACTTCACCGAGTCGTCGGAGAGGACCATCGAATAGAGGAACTTGCCCTCGGCCAGCTTGCCGGCGGCGGTGGCGCGCTCCAGCGCCTCGCGGCTGGTCTTGTCGAGTTCGGCGATCTGCGTCCCGTGGGCGCCGAGCGTGGCGTTGGCCTGCTGGACCTGGGCGTCGGTCGCCTGCAGCTTCACATCAACCACGCCGACCTGATCGCGGACGAAGCCCTTAGTGGCGCAGCCGCCGAGCGAGAGGGCGCCGAGCAGGACGGCGGCGGTGGCTAGCGCGCTGGATTTCACAAGTCGCATTCTGGAACCTCCGTATTGTTTCCACGAAGGAAGGCCCCCAGGCGTCAGCCCTGCGACCTTCCGTCGCAGCGTCAGGGGAGCCGAACGCGGCGGATTAGCGGCGGATATGGGGCCGATCACGGCGCTGGGGTGACCATAGTGGGGTGGGGCGTGAAGTCTGTTGAACTCATTGGAATCTTTGGCGTTGCGGCTACGCTTGCCGCCTGCGATTCAAAGCCGCCCCCGCCGCCAAAACCGCCCGTTTCGGTCGCCGCCGCTCCGGCCAAGCTTGAACCGTCGACCCCAAAACCGGCTCCCGCCGCCGATCCGGTGGAGGCCCGCTACACCCCCGCCTACGGCCAATGCCTGTCCAGCGGCGCCGCCGCCCAGGGCGTCACCCGCGCGATGGTCGAGTGTATCGGGGAGGAGGCGTCGGTTCAGGACGCCCGCCTGAACCAGACCTACCGCTCTGCCCTGGCCTTCCTGCGGCCAGAGCAGAGGCCCAAGCTGATCCTGGCGCAGCGCGCCTGGATCGTGTTCCGCGACGCCAAGTGCGATTCGGAGAACCAGACCGGCGGGACCATCGACAAGATCGGCTACGTCAGCTGCGACCTGCGTGCGACGGTGGCGCGGACCATGGAGCTGGAAGAGCTTCAGAAGACCTATTGAGGAGCGACCGATGAGCGATCCAATCAAGGTGCTGGCCTTCGCCGGCAGCCTGCGAAAAGCCTCCCTCAACCGGTCGCTGCTGCGGGCCGCCCAGGCGGCGGCGCCCGAGGGGATGACGATCGAGGCCTTCGATCTGATCGAGGTGCCGCTCTACAACGGCGACGTCGAGGCGGCGGGGCCGCCGGCGTCGGTGGCCGCCTTCCATGCGGCGATCCGGGCCGCCGACGCGGTGCTGATCGTCACGCCGGAGTACAATTACGGCGTTCCGGCGGTGACCAAGAACGCCATCGACTGGGGTTCGCGCCCGCCCGGCGCGGCGCCGCTCGACGCAAAGCCGGTGGGGATCATCGGCGCCTCGCCTGGGATGGTGGGCACCGCCCGCAGCCAGAGCCAGCTGCGTCAGGTCTTCGTCGGGGCCAACGCCTACTGCATGCCCAAGCCCGAGCTCCTGGTGTTCAAGGCGCACGAGAAGTTCGACGCCGAGGGCCGGCTGACCGACGCGGCGACCGGCAAGCTCCTGGGCGACTACCTTGCGGCCTTCGCGGCCTGGGTCCGGCGGTTCAAATAGAAAGGGCCGCCGTTTGAACGGCGGCCCCTGTGTTCTGTGGGATGAGGGGGTCTATTTGACCCCGTGCGCCCGCAGCCAAGCCAGGCCCTCGGCCCAGGCCTTCTTCGACGAGTCGGTGTCGAAGTCGGTGATGAAGCCGTGGCGGCCCGGGTAGATGGTGGTCTTCGACTTGGGGTCGACCTTGGCCTGGGCCGCCTGGAACTCGGCGATCTGCTCGGGTAAGATCTGGCCCTCCTTGTCGCCGAAGATGGCCAGGAGCTTGCCGCGCATGCCGCCCTGCACGCCGTTGACGCCGTTCAGCAGCTCGATCGGCGTCGGCTTGGCCTCGGCCGTGCCGGGGACGATGCCGAGCGGCGTCGCCGCCACCGGGCCCGAATAGGCGACGCCGGCCAGGATCTTCGGATCGCGGGTCAGCATCTTCATCGTCACACGGGCGCCGCCGTCATAGCCGACCATGCCGCGCTTGGTGGCGCTGGCGCCTTCCTTGGCCGCGTGATCGAAGGCGGCGTTGATGTCGAGGTAGTATTGCGCCTCGTTCGGGAAGGCGATGTTGTCGCGCACGATGGTCCAGAACGGGTCGGTGCAGGCGTTCATGCCGTGCTTGCGCTCGTTCATATTGGGCATGATTACATAGTAGCCCTCGCGCGCGAGGCGCAGGGCGAAGTCCTGGTGCAGGGCGCTGCAAGCCCCGACGATCATTGGCAGGAAGACGATGACCGGGGCGTTCTTCAGCTTGCCTTGCGGATAGGCGCGGTAGGCGGTGATGTCCTGGTCGAAGCTGCGGATCTTGATCAGGCCCTCGACCATGCCGACCTTGGAGGCGGGCGGCAGCACGAGCGGCGCGGCGGTCACGCGCGCGGCGGTCGCGGCGTCGGCGGGCTTGGCCAGGCCCGGATCGGTGATCGAGCCGGTCTGCTGTTGCTGTTGAGCGACGGCCGCGGTGGCCAGGGCCCCGAGGGCGAGGCCGGCGAGCGCGATGCGGCGGTAAGTCTTGTCCATCCTATGAGCCCTTTGTTCTGTCGAGGTTGAGCGTGGAGCGACCATAACCCGGCCGCAAGAGATTGTAAGGCTCCCTTTCACGGCGCCGGGATCTTCAATTTGCCGGCGGCCCCGTCGATCAGGGCTGTCCGTTCCTCAGGCGTGATCATCCGCCAGCGGCCCTCGGGCAGGTCGCCGAGCCAGAGCGGGCCGATGCGGACGCGGAACAGATCGCGGACGGCCAGACCGACGAGTTCGCACATCCGGCGGATCTGGCGGTTGCGGCCCTCGTGCAGGACAAAGCGCAATGTGTTGTCGGCCACCGAGCGGACCTCGGCGGGCTTGAGCGGCCGGTCGTCGAGCCACATGCCGTGGCTCAACTCCTTGATCTTCTTGGCGGTGATCTCGCCGATCACCCGGACGATATACTCCTTCTCCAGCTGGGATTCGGGCCCGATCAGCGCCTTGGCCAGCACCCCGTCCTCCGAGAGGATCAGCAGGCCGCGCGAGTCCATATCGAGCCGGCCGCAGGGGGCGAGCTTACTGTCCCGGTCGGGGATGACCGCGACCCCGTCCTTCATCAGCGGATTGCCGGACAGATTTTCGCGGGTCAGCAAGCGCACGGCCGGAATCTGGCCGGGATCGGGCTGGGAGGAGACGATCCCGACCGGCTTGTGGAAGATGACGCTGAGGTTGGAATCGAGCCGGGCTCCGCCGGCTTCGCCGAGAGTCAGGGTCTGACCCGGCTCGATCTTGCGGCCGACGTCCTGCACCTGCTGGCCGTCGATGAAGACCTGGCCGGATGCGATCAGGGCCTCGGCTTCGCGGCGCGAGCAGACGCCTGCCTGGGCCAGCCAGCGGTTGACCCTCTGGGGTTCGGCTTCGTCGTAGGTTCGGGAAAAGCTCATGCCATGCCCATAAAAGAAAAGGCCGCCGGGCGCTAACCCGACGGCCTGATCGTTTCGCGCTGGCGAAGCTAGTGCTTCATCACCTGGCCGCGGATTTCACCGGGGCCGTGGGCGGCGGTGTGGATGTTGAAATAGACCCCGCCGGCGTCGAAGGCGGCGATCTGGGCGTCGGTGAGGGTGGCCTCGCCGTGCATCGGGCTGGCCAGGGCGGCTGCCGGGACCGGAACGGTCGGCGGGCCGTTGGCGCCCACGGCGCCGGTGTGGAAGTGGGCGGCGGTGGCCGGGCCGGTCAGGTCCTTATAGGTGACGGTGTAGGTGAAGACCTTGGTCGCGGTGTCGAGCTTGCCTTCGACCATGCCGGTCCCATGTTCGGCGTTGGCCGGGACTTCCGACTTGCCGTCGAGCATCGCCATGTAGTTGACCGTGGCGGCTTGCGCGCCGGCGGCCATCAGCATCGAAAGCGCCGCGGCGGCGCCCATCAGCTTGAAGTTCATAAAGTCAGCTCCCTGAATTTCCGTCCCCGCGGGGATTCCCGGCAGGTTTGGCCCGAACTATGGCGCCAAAGTGTCGCAGGTGGAAGACGCCTTGGTTCGCCGAGGCTTCGCAGGGCGGGCCGGGTTAGACCGCGCGCTTCAGGGTTTCGCCGGTGGTGACGTTCTTGATCTCCAGCGACAGGCCCGCCGGACCGCCGGTGCGGATCGGCGCCAGGGTGATCTCGATCTTGTCGCCGGGATTGAGCGAGCGCTTGGTCCAGCCCGAGCGGGTCAGGACGCCGGGGCTGGTCGACTCGACGTTCCAGGTCTCGCCGGTGCCGTCGGCCACGAAGATGATGGAGCAGTGGGGGTTCACCCAGTTGAACGCCTTGACCACGCCCGTGAGGGTGGTGGGCTTGGTGCGGTCGAACATGCTGGCCGAGTGGTGGGCCGAGGCGGGCGCCGCCAGGGCCAGCAGGCCGAGGGCGACGCAGGCCGTCCGCTTCAGGGTCGCTTTCATGATCTTATCCCCGATCGAGCGGCCCGATGGGGATCATCGGGCCGGGGTTTTCGGCTAGACGGCGCGCTTGAGCGTCTCTCCGGTGTCGAGATTCTTGACGTCGATGATCACCCCGGCGGGGCCGCCGGTGCGCAGCGGCCCGACGGACATCTCGACATGGTCGCCGGGCTTCAGCGAGCGCTTGGTCCAGCCGTTGCGGGTCAGAACCCCGGGGCTGGTCGATTCGATATTCCAGGTCTCGCCGGTCTTCTCGTCGATGACGAGGATCGAGCAGTGTGGATTGACCCAGTTGAACGCCTTGATCGTGCCCTTGATGATGACCGGCTTGGTGCGGTCGAACATCGAGGCCGAATGGTGGGCGCTCGCCGGCGCGGCGGCCGCGGCCAGGAGGCCGAGCGCGACGCCCGTCGCGGCCAGCCGGTAGGTCTTGAGCGAAACGGTCATGACTTGGATCCTGCTATTTCTTGCCGATGGGGACGACGCCGCCGTTCACCCGTTCAGGCCCGGCGACGAAGGTCGCGTAGCCGTCCTTGTCGACGCCTTCTTCATAGTCGCCGCGGACGCACTGGCCCTCGACGATGTCATATTGGGGGCCGCGCAGCCGCTTGAAATAGCTGGTGGTGGTCCAGGGCTTGGTGAAGACCTTGGGCGCGGTGATGGTGATGATGTCCTCGAGCGTGTTCTCGTCGGTCAGACGGATCCGCTCGACCACATGCATGTCGCCGTTGTTGGACAGGCCGATCGCCTCGGACTGGGCGATGGGGGCCTGGGGCGCGACGCCGACCGTGTCCACCACCAGGGTGTCGCCCTCCCAGTGGCCGATAGAATGGCCGTGGAAGGTCAGGTCCGGGTCCTCGGGGTGTTTGCGGCCGTCGGTGAAGATTCGGCGCATCCGGTTGCCGTCGACCTCGCCCAGCATGGTGACGCGGCCCGGCGAGAAGATGATCTCCATGACGTTGTGGTTGATCATCATCCAGGTCGGATGGCCGTGCGGGAAACACCCCCAGAGCACAAGGGTCGGGCGACCCTCGACGAGCTCCTTCTGCTGGAAGTCGATGACCTTCTGGGCGGCGGCGTTCCAGGGCGGCTTGTTCTCACGGAGCTGCTTGGCCTCATTGGCCCGGTCCGGATCCCAGATGCCGCTCCAGTCGGGGAGGTTGGCGATCGCGCGCCACTGCTGCTGCAGGGCCGGGGAATTGGCCCCGACGCGGGCGGGGGCCGCGACGGCGGAGGCGGCCAGGCCAAGGGCGAAGATCGCGCCCAAAGACAGGCGTCCCATCGTGGATACCGCTCCAGCCATTCGACCACCTCGCCCGTAGATTTTTCGTTGGAATCCAGGATGAAGCAAGCCGGGCGCGGCTTGACAAGCGGAATGCGGCGACATGCACGGCCTGTATGCAGAAGCCCCGGAATTGGGGCCGGTTGACGGGTCCTGGGCCGCCGAGGCATTATTCCTGTATACAGTAGCCCGCGAGCCGGATCATGACCGCCCGTCCGACCTTCCCGATGAACGCCTGGTACGCCGCCGCCTGGGACGCGGAGATCGGGCGGGCGCTGCTGCCCCGCACCATCGCGGGCAAGAAGATCGTCTTCTACCGCAAGGCCGACGGGACGCCTGTCGCCCTGGAAGACGCCTGCTGGCACCGGCTGCTACCGCTCTCACTGGGCAAGCTGAAGGGCGACGACGTCCAGTGCGGCTATCACGGGCTGGTGTTCAATTCGCACGGCCGCTGCACCAAGATGCCGTCGCAGGAGACGATCAATCCGTCCGCCTGCGTGCGCAGCTTCCCCGTCGTCGAGCGCCACCGTTTCGTCTGGGTCTGGCCGGGCGACCCGGCCCTGGCCGATCCCGCCCTCGTGCCGGACTTGCACTGGAATCACGATCCCGAATGGGCCGGCGACGGCAAGGTCATCCACGGCAAGTGCGACTATCGCCTGTTCGTCGACAATCTGATGGACCTGACCCACGAGACCTTCACCCACGCCTCCAGCATCGGCAACGACGCGGTGGCCGAGGCGCCCTTCGAGGTGACCCACGGCGAGGACACGGTGGTGGTCACCCGCTGGATGATAGACATCGAGCCGCCGCCGTTCTGGAAGGCCCAACTGGCCGCCGCCACCGGCTATGAGGGCAATGTCGACCGCTGGCAGATCATCCGCTTCGAGGCGCCCTGCACCGTCGCCATCGACGCGGGCGTGGCGCCGACCGGGAGCGGGGCCCCCCAGGGCGACCGCAGCCAGGGGCTCAGCATGGTCGTGATCAACACCATCACCCCGGCGACGGAGAAGACCTGCCATTACTTCTGGGCCAATGTCCGCGACTACCGGATCGGCGAGCAGCGGGTGACGTCCGAGATTCGCGAAGGCATCGCCAGGGTGTTCAAGGAGGACGAGATCGTCGTTGAGGCCCAGCAGGTCGCCATCGACGAGCATCCCGACCACGTCTTCTACAATCTAAACATCGACGCGGGCGCCATGTGGGCGCGCCGTCTGATCGACAAGCGGATCGACGCCGAGCTCGATGCGCCGCTCAAGGCCGCGGCCGAATAATGTCCAGAGTTCTCTAATGTCACAGACGGTCACCGCCCTGCTGCGGCTGCGCGAGCTGATCCTGTCGGGCGAGCTGCCCGCCGGCCAGCGATTGAGCGAGCTGTCGGTGGTCGAACGGCTCAAGGTGTCGCGCACCCCGGTCCGCGCGGCGCTGTCCAAGCTGGAGGAGGAGGGCCTGGTCGAGGCCCTGCCGTTCGGCGGCTACGCCGTGCGCGCCTTCACCGCGTCCGAGGTCGATGAGGCGATCGAGCTGCGCGGGGTGCTGGAGGGCCTGGTCGCTCGCCTGGCGGCCGAGAAGGGCGCCGACACGACCGCCCTCTCGCGTCTGCTGGACGAGATCGACGCCATCATCGCCGCCCCCGTGGTCGGCCCCGACGGCTTCGCCCGCTACGTCGAGCTGAACGAGGCCTTTCACGCGGGGCTCGTCGCCCTGGCCGAAAGCCCGCCGGTCGCCCACCAGCTGGCGCGGGCTATGGCCCTGCCCTTCGCTTCGCCCTCCGGCTTTGTCATGGCCCAGGCGCTGCGGCCGGAGGCCCGGACCATATTTGTGGTGGCCCAGGATCAGCACCGATCCGTGCTCGACGCTATCGCCAGGCGCGAGGGGGGGCGGGCCGAAGCCATCATGCGCGAGCACGCCCGTCTCGCGCGCCGCAACCTCGACCTCGCCCTTCAGGATCAGGACGCCCTGCGCCAGGTGCGCGGCGCGGCCCTGATCGAACGCCGCACCGCCTAAAGAGCCCTCCCCATGCGCTACATCGACCGACTGGACGAGGTGACCGTCGCCGCTGTCCGCGACGTGACTCCCCAAATTCGCGAAATCACCCTGGAGACGCCCTGGGCCGCGCCGCACACGCCGGGCGCCCATATCGACGTCGAGCTGATCGTGGCGGGACGGGTCGAGACCCGCTCCTACTCCCTGGTCGGCGATGCCGATGGCGGAACCCGCAAGGTGGCGGTGCGGCTCGATCCCGCGTCGCGCGGCGGCTCCAAGGCCATGCACGCCCTGAAGCCCGGCGCCCGCCTGAAGGCGACCCCGCCCTCCAACAGCTTCGAGCTGGCGCTCGACGCCCCGGCCTATCTCCTGATCGCAGGCGGAGTGGGCGTCACCCCCATCCTCCACATGGCCTCCACCCTGGCCAAGCGCGGGGCCAAGGTCTCCATGCTCTATGCGGGCCGCAGCCGTTCCGACATGGCCTATCTCGAAGAGCTCCAGACCCTGCTTGGCGATCGGCTGCAGGTCTGGGCCGACGCCGAACAGTCCGGTCCGCCCGACCTGGCCGGCGCGTTCTCCCGCCTGCCGGCGGGAGGGCAGGTCTATATCTGCGGCCCGATCCCGATGCTGGAGGCGGCCAAGCGCGTCTGGGCCGCCGCCGGACGGCCGCTACCGGACCTGAGGTTCGAGACCTTCGGGTCTTCAGGGGCCTACGCCAACGCGCCGTTCACCGTGCATCTGCCAGACCTCGGGTTTTCGGTCGATGTCCCGGCCGATCGTTCCATGCTGGAGGTGCTCGAGGAGGCGGGGGTCGAGGTGATGAACGAGTGCCGGCGGGGCGAGTGCGGCCTGTGCGTGATGAACGTCATCTCGGCCGAGGGCGAGATCGACCACCGGGATGTCTTCCTCTCCGAGCCGCAGCGAGCGGCGGGGTGCAAGCTGTGCGCCTGCGTCTCCCGCGTGGCCGGCGGCTCGGTCACGCTGGAGTCCGGCTGGCGCACCGACGACACGCCGGCGTTCAGCAAGGTCTTCGCCGCGGCCTAACCGGAAGGGCCGCTCTCCAAT